>BQIW01000021.1 GCA_021604105.1 Nitrospirales bacterium | reverse complement strand
TTCGTCGGGGGATAGCCCGGTGTTCGACAAAATTTTGCATCCCTCATGAAGCGGAGCCTGTGGCATGGGTGTCCGGTGCTTTTCTTTGTTGCCGGCGTTCAATCTGGGCTGAAATTGGCGGCTTTGATGAAAAGTTTTTTTTGTATTATGAAGATGTTGATCTGTGCCTCAGGGCCATGCAGGCTGGTTGGGAGGTGTGGCACGTTCCTGAGGCTGTCATAGAGCATCAGTCTGGAGCTTCATTTGGGGGCGATCTTTCTCAACAAAAGGAAATTTATTATGTTAATCAATATTATTTTTTCCGGAAACATTTTGGTCGCCCGGTCGCATGGGCCTTATGGGTTTTGCAGAGTATCTATGCTCGATTTGGTATGTATCGTGGCCTTGGAACCGACCGAATAGGTCGTGCTCTGCTATAGTGTGTATTTTACGAATCATAGAAATTTTACTTGGGAAATTTGGCACGTAATGCGGGTCCTCCAAATTGTTGCTGATGGAAAACCAGGTGGAGGAACAACGCATGTTCTACAGATTCTCAAAGGTTTACGGCATGTCGTTTCTTTTTATCTCATTACCGAAGAACAATCATATTTAATGAAGGAAGCCGGTGCTCTTGGAATTCCCTGTCAGGGGCTTCGGTTTTTCATTAGTCGGCTTAATCCTGCCATCCCTTTCCAACTTCGAGCATTGGTTATGGCCTTTCAACCTGATCTGGTTCACGTCCATGGTGGGCGTGCAGGGTTTTTCTTTACGATATCTCTCTTGAAGATCCCGATGGTCTATACCATCCATGGATTTCATTTTATTGAAAAGTCACCGGGAATTCGCTGGCTGGCGTTAATGGCGGAACGTTGGAATTTGCGACGTGCGCGCCATTCTATTTTTGTGTCGAAATATGATGTGGTTCTTGCAGAAAAATTTCAATTATTATCAGGTCGTGATAAAAGGTCAGTTATCTATCCCGGTCTTTCTTTGAACAATCTTCCACGGCCTTTGCCTCAGGGGCTCCTGCATATTGGATTTATCGGACGATTGGTACATCAGAAGGATCCTCTCCTTTTTTTAGAGATGATGGAGTTCTTGTCTGGGTACTCGGCCACGATTGTTGGTGATGGGACTTTGGCTCCGATGATCAAGCAGGAAATAGCCAGGCGGGGGTTGGGTGGACGGGTTCACATGGTGGGGGAATTGTCCCATGGAGAGGCTCTGAAAATTCTTGCTACTTTCAGCGTGGTCGTTTTAACCTCCAGGTGGGAAGGCCTGCCAGTTTTGGTCTTAGAATCTATGGGCATGGGAGTTCCGGTTGTGAGCATGAATGTGAGTGGATTGGAAGAAATCATTCATGACGAGGTAAACGGAATGTTGGTAGAGAAAAGGAGCGGAGAAGACCTTGCCGGAAAGGTCAAAATAATCACAAACAATGAGGATCTCAGGATCTCCCTCATCAAGAAGGCACGAGAGACTATACAGGAAAAATTCTCCAGCGAGACCATGATGGATTCGACTCTGGAAATATATAAGGAAATGGCTGCCTCACATGCAGGGCATTGAACCCAAGTGAAAGTGGCGCTGGTACATGATTGGCTGACAGGTATGCGGGGGGGGGAGCGGTGTCTTGAAGCGTTGTGTGAATTGTTTCCGGATGCGCCAATTTATACCCTGTTCCATGTGAAAGGCAGTGTGTCGGAGACGATTGAGCGGCATCGTATTATTCCAAGCTTTCTTAATCGAATCCCATGTGTAAAGAGTCGATATCGGTATTTGCTCCCTTTCTTTCCTTCAGTCATCCAGCGATTCGAATTCCATCAGTATGATTTGGTGGTCAGTTCGAGCCATTGCGTGGCCAAGGGCATTCGAGTGCCTCGCGAGACCTGTCATATTTCCTACGTTCATACCCCCATGCGGTATATCTGGGATGGATTTGATACCTATTTTGTTAACACGGGGTTTTGGAATTTTGGCAGACTGGGTATGGGCCTTTTTCGAGCGCGACTTCAGCAGTGGGATGTGGAATCCAATGCCCATGTGAGTTGTTTTATTGCCAATTCGCATAATGTCGCAGGGCGAATCGCACGCCAGTATGGAAGGCGTGCCTGTGTGGTCTACCCTCCTGTTGATTGGCAGACCTTTCACGTGTCGCCTCGCCACGAAGGGTTTTACTTGATGGTCACGGCCTTTGCGCCTTACAAAAAAGTCGACCTGGCCATTGCTGTGGCCAATGAGCTGGGTCTTCCATTAAAAATTATTGGACAAGGACAAGATGAGAAACGCTTAAGGGGAATGGCCGGACCAAGTGTCGAATTTCTTGGGTGGCAACCAGACTATCGTGTCAGAGATTTTTACAGCCGGTGCCTGGCCATTCTCTTCCCCGGTGAAGAGGATTTTGGTATTGTGCCATTGGAGGCCATGGCTACAGGAAAACCGGTAATTGCCTATGGAAAGGGTGGGGCCCTTGAAACCATCGTTCCTCTCAATCCTTTGCCTAAACAAGGTGAAAACCATGTAGTACGTGGTGATCACGGAAGTGGATTCCCTTCTATTCCAACGGGGGTCTTTCACTATGAACAGTCGGTCCAAGCCATAATTGAAGCCATTCAGTTGTTCACGCAGCACCTTACAGATTTCAACCCGGATGCAATTCGGGCACATGTTGAATCGTTTGATCGTTCTTATTTTAAGCAGCGGATGCAGCAAGTGATCATGTCCCGTTACCGCGAATTTCGTCATACCCCGCCATGTTGAAACGCCATAGTGAATTTCTAAAAAATCTACTCTTCCTTTCCGACTTGGTTGTGATATGCGTGTGTTGGGTGGTCGCCTACTTCATTCGCTTTTCAGTGCCGCTGTTTCCCATCACCAAAGGCATTCCTCCTATTGAGCCGTATCTCTGGCTTCTTTTCCCCATTGTCGCCGTATGGGGAATTTGTTTCTATTCATTTAATCTGTATCGCCCCCGTAGAATGGGCTCTCATCTGGCGGAATTTGTGGACATTGCCAAGGCCAATACGCTGAGTATTCTGATCCTGGTCGCATTGACCTTTTTCTCGAAGCCGTTTGAATTTTCCCGTTTGGTGATCATGTATTTTTGGTTATTGAATCTGGTGGTGTTGGGCTTTTCCCGTATGGTCTTTCGGGAAATTCTCAGAGTTTTCAGGCGAATGGGATACAACCAGCGCCAAGTAGTCATTATCGGCGCGGGAAAACTTGGGCAGCGCGTTGGCGATACGCTCAAAATGCATCCCGAACTTGGGCTCCAGGTTCGCGGGTATTTGACACGGAATGCCGAAAAGGTTGGCCAAATGTTAGACGGAATACCCGTTATCGGAACGTTTGACCAGGCGGCAGATATTTTAACTACCCACGTGGATATCGTATTTTTATGTTTGCCTCCGGAAGTGGAATGTGAAGCTGAAGGATTGATGAAAATTCTGTCTGCCACCACAGCAGGAGTGAAGATCATTCCCTCCATTTATGAGTTCGTGACGTTGCGGGCGGAAGCCGAGATGTTTGAGGGTCTTCCTATCATTACCCTCCAAGGATCTCCTCTTTACGGGTGGAATTTGTTTCTGAAACGGATGGTTGATGTCTGTGGTGCCGCCGTGGCCCTGGTGGTGGCCTCACCAATCGCATTGATGATTGCGGTACTTATCAAGCTCACCTCTCCAGGTCCTGTCTTCTACCGGCAGACTCGTGTCGGGCTTGATGGGAAATCGTTCAATATTGTTAAAATTCGGACCATGCGTAAGGATGCCGAGGATAAGACAGGTCCCGTCTGGGCAAAAGCCCACGACCCACGCAGGACACCCATCGGGACGTTTCTGCGACGGACCAGTTTGGATGAATTGCCCCAATTCTGGAATGTCTTAAAGGGAGAGATGAGTATTGTGGGGCCGCGTCCCGAGCGACCGGAGTTTATCGAGAAATTCCGGGCCCAGATTCCACAATATAACCTGCGTCACACCATGAAAGCCGGAATTACGGGGTGGGCACAGATTAATGGATTGCGCGGAAATACCTCTTGGGAAAAACGTTTAGCTTACGACATGTATTACATTGAGCATTGGTCCTTATGGCTGGATGTAAAGATTATGATTATGACTCTTTGGAAGGGATTGATCCATCGGGAAGCGTATTAGCCTTTCACTTTTTGTGCGGCAACGTGGCAATTCTTCCATGCAAGTCTCTAAAATAATGGGGTTGTCTTTCCCTCCTCGTGTCTATTTCTGACATTTCCTGAGCATGTATTTTCTTCATGGTGTGCAAGGACGTCAATGAGTCTTCTCAAGAAAAATTTGGGAGAGATGTGAGATATCCGTCACGACTTTTTGAGTGAAATTAACATAGAGGATATCATTTGATCCTTGTTCCCGCAGGGATCTCCTGGGACATAGTAAGAAGTTCAAGGACCTCTTGATCTCCTGCAGCTAATACCATGCCTTGGGATTCAATTCCCATCAGTTTTGCCGGCTTGAGATTCGCCACGACGACAATGGTTCGGCCCACCAATGTTTCGGGGGCATACTTTTTCCCGATTCCAGCCACGATCTGACGATGTTCAGTTCCGATATCCACCTGGAGCTTGAGCAGTTTTTCGGACTTTGGAACACGTTCTGCCGTTAAGACTTTAGCCACCTTCAATTGGACTTTTTGGAAATCGGCAATATTGATCTGTAGCACCTCGCTGGGCGGGGACTGCGGTTGGGTGGATGAAACAGGCTGAGGTATTTCCATGGGTGTCCTGCTTGGATGAATGGGCGTTGTATGTCCGGGACTCTTTTTGGAGTCCGATGGACGGGAATCTTTTCTGGGAAATAGAGAAGCGCCTTTACTGGTTTGCTTCTTATAGAGATATGATCCCCAAGGTGGGAATTCTTGCAACACGGGTGTGGAGAAATCCATCGATAACCCCAGTCGGACCTTCATCGTTTCGGCGATCTGTGGCATAAACGGGTATACGGACACCGTGAGAAATCGCAGCACCTCCGTAAGATGAAACAGGACCGTCTGAAGGCGAGGGGTATGACCAGGATCTTTGGCCAACATCCACGGAGCGGTCTTATCAATATATTGATTAGCTGACTGCACCAAACCCCACATCGTTTCCAGTGCGCGATTAAATTCTAATTGGCGAAGATGCGTCTCAATGGAGGGGATGAGGGATGAAGCTGCATGTTGGAGTTGACGATCCTGATCGGTTTCCTGGTTTGCGTCGGGTTGAGGAACGGTATTGTTGGAAAAATTCGCCAGCATCGTAAGAGTTCGGGACAGCAGGTTGCCAAGATCGTTGGCCAATTCAGCGTTATAACGGCTACCGAATGCCGTGATGGAGAAATCTCCATCCTGGCCGAATGGTACTTCCCTCAACAGGAAATAGCGAAAGGCGTCAGCGCCGAATTCTTTGACCACGGCATAGGGATCAACAACATTCCCTCGACTTTTTGACATCTTTTCCCCATTCACCGTCCACCAGCCATGCGCAAAGATGGATCGAGGTAGCGAAAGTTCCAACCCCATTAACATGGTTGACCAGTAGACGGCATGGGTGGTCAGAATATCTTTCCCGACCAGATGGAGTGACGCGGGCCAGAATTTTGAGGCGCTGGGAGGTGAAGCGACGTACTCCAAGGCTGACAGGTAATTCACTAAGGCGTCAAACCATACATAGGCCACGCAATCGCGATCAAATGGTAATTCGATGCCCCACGATAACCGTGACTTGGGTCGGGAAATTGACAGATCCTCCAGGGGCTTTTGTAGAAACCCTAGGATCTCATTGCGACGGGTGTCCGGCTGAATGAAGTCGGGATTTTTCTGGATATGTTCTTTTAACCGGTTCTGAAACCGACTCATGCGATAAAAATAATTTCGTTCACTGACCTGCTCTACTGGTCGCTGACAATCCGGGCACAGTCCGTTCTCCACATCCTTTTCCGTCCAAAATCGCTCATCAAAGGTGCAATACCAGCCGGTGTATTCCGCTTGATAAATCAAATCTTTATCATAGAGGGCCTGCAGGTACCGTTGGACGATTGTCTGATGTTGAAAATCGGTGGTGCGAATAAACCCATTGTTGGAGATATGCAATTGCGACCAGAGATTCTTGAACTTTGGCGTGAGGAGGTCACAATGCTCCTGCGGATCGATCCCAGCTTTGGCCGCAGCCTGTTGGACTTTTTGTCCATGTTCGTCTAATCCGGTGAGGAAAAAAACCTCATGCCCTGTTAGCCGATAAAACCGGGCTAGAACATCGGCCGCGATGGTGGTGTAGGCATGGCCAATGTGAGGCACATCGTTGACATAATAGATAGGGGTGGTGACATAAAATGTGTTGGACATGACATTACATCCTCTGTTAGCTGGGAACCCACATATCCCAAACCACTCGGGCGGTCGCAGAACGGGATAAGCAGGTAATTGTTGGTTAAGCGAGCCCTGGTGGATGCGAGAATTCCAGTTGGTCGTGGAGATGAAAGAAAAATTGTTCCAATCCGATTTGCACATTTAGATTTCGTTGCTGCCCTCGCTCGAGTTGGTTGAGTTCATGGATTAAATCCAGAAGTGAAGAAGGGGTGATCTGTTGAGACAACTCGCGCAGAGCCGATTCTTGATCCTGGTACAACGTGGGAGACAACGAATGATCCAGGGTCAGCAATAGCAAGTCCCTGAGGCCTGCCCAAAACCAATGGATCGCTTCCTGAACTTGGTTCGATTTGACAAGGCCTTCACTCATATCCATCACCCGTGAAGCCGACGCAGTATGTTCCCCAAATAACAACGCCCAGTACTGACGGATTTTCACTTTCAATTCTGTGGGGTCACAAGCCAAAGCTGAACCCAACCGACCTTCCGCAAATGCCGCGATTAAGCGGTTATCCGGGTCATCCCTGCCTGTCCGTTCCTTCAGAAATTCATAAATGCTGGCAGTGGAAAGCGGTGCAAATCGCAACGTAATGCACCGAGACCGAATTGTGCCAAAAAGGTGCTCAGGGCGGCTGGTGATCAGGAGAAAGAGGCAATGGTCTGGCGGATCCTCCAATGTCTTGAGCAAGGCGTTGGCTGCTTCGGTAGTCATTGTGTCGGCCTGATCAATGAGGCATATCTTATGTGACCCCAGGAGAGGGCGATAAATGACCAGATGTTCGATGTCGCGAATTTGATCAATGGTAATTTTGGGATTCTGCTTTTGGGTATCTTCAGGCTGAACCAACAAAAAGTCTGGGTGGGTGGTCTGGGCGATTTGATGACATGATCGGCAGAGGCCACAGGCATCGGGTGCTGGTGCGATTTGTGGGACCTCACAATGGATATATTGGGCAAGCGCGATAGCGGTAAGACGTTTCCCAATGGTCGGTTCTCCGTGGAAGAGATAGGCATGACCCAGATGATTGGTGGAGACTGCTGTTTGGAGCCATGTAATTGGGCGTTTATGCCCGATGAGATCTCGAAACGCCATGTAGAAGGGCCCCTTTCGTCCGGACTCGATTGAGGATGCGTCTGGGTTTAGGAGAGACGTGAGCCAGGCATGTCGATGGCAACGACTGAATGAGCCGTGCCATCATGGATGTAATGAGAGTGTTCAAAATTTCGGGGGATTGCCTGGCATCCAATTTTTGAATGCGTTGAGGATGCTGTTTAGCGAGGGCGATGAAGCCTCGGCGCACTCGTTGGTGGAAATCCAAGGATTCCTGGTCGAGTCGATTTTGGTGTCGGGCCTGTTGTCGCCTCGCCAAACCTTCTTGGGTCGGGAGATCGAGTAAAAACGTGAGGTGTGGAGTCAACCCTTCCGTGGCGAATTGATGGGAATGCTTAAGAAAAATGATATCACAGTGTCGTCCGTACCCCTGGTAGGCCAGAGTTGAATCAAAAAACCGGTCACACACTACAATCATGCCTTTTGACAGGGCTGGCCGAATGACATGAGCAACATGTTGGGACCGGGCAGCCAGGACTAAAGCTGTTTCGCATTCTGGAGTAATAATTTCCTTATTAGATTTGGTTTTGGAGTGGGAAAGCAGAAGGCGACGAATGGCCTCAGACAATGGAGTCCCCCCAGGCTCACGGGTTTCTAATACCTGAAAGCCCTGAGCCCGAAGTGCTTGTGCCAACAGGTTGCATTGTGTGGTCTTTCCGGAGCCTTCTGTGCCTTCGAAGGTGATGAATAATCCTGAAGACAGGCCCTGTTTTCCTTTTGTGTGGTTTCTCGGTTTCATGGAAATTTGCCCTGATCGATCCTAGTCTAAGTCATTGAAATTCGCAAGAAAAGTCTTGCAGGAGTCCCATCCTGATTGTAAGATGCGGTAGTATTACGGTGACTTCCCACCTCTCCCGTATAGACCGTGCCTGCTCTGTGTGGCGGGCATAAGGCGGATTTTTCTCATGAATACCCTTCGCGCCTCTCTCAGACGTTATTTTTTGACAGGCCTGTTGGTAATTACCCCAATTTGGGGAACGATCCTCATTTTAAAAACGCTGTTTGTGACCGTGGATAGTATCCTTGGCACGGCATTAGCTGACCTTGTGTTACCGGATTATTACTTCCCAGGTCTGGGTATTTTGGCATTATTACTGTTGATTTTTTCAGCCGGGGTCTTTGCCACAAATTTTTTGGGAAAACGTCTGGTAGTCCGGTGGGAAGAAATTTTAGATCGCGTTCCGATTGTACGTGGCATTTATGCCACATTGAAGTCGATGATGGACATTTTATCATTCAAACAACGGGAAAAATATAACAAAGTCGTTATGATTCAATTTCCCAAAGAGGGAAACTATTGTTTGTCGTTTGTTACGGGGGAAACCAGAAATGAAATCCAAAATCTGGCTCCGGAGCCTCTGGTCCATGTGTTTGTCCCCACATCTCCGAATCCAACCTCTGGCTATTTTCTCCTGGTTCCCGAGAGTGAAGTTATTCCTGTGGATATGGGGGTTGAGGAAGCCATGAAGCTTATTGTTTCAGGCGGGTTCTATTCTCCTCCGGATAAATCTTCTAGCATTGAAATTGCAAAAAAACGGGATAGAATGACTCTCAAGGACTCACCAAAAGTCCAAACCCCGTGAGAAGAGAGCTGTAACGAAGGGTATGGCAGGCATAATGAGTGGTAAAAAAAACACGTCCGCCATGATTCTGGCTGCGGGACAAGGAACCCGGATGAAATCGGCTTTGCCCAAAGTTTTGCATCATGTGGCCGGTCGTCCCATGTTGTGGTATGCCGCGAACTTAGCCAGGCAGGTGACAAACCAGACCGTTGCCATTGTGGTTGGACATGGATCGGAACGGGTCCAGGCCTACCTCGAACAAGAAAAAGCTAATTTTGAACCGTTTGAAGTAGTGATCCAGGAGAAACAATTGGGAACGGGGCATGCCGTTCAACAGGCGTATCCCGTCTGTACCAGAAACGACGCCAAGCAGGCCGACCAATTTTTGATTCTCAATGGCGATTCGCCCTTATTAACGCAGGCCACTTTGACTTCCCTGGTCGATTATCATCAATCTGAAAATGCTAGCCTGACAATTTTAACGACGGTCATTCCAGAATCACGTGGATACGGGCGGGTGGTTCGGGGGCCATCAGGCGTAATCCGTCGAGTTGTCGAGGATCAAGATTGCTCAGCAGAAGAACGAAGAATTTCTGAAATTAATGTTGGAACGTATGTCGTGGATGGCACCTTCCTCGGACAGGTGTTGAGCCAATTGCGTCCGCAAAATGCCCAAGGGGAATATTACATCACCGATATTATTGAAATGGCCGTCCAGGAAGGCCTGAAAGTTGTGGCATGGATAACTAACGATCATTTGGAGACGACGGGGATTAACACAAGGGAACATCTGGCTATAGCCGAAAAGGAAATGCGACGACGAATTTGCCAGCGTCTCATGTTGTCAGGTGTCACCATGCTGGATCCGGAACGTGTGATTATTGACGATGGAGTCGAGGTCGGAAGGGATACGAGTCTGTATCCCGGAGTCATACTTGAAGGCCGGACCGTTATTGGAGCCAATTGTGTTATTTACGGCAATTCGAGGCTGAACAATTGCCTGGTCGGCAATAATGTCCTCATTCAGGATTCATGCGTGTTGCTGGAGGCTAGGATAGAAGAGGGGGCGGTCCTCGGGCCTTTTGCGCATTTGCGTCCGGGGAGCCATATTCATCGAAAAGGAAAGGTCGGTAATTTTGTGGAATTGAAGCAGACGGAAGTTGGAGAAGGGTCTAAGGTGAATCATTTGAGTTATCTCGGAGATACCGTGATTGGGCGGAATGTGAATATCGGTGCCGGGACTATTACCTGCAACTACGATGGATTTCGAAAGGCACGGACACAGATCGAGGACAATGTCTTTATTGGGAGCGATGTGCAATTAATTGCACCGGTGACGATAGGGGAAGGGGCACTGATCGCGGCAGGGACCACCGTCACGAAAAATGTTCCGCCCGACGCATTGGGCATTTCTCGAGTCGCGCAAGTCAATAAAGAGGGTACGGCGGCGAAACGGCGGGAAATTCTGGCTTCTTCCTCAGCCGCCCATGTTCAGGCCAAAGAGCATAATGACCCGGAAAAGTCGTCCCTCCGACCGAATCCTCAGCAACAAAAAGACCCTGTGTAGTGGCCATTTTTAATGAACGAAGTTAAGTGATGTCTGTTTGGTCTTATGTGTTTTCATCTAGGCATTTACTGATCGCGACCATCCCGATCTTTCCAAAACCATTTGGAAAAAAAAGATGCGATGTAAGGAGTGTTAGAGTATGTGTGGAATCATCGGATATGTTGGAGGTGAATCAGCGACCCCTATTTTGGTGGCCGGGCTACAACGACTGGAATATCGAGGGTACGACTCCGCCGGAATTGCGATCCAACATAATGGAGAATTGAAAATTCGAAGAACGGTGGGCAAGCTCACCAATCTTCAGGCCGTTTTGCAAAACGGGGCCGTCCCCGGAACAATAGGAATCGGTCATACGCGTTGGGCCACTCATGGTCGTCCATCTGAACAAAATGCCCATCCTCACCGTTCGGGAGAGATTGTTCTCGTCCATAACGGAATCATTGAAAATTTTCTAAATCTTCGCCATCGACTGGAATTAGAAGGCTATCGGTTTGAGTCTGAAACCGACACCGAGGTCATTGCGCACCTCTTATCCTCGCTCACGATAAAAGGGCATGGGCTTCAAGAGGCGGTCAGGTTGATTGCCAATGAACTTCATGGGAGTTATGCCATAGCGGTGATGTCGTTGGCTGAGCCAGGACGCATCGTCGTCAGTCGTTCAGGATGTCCCCTGGTGATTGGTCAGAACGGAAAAGGAGCATTTTTGGCCTCTGATGTCACTCCTCTCCTAGCCCATATACGGGAGGTGGTGTTTCTAGAAGACGGAGATGTGGGCGTATTAGAGGATTCCGACATCACTATTTTTGATTCGGATGGCCATTCGAAAGGTATTAACACCGTCACTATTGATTGGGATGCTGAAGCGGCTGAAAAGGGGGGCTATCCGGATTTCATGATGAAGGAAATCTACGAACAGCCACAAGTGATTATGGATACGCTTAGAGGTCGGTTTCACTATGAAACGGGTGAAGCGGATCTTCCCGATTTGGCCATGACTGACGAGGAGTTGCTCAACGCCAGGCGAATTTGGATCGTTGCGTGTGGGACGTCCTGGCACTCAGGGCTCGTCGGGAAATATTTATTCGAAGAAATGATTCGGCGCCCCGTTCAGGTGGATATTGGTTCGGAATTCCGATACCGGGAGCCAATGATTCAAAAAGACGATTTGTTTATTGCCATTTCACAATCTGGCGAGACGGCGGACACATTGGCGGCGGCACGGGAAGCCAAGCACCGAGGGGCCCGTGTCCTGGCGATTGTGAATGTGGTGGGAAGTACCCTGGCTCGTGAAGCTGATGGGGTGATTTACACGAGATGTGGTCCTGAGATTAGTGTGGCTTCCACGAAAGCCTTTACCGGGCAGGTAATTGCCATATATCTCTTGGCCTTGCATGTAGGACGGGTGCGTCGCACGTTAAGTCCGGAGGAAGGGCGATGGTGGCTGGATCATTTCCTCAAGCTTCCCGGCCAAGTCGAACATATCCTCAAGCAAGAAGCAGCTATCCAAGCGATTGCCAATCAGTATTTTCAAAAAGGTAATTTTTTATATTTGGGTCGAGGGATTAATTATCCTATTGCCTTGGAAGGTGCTTTGAAACTCAAAGAAATCTCCTATATCCATGCAGAGGGGTATGCAGCGGGGGAGATGAAGCATGGTCCAATCGCTTTGATTGATGAAGACATGCCTGTGGTCGTCCTATCGCCGAAAGATCGGCTTTACGAAAAGTCTGTCAGTAATCTGATGGAAGTTCGGGCCAGGAGTGCTCCCGTGATTGCCTTTGTGACCGAAGGGGACCATGCCTTGGATGAGGTCGCCGATCACGTGTTCGCGATTCCTGCTGTTCATGCGCTCCTAACCCCGATTCTATTTACCGTCGGTCTTCAACTGCTGGCCTATCATATTGCGGTGTTACGAGGGGTAGATATTGACCGTCCGAGAAATCTTGCCAAGAGTGTGACGGTTGAATAAGAGGTCCTCCCGGTATCCCACCAGAGTTTTTCCTTCTTGGTTCTCATGGCGTCTATCAATGGGAGAGTATTGAATCATGGAAACCATGATTGTGACCGGAGGCGCTGGTTTTATTGGCGCCAATTTTGTCCGGATGGCCCTTCAAAAGACCGAGGCACGAATTGTCGTCGTGGACAAATTGACGTATGCGGGTCATCGAGAAAACCTTGATGGATTGTGGGATCATCCTCGTCTTGTATTTATCCAGGCAGATATTGCCGATGCAGGTGAGATGACCAGGATGATGGATTCATTTTCTCCCAGGTGGTTACTGAATTTTGCCGCTGAATCGCATGTGGACCGGTCCATCGACGATCCCTATCCCTTTATTCATACGAATGTTACGGGTACGCTGATCTTGTTAGACGTGGTCAAGCGATTTCTGAAGCAAGGACGTGCTGATCATCGCCAACGTTTCCGGTTCCTGCATGTTTCAACTGATGAAGTGTATGGGACGTTGGGGCCGACAGGATTGTTCTCCGAAGCGACCCCTTATGCCCCCAATTCCCCGTATGCCGCGTCGAAAGCCAGCGCTGATCATTTGGTGCGGGCTTTTCATCACACGTACGGTCTTCCAGTCCTGATGACTAATTGTTCCAATAACTATGGGCCCTATCAATTTCCCGAAAAGCTTATTCCTCTCATGGTCTTGAATGCCTTAGAAGGGAAGCCTCTTCCAATTTATGGGAACGGGCAGAATATACGGGACTGGTTGTTTGTGGAAGATCATTGTGAGGGCCTACTCCTGGTCCTTCAGGAAGGAACGCCTGGAGAAAAATATAACCTGGGCGGGCGATCAGAACGATCGAACCTTGATGTGGTGGACGCTCTATGCCGGATCTTAGAAGAGGTCGCCCCGGGTGGATCCAATCCTTTTCTGTCTCAACGGGGCATCACACGATATGCCGACCTGAAAATATTTGTGGCCGACCGGCCCGGGCATGATTTTCGTTATGGCATTGATACCACCAAAATTCACTCGCAATTGGGGTGGAGCCCACGCCATTCTTTCGAGTCTGGGTTGCAGCAGACGATTGAATGGTACGCGGCCAATCGTCAATGGTGTCAGGCTGTGACCGCGAACTCCTATCAACGGGAACGGCTCGGGCTAGCCTCTGTCCCATCGATTTAGGGGCGGGAACGTTTTCGCCTTTTGGCAGGGTAACATGAGGATGATGAAGACCTTGGGATGCAAAGGGATACGATGAAGGGAATCATCCTAGCGGGTGGGTCGGGAACCCGGCTCTACCCCCTAACCCACGCGGTCAGCAAACAACTCATGCCGGTTTTTGATAAACCGATGATCTATTATCCCTTGTCTACTCTCATGCTGGCTGGAATCCGGGATATTTTGGTAATCACCACCCCGCATGAGCAGGAAGGGTTTGTCCGGTTGTTAGGTGATGGCAGTCATCTTGGGTTAACGATCGGCTACCAGGTGCAACCCCGGCCGGAAGGAATTGCGCAAGCCTTTGTGATTGGGCGTGAGTTTATTGGAAAGGATCGGGTGGCGCTTATTCTTGGGGATAATATTTTCTATGGGCATGGGCTGTCTCGCTATCTTCAGGAAGCGGCCTCTCAGTCCACAGGGGCTCAAGTCTTTGGCTACCAGGTAAGGGATCCCGAACGATACGGTGTGGTGACCTTTAATGATCACGGGCAAGCCACCAGCCTGGAGGAAAAGCCCTCCCGCCCCAAGTCGCCTTATGCCGTAACCGGGTTATATTTTTATGACAATCGGGTTGTGGGTATTGCCGATTCTCTCAAGCCTTCGGCAAGAAATGAACTTGAAATCACCGATGTGAATAAAACCTATTTAGAAGCCGGATCGCTGCATGTGCGGGTGCTTGGGCGTGGCATTGCCTGGCTGGATACGGGGACTCACGAATCCCTCATGCAAGCGGCCCATTATATTCAAGTTTTACAAGAACGACAGGGCCTGATGGTTTCCTGTCCGGAAGAAATCGCCTATAAAATGGGGTATATTCAGCCATATGACGTATTGCGCTTAGCCACGAAAATGAAAGACAACGGGTACGGGCAATACTTGCTGCATTTGGTCAATCAGGGGCAGGAGTAACCGGAAATGAAATTTCTCCCAACACGGCTCCCTGAGGTTCTGATTGTTGAGCCGGATGTGCACCGGGATCAACGTGGATGGTTTTTAGAAACGTATCATGTGCAAAAGTATCAGGACGCAGGGATTCTGCCTCCATTTGTGCAGGATAATTGTTCATCGTCGGTTCGCGAGACCCTTCGTGGGCTTCACTTTCAAAAAGCTCGCCCACAAGGGAAGCTCATTCGGGTGATTCGTGGGGAAATTTTTGATGTCGCGGTTGATATTCGAAAGGGGTCTCCGACTTTTGCCTCATGGGTGGGGGTGAACTTATCGGCAGAGGATTTCAGACAAATTTATGTTCCTATGGGGTTTGCTCATGGATTTTGTGTCCTCAGCGATGTGGCGGAAGTGGAGTACAAATGTACTGATGTCTATGCACCGGGTGGTGAAGTGACCATTCGATGGAACGACCCCCGTATTGGCATTCAATGGCCAATTGAACAGCCACTGCTCTCTACAAAGGATGCTGCCGGGCAGGTTCTTGATGACTTGAGCGACCACTTTCCGGATTATCAATCATGAGGCAGAGTCGAATTTTAATCACAGGAGCTCATGGGCAATTAGGACAGGCGCTCCAACGGCAATACGCCGACCATGAAGTCACGGCCTGGGACCTCCAGGATTTGGATATCACGCAGTTCGAGGAAGTTAGGAAAGCCCTTGATCAACTACGACCACACATCGTCATCAATGCGGCCGCATTTACGCAGGTGGATGAGGCAGAAGTTAAGCAGGATGCCGCATACCGGGGCAATGCCCTGGGCCCGAGAAATCTTGCCGTGGTGACAAATGATTTGGGGATGACACTTATCCATTTTTCCACCGATTATGTGTTTGATGGTCAGCAAAATCGGCCCTATCACGAATTCGACCGTACGAATCCGTTAGGTGTCTATGGGCACAGTAAATTAGCCGGTGAAGAGGCTGTGCGGGTCGCGAATCCACGGCATTTTATTGTGCGGACCGCATGGCTTTACCACACCGTAGGAAAGAACTTTCCCCGTACGATTTGTCGAATGGCGGGCCGAGAGGTCGTGAAAGTTGTCAGCGACCAGTATGGGTCACCGACCTTTGCCCCTCATCTTGCCCGGGCGGTATCCCAATTGGGTGAGACCGATGCCTTTGGGATTTATCACATGGCCGGTACAGGCGGAGCCAGTTGGTACGAATTGACCCAAGCACTTTATCAGGCGTTGGATATTCAAACCTCCGTTGTGCCGATAGCGACCGCTCAATTTCCTCGCCCTGCTAGAAGGCCGCCCTATGCCGTGCTGACCTCTTTACAGGACCCCTTGATTGAGTTGCCATCCTGGGAAGAGGGCGTTCGTGATTTTGCCAGTCAGTGGAAAGGCTAGGGGTCGTCATCTGTTTCGTGATCATTTTCTGTGGCTCCTCAGGTAAAAGAAAGGCATTCATAAAACGATGGGCTACCTCGAAGCGGTGGTGCTTGCGGTTATTCAAGGACTCACGGAATTTCTCCCGGTATCCTCATCCGGACATTTAGTCCTGGTTCAACACTGGTTTGGTCATTTTAGTGAGACCAATTTGTTGTATGACATTATGTTGCATCTTGCGACTGTGACCGCGATTCTGGTGTATTTTCGTCATGATCTCCTCACATTGGGTTTGGGGTATGTTGGACGGACCACAACCCAGGGCAGCCTGTTTCAAGGCTTTGAGCGACGCACCATTCACTATGTTCTGATTGCTTCCATCCCTACGGCGATCATAGGATTAGGTATTCGGTCGATCGGTCTTGAAACGCTGGTTCAGCCTTCCATTGTAGCCGTTATGTTGTTGAGCACCGGTGTGATTCTCTGGTTGGGACATGGGAGAAACAGTGCTCGGGGTATTCAGGACATGAACATTCGGGATGCACTGGCGATTGGCATGGTACAAGGTGTGGCGGTCTTTCCTGGAATTTCCCGGTCCGGATCAACCATTGCTAGTGGAGTGGTATTGGGTTTGGATCGTGAATTATCAGCCCGGTTTTCACTTCTGATTTCCATGCCAGCTATTGTGGGGGCGACAATCTTAGAAATTGGAAAAGGCTTAGATCAGATTCATGACCCGATAGGAGTCTATGTATTCGGCATGGTTGTCGCGGCTTTGGTGGGGTATGGATCTATTTCATTGATCATTAAACTCGTTAGGCAGGATCACTTCCATTTATTTAGCTATTATCTGTGGCCACTTGGAATCAGCATCATCCTTTGGGATTCTTTGAAATAGACCCTTTTGGTTCCCTAATCACGGTCATCCGCTGTTTTTACATCTCCTCTTCCATGTCTTTCTTCGTTCGGCGTGCCACGCCGGAGTCAATGGCTGCCTGAGAGACTGCCTTAGCAACTTTGGGTACCACTTGTTTGTCGAACACGCTGGGAATGATATATTCCTCACTGAGTGCGGAGTCAGGAATCATCTTGGAGAGGGCCTGAGCGGCAGCAATGAGCATTGGTTCATTGATCGTTTTGGCTTGCACGTCCAGGGCTCCACGAAAGATGCCGGGAAACGACAAGAGATTGTTGCATTGATTGGGATAATCCGATCGGCCGCTGGCATAGACGCGGCAGTGAGGAATGGCGGCTTCGGGTAGGATTTCAGGGTCAGGATTGGCTAAGGCAAACACAATGGGATCCTTGGCCATTAGGGCTAAATCTTCGGGTTTTAAAATGTTGGCTGTGGATAGTCCGATAATAACATGGGCGTCTTTCAGGGCGTCCTGAAAGGTCCCGATCGGCTGATCATACTGAATGATGCTGCGAAGCGTATGGCGATGTGGAAGAATTTCTTCCACTGGGCGATCCAACACCAGTCCCTGCTTGTCGCATCCCTTGAGCCTGGTGACTCCGGCTCCTAAAAGTAATTCACAACAGGCCGTGCCTGCAGCTCCCAATCCGACGACCACGACGGTAATTTCATTGATGGTCCGGCGTGTGACTTTTAAGGCATTGAGAAGCGCGCCCAAAATGACCACGGCCGTGCCATGCTGATCATCATGCATGACCGGAACATCCAGTTCGGCTTGTAGTCGGCGCTCAATGTCAAAGCATCGAGGGGCACTGATGTCTTCCAGATTAATGCCTCCAAATGACGGAGAAATAGCTAACACTGTCCGGATAATCTCTTCAGAATCCTGGGTATTCAGGCAGAGAGGCCAGGCATCAATTCCGGCAAATTGATGAAACAACATGGCTTTGCCTTCCATTACCGGCAGAGCAGCGAGAGGGCCGAGATTGCCTAATCCCAGTATGGCCGATCCGTCCGTCACGACAGCGATGCTGTTACTTTTTGTTGTAAAGGAATAGGCCTTTTTCTCATCCGCGGCAATCGCTTTGACGACGCGCCCAACTCCAGGCGTATAGACCATGGACAGGGTATTTCTGGTTTTTACGGGAAACTTGCTCTCCACATGGATTTTCCCACCTAAATGCATGAGGAAAATCCGATCCGAGGAGGCGATGACCCGAACGTCGGCCAACGAATTCAGGCGTTTCAGGACCCGCTCGCCATGTTCTTCACTCTGGACATCCAGGGTAATATCCCGGATCACCTTGGTGCGAGTGGCCGAAACCATATCGTACGCGCCCAAACTGGCACCTTCTTCCGCGATGGCGGTGGCGAGTTGTGCGAAAACCCCGGTCCGTTGAGTTAATTCTAATCGCACGGCCATCCGGTAATTGGAATAGGGGCCGATATCTTGCGAGGAACTTTGACCATTTTGCTGTCGCTTAAAAAAATTCCACACCAATGAGTCCCTCCTCTTCAGTTTCGAAATGGATCAATTTTGATCGGGTTACCCATAGCCTACAGACCTTCTTTTTATATTGTATCGGATTATCCAGGTTAGGGGTATGTGCTGGAGATTGAACAAGGCCATTACTAAAGGCGGGAAATCATTTTAGGAACGGGAGAAATAAGGACGGGGTTCGTCCGGGGAGGCGAGCCAAAGTTACAGAGTGCGCTCCATAGGGAGAATTTGCCTTATTATGCAAGTCAGTGAACGAATTAAACAGGCTCGTCTTCCTGATGGTGTTAGTGATGTAGAGCTTTCTCGCCGTTTAGGAATAACGATCTATGAGAATGGAAATATAGAATTTTATGAAGATGAGCTTGGGTCAGTCGTAGACCTTTATGTGGTCCGCAATCTTTGCCGGATATTGCATATTGATCTTTTTGACCTCTTGGAAATTCCCAAAGGGGATTCATACTCATCAGGCTTGAAACCAAATAAGCTTATTACCTCTCAAATGGGAAACCTCGGAATATCAAACGAGGAACTGGAAGGGGCAATAGGTTTTGATGTGGTAGCTATAGAAGAGATGCGAACTGCCCCTGATTTTTAGAAAAATGGACTTTTGATCTTATAAAGGAATTGGCCCTTGAATTACCGATCGAATTCTTACTGAGATTATGAAAATCTAATTTGAAAATATTTTCATTGCAGTTTTTTAGATTATTTCACTGGGGTTCGTCCTGGTTCGAAGTACTTGGTCTGTAGCGTAGGACTGTCTATTTGTTGCAACAACAACTCCAAACTCCCTGTGGGGGATATCCGGATTCGTTGAGGGTATTCCCCGGTTGCCTCAGTGCCCAGCACGTCCCCCGTAGATCATGGTATCGTCTCTGATCTATGACGAAAGTTAAATTTCCTCGTACCTGTGAGCCATGATCATGGAGTCAGAACAATTAGTTGAGGTTACGTCCGGTACTCGCTCGGACCTTCAAGAAGAAATTCGATTTTCCCCATTACTGACCGTCGCGTGCTTGTTGGTGTGTGCGGCGGGAATGGGATTGCTCTTTTGGGCGGTGACGCTTTCCGATGATGTGCGCCTGGCTTCACCTGCAAGCCGGGATCTTGAACGAATCGCCAGCCGGATGTTGGGTTTTGAATCTCGCCTGCCTGAACTCTCCTCGTTTGAACAAGTGATGTATCGTTTGGGGGGACAGGACGGGGAGACGCTGGAGCAAATCCAACTCTGGTATGAAGAAAGGGTGGAAGATCAATCTTCATCATTGGATAGATTGTATTTGGGCATGCTCTATGGCGAAGCCGGGTTGACCGAACAATTCAACCGGTTTGTGATGCGTTGGGGTATGGAGCACAATCCGCCTGCTCTTTTTCGTCGATTATTGGAAATGGGATATGGGCAGCGCGAAACGTCGCCTGCTGATTATGTCTTCTTGCAGGCAAGGTTAGCTGAAGAGGTCCCCACAAATTGGTTTTACTTTCATCTTGCGCGACGAATAGCCGTTCAGTCCGGCGATCAAGATTTACAGGCAAACCTTCAATTGCAAGAGTATCAGTTGACCGACCCACCATTATGGAAATGGCGAGTGCTATTGGTGGGTGAAGTTGTGGTGATCGGGATTGGGGTGGTCCTGCTTATCCGTCTTGGTATAGCTCGTCTGAAAGGCAGGGCGTCACAGAGTCAAGCCGACTTGGCCGAAATCCGGGTGCCTTGGACATTCCGGGAGGGTATCGCGGTCTTAGTTCGTGGAGGGGCCCTGACGATTCTGTTGATGGGGCTGGTGGTGGTTATGCCTGATGGTATAGGAATCATTGAGGATTTCGGAATTGCTTTACTATATCTTCCGCCCGTCTTGTTGACCTCCCTTCTGTTGTGCCGACCCAGGAAACAATCGTTGCTGCAGGCGGTGGGTTGTTCGAATGTGTGGCAACGTTTGAAATCCGGTCTGCCATTGGTTGTGGTGTTGGTGACGCTTGGGCTTGTTGGGGACTGGCTGATTGTGCTCGGGGGGGATGCGTTTCAATCTTCTGTGCATTGGACGGAATGGTTTGTCCCACAGTTGATTTGGGGAACGCGGATGGAACTCATCAAAACCACAATCGACTTCGTTTTTCTGGCTCCCTTCTTTGAAGAACTCATTTTCCGGGGAATTCTTTTTACGACACTTCGAACCAAATTCAGTTTCCCGCTCTCCATGGGCGCAAGCGGATTGATCTTCGCCTTGGCCCATGGCTATGGGTTGATCGCGTTTCTGACGGTTTTGTGGAGTGGGTTGTTGTGGGCATGGGCCTACGAACGAACCGGGAGTGTGATTCCCGGCATGGTGGCGCATGCGGTCAATAACGGGGTGGTGGTGTTTTCTCTTGTTGCATTTTTCCGCTAAGTGATCATGTGGCGGTTTGGAGTGATTTGTGTAGGTGATGATGAATGCCGTTCAATGTCGTCCAAGGCCTGATAGAGGTCAGGAAATCGAAGGGTATAGTGAAGGTTGGTGAGGAGTTTGTGAATAGAGACCTGTTTGCCGATTTCTCGAAGGGGTGCAGGCGGGGGAATGGGCATGCCCCACTTTTCTGACGCCATTGAGAAAATCTCTGACCAGGTCCTTGGGGTCCCATCGCTAGCCAGATAGGTGGTACCATTCTGAGCCCGTTCAAGGGCTCGCAAGCAGATGCCTGCCGCATCTTCTACATGGAGGAGATTGACCCATTTTGCAGTATTGCCAATCCTGCCTTTTCTCATCCAATCCAATACATGACGACCTGGCCCGTATAATCCTGCCAGTCGAATGACCACAGCGCCCAATTGTGTCCGAAGATATTCTTCTCCTTGAACCCGAGGGATATCCATGTTGACCGGAGTCTGTTCCGTGATGGTTCCGCAGTTTGTGCCATAGGCGGATGTGCTTCCCAGCACCAGAATTTTACCGGACTTCCTGAGACGGCCGGCGAAAAATTTCTTGACCTCATTCAATGGCGTCGCAGGAAAACACCAAATGAGATGGGCTGTGGTGGGAATGGATCGCCAGGTTTCAGGCTGGGTCAGGTCAAAATGAATTCGATGTTGAGGTGAAATATCTGAGAGATGGATATCCGGCATTCGGCTTGTCGTGAACACATTCCACCCTGCTTCACAAGCCTGGTGGTAGAGCCGTCGGCCGGTATAGCCGGTTCCCAAAATGACCAGTGGAATGTGTTGAAGAAGAGAAGGGCTCAAGGGAGAGATCTTATCCGAATGTGCGGTTGGGAAGAGAAATTTTTAAGAGGCGGGGCATCTTCTGATTTGGGCTTATTGGAATTCCGACATTACTCATTCTGTTCGGAGACATATTGTTGGGCGTATCGGATGTAGTTCGCGGCAGATTCTTTGATCCACTGCACTTCAGCATCCGTCAACAGGCGTTTCACTTTGGCCGGAGACCCCATGACCAGGCTCCTTGAGGGTATGTGGATATTCCGGGTAATTAAGGCTCCGGCGCCAATGACACAGTCTTCTTCGATTACAACGCCGTCCATGATGATGGCTCCCATGCCAATCAGCACCCGATCCTGAATCGTGCATCCATGGAGGACCACATGATGCCCCACGGTGATGTCATCCCCAAGAGTGAGAGGGTGGGTGTCATGCGTCACGTGCAACAGGCAGAGGTCTTGAATATTGGTCCGATGGCCAATGCGGATAGAATGCACGTCCCCCCGTATGACGGCATGAAACCAGACGCTCGATTCCGATCCGACGGCCACATCGCCGATGACGACGGCCGTGTCTTCAATAAACGCGCTGGGCGCGACAGTGGGGGCTATCCCACGATATGTTCTTAACATGAGTGCGGTCCTTTCGCCGAATAGAGTATCTCTCTGTAAGGACGTGAGGTGAAGTTTAGAGACGAATGAACATGGCGCCGATAGCCAGTACTGTGAGAACGATGAGGATGGTAAGGTACGTCGCCACACTCCGGTCGGAAACCCAATCGGTTTGCCAATGTTGCGGATAGGTGGTCTTTCCTGAAAACCCCCGGTCTTCTTGGTACAGTCCCATGCTCCTCTCGAATTCAATTAATTGTTGTTTGGCCATCCGGTGTCGAGTAGCTTGTTGAAGAATCAGATAAACTACAAACCCAGACAATATGACCACACTGGAAATGGTCAGCCATCGCATGGTGGAATCGTAATGTCCAGGGGAAATGACCGCGATGATCATGATCAAGAATACTAATACTGTATTGTGGAATACCGATAACCGGCTCATGTATTCCCGTCGCCGGAGCACCTCGTTTTTAAATAACGGATAGAGCATACGGATGGTTTCGAGTTGCGCTTGGGATAATTCCCGGTTGGTGTGTGGTGAGTCAGGCATAAATCGGGTCCGGCCACCTCAAGAGAGAGACAGATGAGCGATCATCCACTTGGCCAAATGAGTGGTCATGAGACGAAAATCTTCAGGCCGTCCGAATTGATGGTTTGCACCGGGAATGAGACGAAAATCCTTGTGCACGCTCAGAGACGTCAGTAACCGATCAATCTGATGGACCGGAATGATTTCGTCTTGATCCCCATGCACAATCAGTGTGGGGGCTTGAATGCGCGAAGCTGAGTTGTAGCCGTTATAGGTGAGACATTCCTCGAAAAAGGCATACGGCAAGGGTGTCGGAAGGTCGCCACCGAAGACGTCGGGTATGTGGTCGGTGCGTTTCCATTGATCCATGGCGTCTGCTCCTAATTCCAGGCGAAGCACTTCAGAAAAATCAACCACGGGGCATTTTAGGCCCAGGGCCTGTAGGAGAGGATACCGGGGGGCCGAAAGGATGGCCATGAATCCACCAAAACTGGATCCAATAAGTCCGAGCGCCTTCATGGATCTTTCGGTGAGAAAGCGGACAGCCGAATCCAGTTGTTCCTCACATTTTTTGATGCGGAGCTGTGACAGGGGCTCCGGTGAGTCACCCATGCCATACCAATCAAATCGAAGCGTCGCGATGGATTGAGGAATGAGAAGGTCCGTCAGCCGCCGATTGGTTCGACTGTTTTTATCGGAGGGAAATCCATGACAAAGAATCACCGCTCGATTCGTGGAAGCAGCCGGTTGAGCGAAAATCCCTGTCGTCACGATGCCGGATGAACCGGTAAAGCTGACAGGAGCTTCAGTCCTCCCATCCCAGCTTTCTGTGGGCGATGCGGTCTCCACGAGTCGGCTATGCTTGCAGAAAGTAGAAGTGGTCGGTCGGGCCATTTCCCTGGCCAAGAGGAAGGCCGTGACGAATGGCCTCAGTCGTATAGTGTTTCGCGGCCTCAATCGCGTCGGGGATGGGTTTCCCCTTGGCCAGGTTGGCGGCAATGGCAGAGGCCAGGGTACAACCGGTTCCGTGAGTTGTATTCGTCTGAAAAAAATCCCCTTTAAACATGCGGAAAAACCTGCCGTCGTAAAGTAAGTCGGTTCCCGGCTGTTCCAGCAGATGCCCGCCCTTGATCAAAATATGTTGGCAGCCGAATTGATGAATGACTTTCGCCGCCTCTCTGGCATGGGCCAGAGTCTTAATGGAGAGGCCGGATAACATTTCGGCTTCGGCAATATTTGGGGTCAGAAGGGAAGCCTGAGGAAGCAATTCAGTTTTCAGTGTGGCCATCGCTTCCTGTTCCAGCAGTGGATATCCTCCTTTCGCGACCATAACCGGGTCAACAACCAGATGCTCGAGATGTTGTTTGGCCAGATGCCGACTGACGGTTGTGATGATGTCGGAGGTCGCCAGCATCCCGGTTTTAATCACGGTGACAGGAATATCGGAAAAGAGCGCCTCGAGTTGTGCGGTAATGATCGAGACAGGCAAATGAAAAACGGCAGAGACGCCGCGCGTATTTTGTGCGGTAATGGATGTTACCACCGACATCCCGAACACTCCGTTCGCAGACATGGCTTTGAGATCGGCTTGAATGCCAGCTCCTCCACTGGAATCAGAGCCGGCTATGGTGAGAACAGCTTTTTTCATGGGTTTCAGCAAATGGGGGTATCTGGACGAACAGTAAGTTTAACATGTCATATTCTGATGATCCAGAGATGATCCATTCCTATGATTTGTAAGTGTGGAGAGCCTGCTGTTCCAGGTTACGTCTGAGTACATGGTGTTTTTAAGTATTTTTTCTTGACATTAAAGAAAAAATATTTCATGGTGTTTGATTATAGAGCCACTCCTTGAGAAGCTGGTCATTCTGGGCTTTTCAAGGATAGATGCTGTATGGAATCTCCCAATCCTTCAAAGTCTTCTCCTCATTCCGATGAAGAAGTTCATCGGGAGCGCGTGGGAGATCTGACACTCTCCCTTGGGTCTTCCCAAGGGTCACCTGGACAATTGTCTTCGGAGTCTGAAGCTTTGAGGCACAATAACCGATTGCGCGAGACTCGCCAATCCAATCTATCGCCAATTAACCCACAACCTGATTTGCATGAGGAATTGAATAATCTACGTCAGCAAGTGGATCGGTTCATTCTCGCCTCTCAGGGGTCCCGTGAGGGGTTATGGGTGGCTGAAATTCGTCCAGATATTCCCTGGTACTCTCCAGATTGTCCGGTGTGGTATTCCCCTCAGTTTATCGCAATGTTGGGATATGAGGAATCTGAGTTCCCTGGAGTATTGGGGAGTTGGGAGCAACGGTTGCACCCTGAAGATCGGGAACGAGTGTTTGAAGCTTTAACCAATCATATTGAAAAGAGGATTCCCTACCATGTGGAGTCGCGGTTACGCACGAAATCAAAGGGCTATCGTTGGTTTGAGGCCACCGGCGAGGGAACTTTTGATGCCGATGGCCGGTTACTTCGAGGGGGAGGAACCATACGCGATATCACGGAGCGTAAGTTGGCTGATGACATATCAAAGCGGAACCACGCTCTGTTAGATGCCGTCCTTAAAGAAATGAGTGATGTGGTCTATGTCAAAGACCCTGATGGTCGGTACCTCCTGGTGAATCCTTCGGGCGCGGAGATTATGGGAAAAGCCATCCATGAAGTCATCGGGAAAACCGATCAGGAAATATTTGGCACCAATCCGCATGCCTTGTTTGTCGAGGGGGATGACCATGTGATGCAATCTGCGGGGACTCAGGCATTTGAAGTCGAGGTCCAGGAGCAGCATCCTGTTTCCCGAACGTTTTTAGTAACGAAAGACTCGTTTGGGTCTTTACCTGATGGCCAGAATGGGGTCTTGGGTTTTGCTCGCGATATTACGTTTAGAAAAGCCGCTGAGCTTATCATTCAGGAACGAGAAAAACGTTTCCGTGCCATTATGGAAAATGCCTATGATTTGATTACGGAAGCCGATTCAGAAGGACGGTTCCTCTATGTGAGCCCAAATTTTAAAGAAACTCTTGGGTACAGCTCTCAAGACCTGCTTGGCACGAGTGTCTTTGTCCCGGTTCATCCTGAAGATCGGGATAGGGTGGTGGAGGAGTTTTGTCAGGGGATGAAGACCCACGGCTCCGGCCGTTCGGTTTACCGCTATCGCCATCAAAACGGGGAGTACCGTTGGTTTGAAAGCACTGGCCGAGCTTTTCAAACGGCGCTCGGGGAACTGCGAGCTGTCGTCATTTCTCGAGATATTACACAGAGAAAACAATGGGAAGATGCCCTGGAGGCGATTGTCAAAGGCAATGTGATCCCGGGCTCTCCAAATTTTTTTGAAGTTCTGGTTGGTGAATTGGCGAAAGCCCTTCAGGTGCCCATGGTGTTTTTGTCCGAGCGAATTGAGCAAAATGTCAGTAGAGCCAGGACTTTGGCTTTTTGGAGCCAAGACCATTTTGAGCCTTCATCAGAGTATGACTGTCTTGGTGGTCCTTGCGAACAGGTGTTTCAGGGTAATCCTGTGGACCTGCCTTCCGGTGTCCAACGCCTCTTTCCCCGGAGTGAAACGATTCGAACTCTGGGAGTTGAGGCCTATTATGGAACTCCTCTTTTTAATTCCAAGAATGAGGTGGTGGGAAATCTAGCACTCTTGGATACGAATGCGCTTGTTCTTTCCTCTCAAGGCCATAACCTTTTGAAGATTTTTGCGTCACGGGCAGGGGCGGAACTTGAGCGCAAGCGGGCACAGGAAGAAGTGCAAAACAGCCAGGACCAGTACCGTGAACTCTATGATCAGACCCCATTAATCTATTTTACGGTGAACAGTCAGGGCCGCATTCTTTCCGTGAATCAATATGGCGCACAATTATTAGGATACCGAGTTGAGGAATTGCTGGGCACCTCTGCGTTCTCCGTAGTCTATGAGGAGGATCGCGACCTGTTTCAATCAGGTCTGGAAAAGGGGTTACGCGAATCGGCCAAAGGTATTCTTCCTGAATTCAGAAAAGTAAAAAAGGATGGGACCATCCTTTGGGTGAAAGAGACGATTCAGGCCATTGAAAAACAGTCGGGGCCTCGGGTGTGGTTGCTGTCTTGTGAGGATATTACGGAGCGAAAACGAACAGAAGAGGCTTTATTACTGAGTGAGATGCAATTGCGGCATACACAAAAAATGGAGGCGATTGGTACATTGGCCGGGGGTATTGCCCATGACTTTAATAATATTTTGGGCGCGATCTTGGGATATTCCGAATTGGCGATGGCCTATGCCACCCAGGATGAACGCTTAAAATCGTATTTAAATGAAGTGGTGGCCGCCGGGAATCGGGCCCGTGATCTCGTAAAACAAATTTTAGCTTTTAGCCGTCGTTCGGAAAAGGATAAAGAGGCCATTGACCTGCGATTGGTCATTCGGGATGTCCTGAAGATGGTCCGTGCCAGCTTTCCTTCCTCGATAGAAATTCGAACCTCATTGGATCTTGAGTCCACGGTGATTTATGGTGACCGGACGCAAATGCAACAAGTGATTATGAATCTGTGTGCCAATGCGGAATATGCCATGCGGGAAGAGGGTGGTCTGTTGGAAATTTTCTTAGGCCATGAGTGTATTCCTGAGGAAGGAAGGCCGGGTCTAGGCCTATGCAAAGCCGGTTCTTACCTTCAGGTGGTGATTCGTGACTCAGGAAAGGGTATTCCGCTCGAAATGGTCGAGAGAATTTTTGAGCCATTCTTTACCACAAAACCTGCTGGGGAGGGCACGGGACTCGGTCTGGCGGTCGTCCACGGGATCGTCCATAACCACGGTGGTGGGATTGCGGTGTCCAGTCGTCCGGGGGAGGGCACGACCTTCACAGTACTCCTTCCGCGTTTGGATGTGATTGCGCCCGAAAAACTTGAGGAAGTGATTGCTTGGCCGACGGGATCGGGAAGGATCTTATTTGTGGATGATGAAGAAATGTTGACGCGCTGGGGGACACAATTTCTCAGCCATTTAGGCTATGCCGTTGTGGCAAGCGTCAATCCATATGAAGCGTTAGATCTGTTTCGAGCACATCCGTTCGATTTTGACCTGGTCGTGACAGATCAGACCATGCCGACCATGAGCGGGGAGGCCTTGTCTCGTGCGTTGTTAGGTATTCGAGCGGATATTCCTATTTTATTGTGTACGGGGTTTAGCCACACCATGACTCAAGAAAAAGCCAAGCAACTCGGCGTTCGGGCTTTCCTGATGAAGCCGGTCAACGGATTGTCTCTGGCTCTTGCACTCCGGGACATCCTTGGTAAAGGTTTCACTCCGGACTCTACCCGTATTGGCTGAGAACAATCCGGCGATAACCACTATCCCCGTCATAGTTTTTCTTTCCTGCTCGCCAATCTTTCCCGAGAAATTCTTCGATCCTCTCGCTCCGCATGTCAATGTCTCATCGACACCTTGGTCGGTTATATTCTCCCGAGGTTGGTTTTTCCTCCTCGCTCTCGAGGGAATACCGATGTTACAAGGAGCGCATGGTCATAATCGGCCACGGTGATCATGATCTAATGTTTTTCTGAATGAGTCTGTGAAGCATGCCTTCGAATCCCTTTTGATATTGGCTGTTTACAAAGTCAAACAGGTGGTGACCTTTCGTTTTTTTTTCCAAAGGCATACGTCAATTCAACCGTTGTTCAGACGATGTGTTCATTGTGATGAGAGATGATTCATTTGATGAGATCCTTCCATATCTACGGCAGAGGCCGACAACCTCCCATGGCGACATGTTTACAACGATGGCCGTTTTAAATAGTCAGGACGTTGCACCTTGCGGTGGAATGAAATGTTCTATAAGGGGTTCAGGCTGGGGATTTTTGCTGAGGATATTTTGAAGAATGATTTTCCCTTGAACTCGCGATGCAATTGGCACCAATTGATAGATCGCGGCAATGAAACATGAAATGCGGCTGGTAAAAATTCTGAAGGGACAGGACGTCGTCGAACCAAGTGAGGTTGATGGCCATGCGTGAATACGGCATTCATTTACGAAATGATAGCCCACTGAATTGCTTCCCGGTGTTCACGGATAGGGATTTGAGGTATTGATTAAACCGGGGTTCATGCATGCGGACGAAATCCTTTTCACCTTGGAAAAGACCTCAAATAGCGGGCGCGCTCCTCGCGGCGCACTATGCAGCCACGTCCGGTCACGTCGAATGGGACAAACGCAAGCGAGTTCAGAGAGGGCCAACTCCTGGGGAGCAGATAAGGCCCAGGGGAACATCAGAACTGGTCGGGTGGCAGGGGTTGACAGGTGAAGGAGAGAGCAGTGGAAGTAAAATAGATTTCAAGTGTTTTTTCGACGTCAGTCATTCGCTTTGGACAGCTTGTCTCGCTGAAACGCATCACCATGGAAATTACTAGTGAACTGGGGATAGAGGGGGGATAAAGTAGGTGCTGCCCTGTCTCAGATTCGAAAATGCGTGTGCGTCCTGGGATTAAAAATGGCCATATGAAGATCCCATGAGCAAAACCCAGAGCTACGGATTTTTGAGAAGGACATGAGTCTATTTTAATTCTGGAGGATCCGGGGGAGATGGGCCTACAGCTCGAAAAGAGCCAAGCCTTAAAGGTATCTCGCAGAGGAGAATTTTGTGGTCGTCGATTGATGGATATCAAATTTCGTGACCCAGTCCACGGCATTACAAAGCTCTTGAAAATCCAAGGGCTTTTCAAAGACTCGATTGACCCCGTTTTTAAATGCGCGAAGCCGGACAATGTGGGATAATTGGGCAGTAATCAGAAAAATCGAGAGAATTTCCTGTGAATATTTATGATTGACTTGTTCAATGAAATCAAGCCCATCCATCTGTGGCATATTGTTGTCGGTAATAATGACGGAGACGGACTCTTTCTGCAAAGTTTCAAGCCCTTCCACGCCATTTCCAGCCTCTAAACACATATACCCTCGAAGTTCTAAAAATTCTTTCAGACAGGTTCGATGACGTTGATCATCATCAACTAACAAAATTCGGTCTTTGATGGGAACCTTGGGAGGGCCGGATTTTGTTAAATGCTGATATGCGCCTAAAATTTTCATGAAAATTTACATTTATTAGTGGGGTAATATTTTCTCTCAATAGGTGGCGGAGGGACCTTTGAGAAGGTGGCTGATGAGGAGACCAGACTCCGGGTGCGGTCGAAATCGTAGTTCCCCTGAAACCAGTCCCTCCGCCGAGGCTCATATAGTGGAGCTCAATTCCAGTGTTGCCAATTTTCAACTGTATTATCAGGACATTCAAATCACGTCGATCTCCACGTCGTTGAGCTAGTTAATGAAATGGCATATTGAAAAAATTGCTTCGCTTCGGTATTGAGGAGTCACAAATGGTAAGGAGTATAGATGCAAAGGGTGTTCCATATGATTTTTTTTATAAAATTTAAATAAAACAAATACTTATGATTCCAGTCGGCAAAAGGTTTAATGAAATTCATGCAGGTGAAACCCTACAGGACGAAGTCGACCTCCTTCAGAAGTACAAATGGCCTACGTGAAAGACGAGGTGAAGGATTTTATGAACGTCAATCTACCCATTGATGATATTTATCCATCGATTTACTGAGGGGAGCATTTGACGGGGTCTGTTTGAACTTGAGAAAAGCTCACTACCAATACCAGGAATAAAGGAATGGGGATGTTGAACAATGGGCTGGGGGCGTTCCTTGCCTTTGCCGTAGCGGTTTTACGTCTACGCATTGAAGTGATTTGACGTGCAAACCCGCAGGCAGGTTGGGCCTTGATCTGTCATTTACTCCTTCATTCGCCTCGCTCCTTCATGTGGCCGTGGGCTTTTCTTCAGGAAGGTTCAGGACAAAGCTGAACGCACCTTCTAAGCATGCCCTTATTTCTCCCTGTGCGGGATTCTGGCACTCAAATGATGAAAAAACAAAATATGAAAAATATTCAACAGTCCTAGAAATGTGTGAATCAGGCTTGCGTAAAGGTGACTCGTGAGAATGAAACGGAAAGTGCCGGATCTTACATTAGAGTTGATTGGGCCTTAAAAAAATCAATTTTGGGCCGAATGTCTAAGAAATTTCATTATGAACTGATAGGTATTGATTTGGGTTCTGTTTCGACGTTGCTCATGTATTAGTTAGCGGGTCAAACTTCGGGGCATTATCTCTTTGGTTGCTGTTTTGGAAAACTTTAGAGAACCCAAAAAAACTGTTAGGTATTCTCTTCTCATGTTTCCGAACAGCTGGTGAATCCCATTATATGAAAAAATCCTGACGGAGTGACCTTGGAATCTTCAATAAATATTCTGGATAAACAAAAAATAGCATCCATAATTGGGGAAGCCACCAAACTATTGTGTGTGAACATAAAGGGAGGTGCGAGAGAGGAGCTATTGTCAAATCTGGTGTCTGAGCGTTTGATCACGCGGCGACCGAATTCGTGGTTGTCTCTTCAAGACCGTCTCTAAATGGAACCCCTCTGATCACTTTGCCGAGTTGACGAAATCCACGGAGTCGCCGCCAGGTCTTCTCGGCACACTGGCCCAACTTGAACATCATGTGCAAGGGGCCGTCCCGAGTCAGACATCCTTTGGTTCGCCCGGTCCGATGCCGAATCGTCCCACACGTCGATTCAATCGGATTCGTCGTACGCAGACTCTGCCAGTGATGAGCGGGAAAGGCATAGAAGGCCAGCAACTCCTCTCGGTCCTTCTGCAACGACATCGTCGCCTTCGGATACTTCGGCTCATAGGTTGTCAGAAACACGTCAAAGGCTCGCTCTGCCGTCGCTTTGCTCTCCGCACGCCAGATGGTCTGTAAGGCTTGGTTCGCTTTCGGCTGGACGCTCTTCGGGAGGGCATTCAGAATGTTCTGCGTTTTGGGGAACCAACACCGTTGCTGCCGGGTTGTGGGGAAGAGTTCCTCGAGGGCGGCCCAGAAGCCCATCGCACCATCGCCGACGGCGAGATGCGGGGCGGTGAGCCCACGGGCCTTGAGGCCAACCAAGACTTCGCGCCAACTCTGGGTGGATTCACGAATGCCATCTTCAATCGCCAAAAAGTGTTTCTCTCCACGAGCATTCACGCCAATGACGACGAGGGCACACAGCCGGTGATCCTCCGCCCGCAACCCGCTGTCAATCCCATCCACCCAGATATACACCCACTGATCGCCATCGAGCCGGCGCTGCTGCCACGCCATATACTCCTCCCGCCAGACTTGTTTCAATCGCGACACCGTACTGGCCGAAAGTCCCTGCGACTCCGGTCCCACTAACGCTTCCAGGGCCCCCTGCTTCTCGCCGGTCGAGATGCCTTTCAAATACAGCCAGGGAATCGCGGCTTCAAGACTCGCCGTCTTACGCACATACGGCGGAACCAAGGCGGATCGAAAGGTGATGGGCTCCCCTTGGCGACTGCGGACCTTGGGCACCTGCACGGTCACCGGGCCGATCCCCGTCTGAATCTCTCGTTCCGGCTGAGGGCCGTTGCGGACGACGATGGCTCGCCCCTGGGCATCCTGCTGGCCAGCATACGTGGCCAAGAGTGCGGTGACCTCCGCTTCCAATGCCTCCGCAATCAGCTGCCTGGCACCGGCCCGCATCAACTCCGTGAGGGCGTCTCGACTCCCTCGCTCTCTTGATTCTGTTTTGGTACTCTCACTCATCGTGGCGTCTCTCCTTTGTGGTTGAAGGTGGGTGTCTCGCAACACCCATGGCAACCCGAGACGCCGCGTCTTTTCAACTCACGTCAAACACCACTTTCAACTTTAGCTCGCGAGAGAGCAAGGCTTGCTCTAATTGGAAGTACAATGATAAAGATAAAAGGTTGTTTCATGCGGGGATTTCATGTAGTTTTGTTTGTACGACCCTTGACCTTGATTCTATCAAAAGGCATTCTTAGATGATGAAGCAGGAATAGCGGTTAGGAATGCCACATTTGAGTTCTTGACACAATTTGAAGGGACTGCATACAGTTTTGAAATAAGGTTATCATTAGGAAAGACAGGGTCCTTGTTCAGAGAAGTTTTTGAAGGATCTGAGAAATTAAACTGAATGGGATGTCGCCGAGGCATCCGTCAGTCAAGAAAGGGAAATGGTGGAGGTAAAACATGATCGAAGTATTGGCTTTTTCGAATGCAAGGAGAGTAGGGAAATTTGGCTTATTGGGCGGATGCCTGATTGCGATATTGGCGGGGTGTAGTTCCAAACTACAAACGACGGTTATCAGTGTGACTGAACCTCCTGCCAAGCCCCAAGTGGCAAAGGTTGAACCTGTGACGCCACCTGTTGAGGCGGTCGTTCAGCCACCCGTGCAAGCTGAAACGTTCATTGGGATTCCGCCTATAGACATTCCTGTTGAAGAGCCTGCCCGTCCGGTTATTCGTCCCTCGGTTCCAGCCGATATTTTTGCCACTCCTCGAACCACAGTCTCTGCGCCTCTTGAAGCTCCTCTGGTAGCGGAACCCGTAACTCCTCCGTCTCCTATCATACCTACCGAACCAGGGCCAGTTTCTTCTCAAGAATCATCAGAAGTGTTTGGAATCCCGCCGATTGCGTTTGAACCGGAAGTGCCGGCACGCCCGATAATTCCTGGAGATGCGGCTCCACCGGAACAAATGGTGGCTCGAGTGGAGCCCGAGGCGGACAAATCGGATCAGCAAGCCCCAGCGATGCCCGAAGCGATGGAAAAGCAGACGGATGGTCTGCTCAAGTCTCTGGGAGATATTTATTTTGATTATGACCGATTTTCTATTCGGGAGGATGCGATCGCCGTTCTGCAAGAAAATGCTCAAACACTGGCTTCAGGCTTGGCAAATAACAAAATTGTAATCGAAGGGCATTGTGATCAGCGTGGTACAGAAAGTTATAATATGGTGCTTGGTGAGCGACGAGCAAATGCGGTGAGAGAATTTTTAGTGGATTTGGGAGTCCCCAGTGAAAATCTGCAGGTTGTGAGTTATGGAAAAGAGAAGCCATTTTGCACGGAAGAGAATGAAGAGTGCTGGCAGGAAAACCGACGTGGCCATTTTGTCGTGCAGTAAGGTGGTCAGCCAATTTGGCCAGAGACGTATCTTGGAGGACCCCTTGGATTGAGAAAAATGAGGCAATTTTACCCTAAGAGTCTGTCTGGTCCGTTGCTTATTCCTCATTTTGGAATATCGCCATTCTCCTGATTCTTCTGCTTGATCTTTAACATATTTATTATACCGTTTCCGGTCCTTTGGTTTTTCCCACCAAAAATGGCTGAGTCTTGAATTTTCCCAAAGATCAACGCCAGCTCAATGCACCTATGGCAATCAGCCAGGTCTAAGAGTCTGCCATAATGCCGGGAGCTTTCTGTGAGCTTCATAACAGTAATGAATTGTTAAGAGGTGCAGAAAATGGAACGATGTCAAAACCTTTTCGCCGATATTCCTGAACACCTTGATCACGAATTGACGAGTGAGGTATTGAGGGGTCGCTTTGTACGAATTGAGCGGATAGTGTCACGGGGACAGGCCTCTCCACCCGATTTTTGGTATGACCAGGCAGAGCATGAATACGTTGTGGTACTAGCAGGAAATGCCTCACTCAAAATTGAGGGACAATCTGAAATGATGCTTGGTCTTGGGGATACGCTTTATCTTTCCGCCCATACCAGGCATCGTGTGGAATGGACCGATCCTCAGCAAGACACGATCTGGCTCGCAGTGTTTTGGAAGGAATGAGACTTGGGTTCAAACGTAATCCCATGGGATACGTTTTTCTGTGTGGATCTCACTCCATTACGTGCTCATGAGTCGGCGGCCCGGAAAAAGGGAGAAAAGATTTAGTTGAATCCAGAGATAAAAAAAGAGGTGATAAGTCAGAATGCTCCTTGGTTATGAAAAATTCCACCCCATACCATCCAAACGTGTTCATCCTGGTGGGTTCCTGAAAGCATTCTGGAGTAATTCAGTTTTTAATGTGTGCATGGTTGTTTTCCCTTCCCTGTTATAGAGATAAAGTTGCCGCTGCATGGTTTTGTCACGCAGCGGATTGTGTGCTTTAAGACTTCATGGAGCCAATGTTCTTGCGGCTTTTGGTTTCCTCGTGAGATTCCCTCTGAAAAAGCGGGGAATACGTTTAGGTCCTCGTTTTAAGGTCTGCCGGGCCATGATGCGGTCTTGGACCACAAAAATCCCTAACAGAAACGAATTGTTGGCCAGAGCATGCCGGACTATAACCCAGGGTTACCCGTCGATGGTATTGGAGACGCTAAAGTATCCGAGAAATCTTACGGCATACAAAAAGATGGCTAGGAAATATAGGTGATACAGGGTGCGAGAGAAAAAAACTATACAATTTATGACCATTCTTTCTGTTTATTCGTTCACTCATTGGCCGATTGCCTCAGGTTGGGCCTGAGACAATCGGCTTGGCTTGTCGTCAGTTGGTTCCGTCCGTATTCACCGATATAGCCACTGGTACGGGATTCGATACAATGTCGAAAACCGGTGAATACTTCGCCAAATTTCTCAGGGTTTCGGCTGGGGCGTCACTTTTCACGGTGAATTGAACCCGGAGATTTTGATAGCCTGGTCGGACGTCTTGGGATAGCCCTAGAAACCCACGAAGATCCAAGTCTCCCTCCAACTTAGATTCTACAGCGTCGATTTTGATGCCCTGAGCGGCAGCGTGATAGACCATCGATGTAGTCAGGCAGGACGCCAGGGCATGCAACACAAACTCCACCGGATTGGCTCCCTGGTCCTGTCCTAACAAGACCGGCGGTTCATCGGCATCCAGGACAAATGGCTCAGTTCGGGTCGTATCTTCTTTGCCCACTCCGTAAAATTCCTTGATTGTTGTGCGATTGTGCCCCCCATTAATCCAGGAGTTGGTGGCCCGGAACTGAAATTTGGCCAAACCCGGTTCGCCTTGAATGGCATTGATATTGTCCCCTAATTGTTCGACGTTGACCCCATTGATGGTTGATGGTGTGGTGACTGATGACATGGCACATCCTCCTGGTTGAGTGTGAAACAGCATGTAAAAAAAGAGTTGATCCGCCTGACGGCACATATCCTGGAGGTTCCGTTTGTCAGCCAGCGTCTGAGAGTTGGAATATTGTTTTTTCTGATTTGTCATTTCGTTCCTGCCCTCTTTTTGAGAACCTGTTTGATATGTGTTGTTTCCCATGATACATCCATTATGCAGGGGATGTGCCAAGCTGAAAAGTCTTAAAAAAATAATAAAAACAATGTCTTGAAATAACAGATGGCGGGAAATTCGCTCGTGAAATTTGACGAATTGCGAAATTTCATATGATGAATTTGCGAAAATTCGCAAATACAATAAAATTCTGGAAAAATCCTGTAAGGGAATCGGAAAGAATTGAAAAGAAATGGGTAGAAAACGTGCAGGAATTATTTTGCGCGAGTAATGCCCAAAGTTTTCATACGAGATGCAAGGGTTGAAGAGTTCATGCCAAGAAGTTTGGCAGCTCCCTGTTCACCTGATACTTTCCACCCGCGTTGTTCAAGGGCCAGCAGAATGTTTTGACGTTCAAAATTTTGAATTTCCTGAATGGTTCGAATGCAAGTGGGAGACTCCTGTTTGACGCTTTCATGAGTCGAAGAAGGGGTCCCTTTAGCCTCGGGGAGGGCACGATCAAGATTCAATTGGCCGTTTTGTGTAGTAATGACTGCCCGCTCGATCACGTTTTGCAATTCACGAACATTTCCCGGCCAATGGTACGCTTTGAGGCGTTCCAGCGCATCCGGAGATAGTGGAGTCACGGTACGACCCATCCGTTGGGCAAAGTGCTGAACAAATGAGGCAGCCAGCAGGACCACATCCTCACCTCGTGTTCGAAGCGGTGGGAGATGAATGGGAAAGACATTGAGTCGATAGTAGAGATCTTCGCGGAATCTTCCTTCCTGGACGTCCTTCTGTAAATCACGGTTTGTGGCCGCGAGAACCCGAACCTTCACTCTTTTGGTGTGAGAACTCCCGACCGGTTCGAACTCCCCTTCCTGAAGAACGCGCAACAGTTTCCCTTGAAGATCCAAAGGCAGTTCGCCGATTTCATCTAAAAAAATGGTCCCGCGGTCGGCTAATGTAAATCGCCCCTCCCGTTTTTTCGTGGCCCCGGTAAAAGCCCCTTGTTCATGTCCAAAAAATTCACTTTCGATCAAGGTCGCAGGAATTGCGGCGCAGTTCACTTTGATAAATGGATGTTCGCGCCGCCGGCTGTTCGCATGAATGGCGCGGGCCATCACTTCTTTGCCGGTTCCGGTTTCGCCCGTAATGAGCACGGTGGCGTCGGTATCTGCCACCTGTTGGATGTCCCGAAGGACGTGCATCAAGGCAGGACTATTCCCTAAAATTTCCCCAAAATGTTGGAGTTCATGTAACTCTTCTTTGAGGAATTCCTTTTCAATCGTGAGGGACCGAATTTTTTGTTCCGCTTCCAGTCGTTCATTCACATTACGAAGAATCAGGCTGTAATAGATCCGTCCATCCATGTGAAATTGGGAAAGCGTGGCTTCTGCGGGAAATTCCGAACCGTCGGCGCGGATGGCTGTGAATCCACCTGAAATCCAGAGAGATCGCTGGCCTGCAGGTTTCGTGCTGAGATCTTGGATAAGAAGCCGTAATTTCTCGGAGTCTTTTTGGGAAAGAAATTGGGGAAAATTCTTACCAAACAAATGAGTGGCTTTACATTTGAACACCTTTTCGGCAGCCGGATTGATTCGGGTTACTCCAAGATCTTCATCTAATTCAATAATGGCATCCATGGCACTGTCCACAAATCGCCGCAACTTTTGTTCACGTTCACGTGTCGCGGATTCTGCGTGGATGCGCTGGAGTTCGGCACTCGCTCTTGATGCAAAAATTCGAACAATCGTCTGCACCCGCGGTTCCGCCGGCATGGGTCTGGTATCCATGACCGCCAGATGCCCAAGGATATTTCCGATCGAATCGACAAGTGGGAGACCCATATAGCTGGCTGCCTTCATGCCGACGATATCGGGATCAATGGGAAAGAGATTTAATAAGTTGTCTGGGAAATGAATGAGTCGGACTTGCTCGATAACGTGCTCGCACGGAGTCCCGGCAATATCCATTTCCCAATTTTTGAGGAAGTTGCCCTCTAAATAAAACGCTAGGGCTTTCATTCGTCGGGATTCCGGAAAATATTCCGTGACCCAGGCGGCATGGGTATGTAAGGCTTTGGCCAGGTTTTCCACCAGGGCTTCAAAGAATCGTTCGCCTGTGACAGTGGCCGTGCCCTCCAGGATAGTTCGGAGTGCAGTCTCTTCGTTGAGGTTCGTTAACGGATCGTGATGGGATCCCAGCATAGCGTCTCCCAAATAAGAACCTTATTATGATCCATTGGTTTGAGGAGTGTAAAGATTGGGCGGGTATAGGTTCGAGGATGCTGCAATTTCACAGGCTACAATAGTAGAGCGTTCGTTCCGAAGGGGAGGGAGTTGCCAGACGGTGCTTCAGATATGCACGAAGCTACATGAAATTTAAAAGAAACCTTGAGGGAAAATTGATAAGTTTCATATAGCCGTTGTGGTAAAGTATTTTGATTTCATTTGTTGGGTCATAAACGGTTGGGTATGTCCGGGCAGGCCACCGAGGGAGCCAGGTAGTAGACGTGATGGTGAAATCGCTTATCTATGTGGTTGATCCCATGTGTTCGTGGTGCTGGGGGTTTTCACCAGTCATTGACGAAATTGTTCGGCGATATTGCGATCGGGTCCCGATCAAGGTATTGTTGGGTGGTTTGCGCCCCGGCAATACTGAACGGTTTGATGAGGGACGGCGTGCCTATATTCTCAGCCATTGGCATGCGGTCCATGAACGAACCGGTCAGCCATTTAACTTTAATTTTAATCCGGACCCTTCGTTCATGTATGACACCGAACCGCCATCACGAGCGATGATGGTGGTTCGGCAATTGGCTCCGGATAAAGAACTTGTGTTTTTGAATACTGTGCAGGAAGCATTTTACGTGAAAAACACAGATGTCACGCACCCAGAGATTTTGGCGAATCTTGCCGGTACTCAGGGTATTGATCAAGGCAGGTTTTTGGAATGGTTTTATGATTCTGGGATCAAACAATCGATCTGGCAGGAGTTTGATCGGGCTCGCCAATTGGGAGTGAGTGGTTTCCCGGCGCTGCTTGGGCAAAATGGTAATGACCACATCAGATTGACGCAGGGGTATCAACCTACAGGGGTGATGATTTCACTCATTGACGAATGGCTGGATGGTTCAGCTTCCGGCAAGGGCAGTTCGTTGGTCGTATAGATCATTCTCGGAGCATAGGATGGATGATTCCTAGGTCATGTCCTGTTGGTTATTCATGAACGAAGACCATACAAACAGTATGTCTTCAAATTGCACAGGAGGTTATGTGATGCGGAAGGTTTCGAAAGTGTGTTTTGGGATTGGAGCAGTTCTGATCGTTGGTTTTGGGTTTATTACCGCTTCGATTGCAGAAATGGCAAAATGGAAACTGGACCATGATCATTCCAGGGTTGGATTTCAAGTTGCCCATATGGTGGTGTCCAAAACCAATGGCAAGTTTACCGAGTATTCAGGAATCGTTGAGATGGACGCAGAGGAGAAGGAATTTAAAACCATTGAAGCGGTCATCCAGACCTCCTCGGTTACGACGGATCATCAGAAACGGGATGAGCATTTACGAAGCCCGGACTTTTTTGACGTTCAAAAGTTTCCGACTATGACTTATACCATGAAAAGTTACAAGAAAACCGGAGACGACTACACCGCCGTCGGAGATTTGACTTTGTTGGGCGTCACCAAAGAGATCGCCTTGGTCGGGACGTTTAATGGGGTCGCTCAGGATCCTTGGGGCAATACACGGGCTGGCTTCACTGCCGGCGGCACGCTGAACCGAAAGGATTTCGGCATGAAATTCAGCAAACTATTAGATAGTGGTGGAATGTTGGTGGGTGATGAGGTCGAAATCATTCTGGAAATTGAAGTGATCAAAGAAAAGACCGCCGAAAGAGTGAAACAAGAAAAAGAATAAAGGACAGCGGGAAATGTATGGTAATAGTCTGCATGTTCCCTGTGAGAATTGTAGGAGAAGGTAAAGTTTGGTAAGGCCATATCATGGTAAACCAATCGGAAAGATCCGACCATTTTTCTGAAAGGATTTGACAAACGCCAGCTACCTTCACTCTGGGCACAGATCCTTTGTGGGAAGCTGCGGATGACAGCCTGCTTACGGCTTGTCAGCTAACAGGGAAATCAGTGAAAAGAGAAATTTGGTAGCGATCGCCAAATTTGCGGGTTGAATGGACTCCAGGGTATCAGATGGCTGATGAAAATGGGGGTGCCTGCCGCTGCTGACAACTGTCACGGTCGGCACCCCGGCCTCAAAAAAAGGGACATGATCGCCCCCTGGGAAATATCCATACATTTGAATATCGTCGCCTACTCCCACCCGGTCGGCTGCTTGCTGAGCCAGGTTCTTATCCATTCGAGTGACTCCAACCGTCAGTTTTCCATCCCCCGCTCCTAGATGATCAAGATTAAGCATGGCGACCGTTTGAGCCAAGGGAACGGCAGGATTGCTGACATAGAGCGTCGATCCCAGTAGACCTCGTTCTTCTCCGTCAAAAGACAGGAAGAGAACGGTCCGTTTAGGTGCGGTGGTGCGTTGAGAGAGCATCCTGGTTAATTCCAACATCACGGATGTTCCGGATGCATTGTCATCGGCTCCAGGAAAAAGCAAGCCGGATTGCTGGCCAAAGTGGTCGCGATGCGCACCGATGAGAATGAATTCTTTGCGTAGGTTTTGATCGCGACCCGGTAACATGCCGATGACATTGGTCAGCGTTCCTGGCTGACTTTGGCTTTCCCACAGGAATTGGACCAGAAGCGGAAGTGGGCTGTTACGAAAAGTCCCGATATCGTTGGCGGCATGTTGCAGGGCTTCGAGCGAGTCATTGGTTACTTTTAAGGCCTGGTCAAGAATTTTCCCATGTATCCATGCCCCGGGGATGGGGCGGTTATCGGGAGTTTCCCCATAGATTGCCAAAGGAGCCTGCCCCAGACCTTTGCGTGCTTCATAACGACCAAGCAGTGGACCGGTTGTCGTTAAATAGCCTACCGCGCCTCGTTCTTTGGCGATGGCCACTTTTTCTTCATGGCTGACCCACCCAGGGTAGGAAGGGGGTTTTCCCCGGAGAAATAGGACGATGCGATTGTCGACATTCATTCCCTGATACTCATCTATTCCGCGTGCCGGGTCGACAATGCCGTATCCCACAAAGACGACTCTGGCTATGGTTCTGGTTGAAGGAGAATCCAAGATTGGCAGAAACTCTTGACCTGGAATAAGTGTCATGGTCATTGACGGCCGGTTCGCGTGAATGATGGAAAGGGTGATGGTGGATGGCTCCAGCAATTGAACCGCGTTCATGGACCGTTGTTGAAACCAATTACTATCCTGTTCTTGTTTTGAGAAGTGGCTAGCCGGTTGTAAGCCGAGGGATTTGAAGCGATCAACCAGATAGTCGGCCGATTGCAAGCTACCATGCGTGCCGGCCTGCCGACCTTGATACACTGGATGGCTCAGTTCGCGAATGTCCTGTATGATATTCCCAATAACCACAGGGACGGAGGAAAAAAGTGAGGGCTGATGGTCAAAGCCCCAAGCAGGAGTCGTGAGAATGAGTCCTATCAAAAATTGGGCAATGGGAGATCGTAACAAGTTTCCTACCAATTCCTTGTCATAACGGAGATTGAAATCATACGTGAAACAGGGGAAGCGTACTATGCATGTGTGAAAATGGAGCTTGTGGGAAACCTGTGCCGGGAGTTAGTCCTCCAGGGGAATGGTGATGACAATGGCCCCCATGACGTCGCCTTTTCTGAAGTCACGCTTGGGGCTTAAGGGGTGAGCATTATGGCATGTCGTACAGGTATCGTTTATCGCTTTGTCAGCATAAATGGCCTGAAATAAGCGTTTTTTCCCCGTGGAAACAATTCCACGTCGAGGCGTATCTGAGTTGAGCGAAAGTTGTTCCAGGGCTTTTCGTTCGAAGTCCGTTGCAGGTCCATTTCTTCGATATATTGGCCACAGACTAATTAAACGGAATCGAATGCCGTGTCCTGATTCCGCAACCAATTTGCTGGAAATATGGAGAAACTGTGCTGGAAGGGGAATGGCGTTTTTGTTTTCCCAATCTTCTCGTGCCACCACGACGCCTTGGTCCTGCATTCTCTTTACGATATGGGTCGTGTAGACGTGCCGGTCCGCCTCAACGATGGAATGAATGAAGTCTGCCACTTTCTCCGGGGATAGATTTTTCATGGCGTTGGAATCACTTGCTTGAAGAGATGAAGAAAAGCCTATTCCAATGAAGAGAATGGCCAGAAATGCCATAGACAAGCCGTTCCTGCTCTTTCGTACGTTTGTCATGATGTTGAACTCCTTTCCTTGGCCAGGTGGATATTCGAGACGGGTAAGGTAATCAAGCAGGTCGTCCCCTGGCTCTCTTCACTTTCCATTCGAATATGTCCACCTAATTTATTGATAATTCGATAGGCCACGGTGAGTCCCAGGCCAGATCCTTCTCCCTGCCCCCTAGTTGTAAAAAATGGATCAAAGACTCTAGGCAGATGTGTTGGGGCGATGCCGGGCCCCGTGTCGTTAATGCGGATTTCCAAATCATGTCCCGACGTTTCCGTTGAAATATCAAGCTTCCCACCTTCTTTCATTGCTTGAAACGCATTGGTGATGATGTTGGTAAAGACCTGCCCGAGTTCCAAAGCTTTTCCCTGAATGAGCGGAATGGGCCCCAGGTGAGTCTGGATTTCTACCGAGACTGATGGGAAGAGTTCCTTAACGGTAGCCAGAGATTGCTCTAACAGTTCATTGAGGTTAATGAGCGTTTGGCCTTCAGTCAATTTTTCTCCGGATTGACCGGTAAAGTCTCGGACGACGGAAGCCATACGTTTTCCATGTTGGACGATGCCCCTGGCATATTCTTTGATTTGCTCAGGGTTGGTCTCCTCTTGTATCGCTTCACCTAATCCAATGACTCCGACTAAAGGGTTATTGAGCTCATGCCCAATTCCGGCACTGAGAACGCCCAAACTTGCAAGTTTTTCCCCTTGGATGACCCGGTCCTGTAGGATACTTTCCTCCGTCGTATCTCGTAATACCAATCCGGCACTTGGCCCCCTTCCTGGTCGGGACTGAACACCAAACCAACGGTACCGGAACGTTCGCTGATTAATCCGAATTTCCTGGCGATTAGTGCCTGAGTGGGCCCAATTCGTGGGAATCAGAGGATCTTGTAGCGAGGTTTTGGATGGATCGGTCTTCGTATTGTCTGAAGATAGAGGTTCCATAACCTGGACCGCATGCATTTCTTGTTTAAGGCGGTCTTGTGTCGCAGGGTCCAAGGAGAAAATTTGAAACAGTGGGGTGCCGATGATCTCGCCGTTCGTGGCGGCGAAGGCTTCTTTCGAGGCCTTATTCAAATATTCGATGTGTTCGTCCGGACCAATCATGAGGACCGGGTCAGGCACATTATCCAGAATTTTTATAGTGGACTCCTCAAGGTATTTCACTTCCTGGGTTTTCAACTCAACTTGGCTTTCCAGTCCGGCGAACTGTGAAGCCAGTTGTTGGTTCATGCGATTGACCTCATCGGCCAATTCCTCAATCTCGTCTCCAGTGGACAAGATAATGGGCTCGCGATATTCTCCTCTGCCGATTTGCCGGGCAGCTTCCTGAAGACGACGAATGGGTGCGGCAATCCGATTGGCTGCGATATATCCCAATGTGACGAGCAGCGCCACTCCGAGTAATCCAAAAGCTGCCGTCCATTTAAAAAAGTGCTCTATGGGGGCAAAGACCTCCCCAGATGACTGCCAGACAAACATATGCCAGGTCTGGCCGGTAGAGGATTGGGTAATCTGATTGGTATTGCTCAAGGGAGCGAATCCAATGATGGAGGCTGCAGTGCCCCCATGCCCATCGCTTGGGGCTGGAGTCCATCCGGCATGCAGGGGTGTGACGAGGGGAATAAGGCGGGTGTCACTAATTGAGGTCCCGGTCGGAAGGATCGGGCAGCTCAGGACGACGCCACGGCTGTCAATGAGCATGACATGACCGGTTTTGCCAAATCGAATAATGTCGATGGAGGGGGCAAAGAATTCCTTGGCGTCATAAATCCGATGCAGGACGCCGATGGCTTCATACCGCAAGCTATCCATGATTGGTAGCGCGAGAGTAAACGTATAGACTCCCCGTAGTGAATCAAACGCTATCTCGCCTATATACGGTTGACCGACGCCATTGTGGAATGCTCCTTTCCACCACACTTCCTCCCGGTGAAGGTAGGGAATGTCGGAGTCCAGGCTGGCCACGACCCGTCCTGCATGATCGGTAATAAATAAGCCACGTGTAGCAGATCGGGTAATCACCGGAATGGGATGGCCCGGGTCAATAAAGGTTCCCCCCACATGTTGTTGTAGAATCTCGGCAAAGGGTCCTTTCAGAATTCTTTGAAGGATGTCGGGATCCTTGGCGTTCCAGGCTTCTTGTTCGTATTGTAGAGTGAGAGCCAGTTCCTGTGGAGTCAACTCACTGAGGGCGTCGCGGGTGTGTTCCAGTTTTGCAATGATCTTGATATCGGTTGTCAGTAAGGCCGTTCGAGCAAGTTCATCTGCCATGACTAGATCAAGCTTTCTGGCCGTTTCTGTTGCGAGAGCTTCAAAGCTGGAACCATTGACCTCCCGAATTTCCTGTGTGCCCTGGTAGAAAGCCAACAGGAGTCCAATGATCAAGGGGAGGGCACCGACCAACAGCATGGACAGAACCAGTTTTTTGGTCAGTCCTTTTTTTCGTTTGGCAGGTTTAGGTTCAGATTTGTCCACCGGACACCTTATCTTCTGCAGGAGGAAAGGTGGGAAAGGACAGTCGGAACGTGGTGCCTTTCCCCTGTTCACTTTCGACCTGAAGATCCCCATGATATTTTTTGACAATTGTTTTGACGTTATAGAGACCGAGGCCCGTCCCCTGGCCTTTAGGTTTAGTTGAAAAGAATGGATTGAAAATATTTGGGAGGTGTTCCGGCGAAATGCCACAGCCGGTATCGCTGATAGCAATCTGAACCGTTCCATTGCTATGTGAGGTGGTAATGGTGAGGCTGCCTTTTTCTTCCATGGCATGAATGGCGTTGGTTATAAGATTGATGAATACCTGGAGCATTTCTTCGGGTTTCGCCTGGACGGATAAGCCGTTTTGGTAGTGTTTCTGAACGGTGATTTCTCGAAATTTTGTCGCAAATCGGGAAATGCTTAAGGCTTCATCCAGTCTGGCATGGAGGTCGATGGTTTCGAGTTCCTGATGACTGGAGGTGCGAACATAATCAGTAATATTTCGTGAAATGGCTTGAATGCGTTGAGCCGCTTCATGGATGCTGGCGGCATGGAGTCGAATGCGATCGAGATTGGTTTCCTCCTGAATTTCTTCGGCCATTGCCAAAATGACATACAGCGGGTTATTAATGTCATGGGCGATCCCTGAGGCAAAAGTTCCCATGCTGGCTAACTTTTCCGATTGAAACAGTTGTGTTTGGATAATGGTTTGATGCTGGATCAATTCTGAGAGAACCTTGGCGGCGGTCCCTCCAAGCACTTCAGCTCCGCTGTGTTTGTGCTCTGTAATGTATGAAGGAAGAATGGGATCCCCGGTCACGTCAATTATCAAATTCAACTTGTCTTCCTGAATAAGCTTCAGTGGGTGAGACACTGTCGGAATATTGTGAAGTCTGGCAAGTTGAAAACCCAGCGCGTGAGGATTTGTGTCGGCAATACCCAGGAGACGGATATGGGGTAAATTTAGAAAGGATTCCAACATGGCCGTTCCCCCCTTGCCGGCCCCGAGAATGGCAATGGTTATCGGAGATTCAACGGTTGACATAGAATCCCTCCTGGATTGTGGGAATGGCGGATGATGTGAAACTAAGGCTGGATGGGGGGTCTGAGATGTTTCCCCATGTCTCAAGGTTCATATGGTAGAAAGCCCTATCCTGAGGATAGGGCTTTACTCGATATACCATAGCCTTCTTCATGGGGAACGATTCTCCCGCGAGAAGAACCTCGAAAGCTGAAACGTCAGTCCCGTTAAATTACAAGCGATTGAGATCTCGTTTTTCCATGGCGGTGGCCACAGATTTAATGAGTTTTTCTTTTTCAACCGGTTTAACGAGATAGTCCACAATGCCCTGCTTGAGAAATCCCGTGGCCATTTCCATATCCGGGAATCCTGTCAGTACAATGAGTGGAACACGGGGGTATTGCTGTTGGAAATAATTAATGGCCTCCACACCATTGATTTTTGGCATACGAATATCGGAAATGATGACGTCCAGCATTAAGGGGTTTTCGCCTTTCTGCACTTCCTGTATGGCCTTTTCCCCATCCTCCGCCTCGATGACATCATATCCGGACTTTTCGAGAGTCATCCGAACAACTTTCCGGACATCGGGCTCATCGTCCACGACGAGAACCAGGCCGTTGGTTTTGTGTCCTCCAAACATTGCAGCAGTTGTTTCCGCCATCACTCTTCTCCTTTGTTGTTAGGTGAGTAGCCTGATTAAGTTTTCAATTAGTCAGAGGGAAAAGAAAAATGTTCTTACTCTCTTCTGAACGCACAATATTATCGTAATCCACCAATAAGAGAAAGGGTTAATTTGGCCTTGATATTGGGCATATTGAATTAGACAGAGGCAGATATAGGGTCAATTGTTCGGGGCGTGCTCACTATCATGACGTAAGTCTGCCGGGGAATAGTCCTGTTTTCCTCCCTTCAGTTCATTCGGTGTCTCCAAGCAGGATCAGTCAACATTTTAGATAATACACTTCTTTTGCTGATGCCAAAAGGGAGCCAGCATTCCTAGAACGTGTTGACAATGGGCTGGTGTCTCCCCTGCCATACTGGAATCCATTATGTTGCCTCATGGCTTGAATGGTTAGATACAATAATGACATCTAGCAGGAGGAATGGTTAATGGTACTCAAAGTTGATGAAGTTTGATACATCCGAAGGCAATTGTTAATAATATTTTTCATACAATCAATGACCTTCACGACTAAGCCAGGAGTTATGGAAAGGGATGGAATCCAATCGGGTGCCAATAGAAAAGATGAGCAGGCGTCATGTTGAAACGAATGCGGATCATTCATTGGAATAAACATGACAGTGGGAGACCGTTCGGAGTAAAAGAACTTGATGGGTTCACGCGGTTGATCATTTTGTGGTCAAGATGATCGTTCCGGTCCAATCCTGGGAGGGAGGATTGGCTCGATAATGTCTGCACAGTCTCAGATAAAAATGACTGGGACCATCTTTCCCCCGAAGTTGAATACACGTTCGAAACGATTCTTCCGCCTGGTCCCAGCCCCGGGCATGAAAACTTTCTACTCCGTGTGAAAAAAGTTGAATCGCTTCCCGGCAAATAGTATCCGCTTCGGTTTCCCGACAGAGGAGTTCATAAATCACCACCGGCCTCGTTTTCCCGATTAATTGAAAACTCCCTACCTTTCGAGTGAGAATGCCGGAGAGGTCTTCGACGACGAGGTGAGAAGCCAGCAATCGAGTCCCAAGCTGCTTATTGAGGTTTTCAATTCGGGAAGCGGTGTTGACGATATCGCCCAAGGGTGTATAGGTAAAATACTCCCCAGCCCCGACCTCCCCCGTAAACATTGGCCCGCCACTTAATCCCACGCGGGTGGGGAGTGAAAATTCAGGTTCCGACTCATTGAATTGAGCCACTGCGGTCACAAGGTTCAGCGCGGTCAGACAAACCCTCTTGCGCAGTTCCGCAGTAAGTATCCCTGCCGGCCAAATAGCCAGCACGGCATCCCCGGTAATGTCCGATACAATACCCCCTTGTTCACGCACAGGAGCACAGACAGCTTCGAAATATCGATTCATCAGGGCTTGTAATTTGTCAGGATTCCCCTCCAAGGCTTCCGAGATTTGTGTATATCCTTCGGCATCCGTAAGGAGGCAGAGACCGTGCACTGCCTCTTCCTGGCTACGGATTTCTTCAATTTTTCGTGCGAGCGGTTTGATGACCGGAGTAGGCACATAATTCGCCAAAGCCTTTTCAGTGATCAGTCGTTGCCGGTTCACATCACGATAGGTTCCGAACAGGGCGGCAACCAGGCCAAGGGGAAGTTGAACCAGCAAGGGAATCACCAGTGGAAACCAGAGGGCCTGTGTGACAAAAGCCCACACGATGACCGCCAAGTACACCATACCAAGCCACAGCCCAATTCCTGAAAGGGAGGCGATCAGTAGGCCACTTCTGTGTTGGAGGCGTGAGGTCGACACCACAAAAAATGCCGTTCCCACGAGGACCCCCCATGCCAGCAATACGAAAAAGTGGAGATACAGCGGTAGTGGAGTCAGCTGTTGTCTCTCAAGAAGATTGGCAAATGCTGTCGCGGCAATTTCAACACCGCTGAGATCAAGTCCGTCTTTTGATGTAAACACGGTGGGAAACCGGTCTTGCTGTTCACTTTGTACTGTCTCGGATAGCCCCACAAAGACCACCTTTCCGGAGAAGTCCAAGGGGGATGTCATGCCCAGCCGTTGAGAGGAACACTGAATTAGCACACAAAAATAAGGAACGGTGGAAACTGTTCTGGGGGGGCCATAAAAGTTTATAAACTGACTGCCTTCGGCGCTATAAGCCCGGATGAGCGAAGCTAACACTCTCGAATTTTCTGCTTCCTGTGCAGAGTGCGGGGTGGGGAGTCTGCCAAGCAGCGTGTTCCCGAGGGATTGATGACGGGTAAAAATGGTGCGCAGGGCTTTGACCAAATTTTGAATGCCATCCGGCCCATGAATATCGTGGTATCCCCTTGGCAGCATGGCCACCTCAGTGGGGACCACGTCCCGGAGCCGTTCCAGCAATTCTTCAACAAGATCAAGTGAATACAATTGGAGAGCGAGAAAAGGCAGGGTGCCCCGGTGGGGATTGTTCGGATCAAAAAGCCAGAATTGATTGACCCGAAGCGAACTGGTTGGAAGGGGATGAGAGGCCAAGCCCAAAGCCGCTTGAGCCAATTGAGCCGTTGGAGGAGTTCGAATCGAACCTCGAACAGGATGTGCCTGAGGACTCGTCGTGGTTATTTTTTCGAACAGAATCACATTGTTGGCATCACGCATCGCTTTGGCAAATGTCGCATTCTCTTCCGGTGATCGGACGTCTTTGAAAAACAGGTCGAACACAATGACCTTGGCCCCTTGTTCTGTCAAACGGTTGACTAACCTTCCATGCAGGGAACGGGGCCATTTGTAGGGTTCCTGGGGGAGATCCAGCTCATACGCGGATTGCCGATCGGTGGCGATGACGACCACGTCTTCAGGAGGGGGGCGAACGCCGCGTATTTGAAATAACCAATGTAATCCCAATTCTTCCTCGACATTAAATCCGACAGGGAAGAGATTCATCCCCATGCCTGTCAGACTGATGAGCAGGCACCCCATCAGCCAATTATTAAATTTCGAAACGGGTTTTTGGAAACTTTCGGAATGCATGTGAGAGTTACAATAGAGAAGGTCCTGGTTTGGTGATTGGACCAGGGTTTTCCCAAAAACGGGCTGGACGCAGACTTACACAAGAAAGAATGCCAAAAGATACAAAGACAATGGCCCCAACGCTGGGTTTCGAAACCTGCGATATTACGGATGAAAAATGGCCGGGATGAGATAGTTTCGTGAATGTGTATTCGTGTAACATGTTCTGGTTCATGCAGCAATCATAGAGCTGTTCGAAGCCGCGTAAGCCTTTGAGGTGTGACCTCTTCACAAAAAGAAAAAGTACCAGACGTTTGATACCCTGACCTATTCGGGCTCATGGCAATGTATTCCACTTGGCATTGATTATCTTGGAAAAGCCACGAATGTCATCTTAAAAACTTAGCGTCAACCTGCCAACGACCATGCGTGTCGGTAGAAAAGGCGACGTCACGGCTTCCCGTTGGGTTTGGACATTGAGATCCTGATAATGGAAGGAGGTATTAAAGAGGTTGCGGACCTCTAGGCTAAGGATTCCGAACCGTTTGGGGAGCCTATACCCGATATCGGCATCCACCAGAAAAAAATTGTCATGGCCATCGTTGAAGTTCGATGTCGATGGAAGATCTACCGTTTGCCAGACAAAATTTCCCTTGACTCCGGCGAAGAATCCGGACGGATGGAAAAATCGTGCGCTGAGCGGCATCGTTACGGTCTCCACCTTCAGTGGTTGTCCTCCACGCACCACTGTAGGGTCAGAGGCGGAGCGTTTGAACCGTTCATACGATCCCTCTGCCGTGAAGGCCCACCAGGGGTGAGGAGCCCAATAGGCATAGCCCAATGCTCGATCCTCGCGCCGGTCATTGAAAACGGTTGCGAGATTGGAAATCGACGGCCACTTCAGTTCCCGATGGGACAGTTGGAATCCGGCATACAGATCTTTCGTCAGCGTAAGATCAAGGGCCACCCCCTCCTGTTCGGTGATCGACCCGTTGGCGTCGTCAAAAAATTGATTGAATCCGGCGACCTGTGTGGGTTCAATCGTTTGATCGGCCACTAACGGCCGTTTCACCGTTTGGACATAGGACAACCTCAGCCGTGCCCAGTCAGTCATATTCCACTGCATGCCGGCCTTTGGCAGAAGCCGGTCGTACTCATTTGACCGGTCATTGATGGACTCATACGAAAACCCTCCTGTCCAGATAATCTGTTGGGGCCAATGGACATTGAGATACACATAGCCGTTGGCTTGTGTGGATGTAAATTTATCTTTAACATTCGAATTGCAGGCGGGAGGAGATGCAATGGGAGGGATGCAGAAAGGCGGAAGCGGAATTGCCATAGCCTGTAAGTTAAACACATTGTTCGTATCGACATGGGTATAGCCCCCGCCGATTTGGGCATTGAAGATTCCATCCCGAAACAGATACTGCCCTTCGACCTGATTGGCGTTATCCACGGCGTTTACGTCGATGGACGGAACGCCGGGAAAAAGGCTGTTCTGCTCCAGTCGACTATAAATATACGATCCAATGATGTCCGTATGCGGACCCAGGGTGAAGCGGGTCCCCGTCCGCACGACGGTTTGGTCAATGGTGGTCTTTTCATCGGCAGAAAAGTTTTTTGGATCGAAATTGAGGACTAGATCACCCTGCTCGGTATGCCGGTACCGGTATTCGGCTTGGACGTTGAACCGGGGGTGAAATTCCGCCTGCCCAAAGAGATTATAAATCGTGTGTTTCACATCGAAATTATCGCGGAAATCCGGTTCGCTTTTGAATCCATAGGCTCCACCACTGACGGACACCGGTCCATGCAAAAGCGACCCCGTCACATTGCCACCGTACGTGTCGTTGTTTCCAACTACCGAATTGACCAGCAGTCGCGGGCGGTCGCGCATAAACAACGGATTGAACTCGTTGAGGGAGACCGCCGATGGCCCTCCCGCCTCAATAATTTGTAAATTACTGAAGGCTAACTGGGGTTGAAGGTTATTGGTATTCAACGGCTGCAATAATTGTGACTGTAATAATTCACTCACCCTGGCGATTCCATAACCGGGCAGGGTGCTATATACGTCCGACAAGAGGCGATGGGCCATGGGCGAAGCGGGATCATTGGTGAGAGAATACCAACCCTCAACCCTTCCCCGCTGATCAAAACCCAGATTGTTATATATGCGGCCCACTGTGGCCCCACGAGCTGCGATATCTTCGTCCAACAAGAGTCGTCCACGATCCACGGCCCGATTGTCATTCAGACGGAGGGATTCTTGATAATCGTGGAGCGCGTCGATGGGCCTGTTAACCAACTGCTTTCGAATGGCATCATAAAACCAGGGTGTCGGATCATGCGGGTCCAACTGCTTGGCCATCTCATACTGCATTTCGTCCAACCCATCGCGTTTTTCTTCAAAATAACTTTTCCCCAAGTAGCTGCGCAGAATCGAATTATTGGGATCAAGCGAAGTTGCGATCTCAATCTCCCGTCGCCCGGCTTCCAGCTCGTTTTGCCTGATTTTGGCTAACCCTAGCCCCAGTCGTGGGAGCGGATCAGCCTGATCCAGAGCAATAGCTTGCTGAAAGGCCGTGGCGGCTTTTTTAATTTCCATGGTAGTGAGACGGGCAAACCCGAGAATCGTGTGGGGGCGACTGAGTTTGCCATTGCGTTCCACCGCCAACTGAGCGGCATCTATCGCCTGTCCGGAATAGCCGCGCGCAAGCCACATTTCAGCCTCCCGGGCCTGGGCCAAGGCGTCTTCGGGAGCCAAACGGGTGGCGTCTTGGGCACTCACCGATGCTTGATCGATTTGGAAGGCTCCCTGTTGAGCATAGGATAAAGCGATACGCGGAATTGAGGAATCCGGTGCATGTTCAACAGCCCGATGCGCAAGCTGGAGCGCTTCCTGATTGTCATTGTTGACAAGGGCAATTACGCTCGACAGGGCAAGGGCCACCCCATTGTCGGCATCCAGGTTGAGTGCGTCGGAAATATCCGCCTGCGCATGATCGACCCGCCCGATGGAGAGAAGCATTCCGGCCCGGAACGTAAAATACTGGACATCACGCCCGGCGGGTGGAACCTTTTCGAGGTAAGACAAGGCTCCCAGCACATCTCCCTCCTCATAGCGTTGTGTCGCTTTGCGAAGAGCGGGAGAATCTGGCCCTGCCAGCCGTGCCCCGCGATAATCGAATAGGGGGGGATAATAGAGGGCCCATTGCACCGCATCACGGGGACGGACCACAATCATCCGTTGAGGGGCCTCTCCATGGTGCGTCACAGCGGATTGGCCACGGACAACCGGTAAGGTGCCGAATGCATTTTCCAATATCACACGACCCTCGAACACCAAGAGTTGGGCCTCATTTTGAGTGACGCGGATGAGAAATTCGGTGCCTTCTATTGTTCCGTTGACGAAGGGGGTGGTGATTGTCAGGCGCTGGGGGGTACGGCTAAAGAAATGAACCATGCCTTTGAGAAGCTCGATCCATGACGGCGTCTCTTCCTTGAATTCAGTGAAGGTGATTTCGGAGCCTGCATCCAGTCGGATGATGGTTTCATTCTTGAGTACCAGAGCTGCCCGCCAGTGAGGGACTCGAACGGTATCGCCGACGCAATAGGTCGCTCCCGTTCTGCTCTTTACCCAGTTTGCTTCACCAACTGAACGGGCCTCGATCGTCCCCTCAACCGACACGAGCTTCGCTACCCATTCTTCACATGGGATGGCAAATGCGACACCTGTATTGACAACACCCCCGCCCACACTTAAGGCGACGATAAGTAAAGTTCCATTGAGTGAGTTCCGGGCTTTTTCCTTTGACAAGGACATTGCCATTCTCAGGACGGGACTTCTTTTTGGAAAAGGGTCTTCTTCCATCCTTTACCCTAATTCTTTCAATACTTTCCTGACGGAGCACCATAGCGAAAGTACTCCTAAAATGTGAATTTGAAAGGCCCGGGAAAGAACCTGTCACGTATTTTGCCTCGGTTGGACATCAAATATCTCAAATCCTGTTTTTCTCATCGGTCATCCCTGATATCTCATGGCTTCTCGCCTCCGGTGCCATGGCCTTTCCTCTCATTCGCGCACAGGTTGAGCGGCCACCCCCTCAATCTATTCGACAACAGACATCTTTTTCCCGCAATTGAACTTTCCGTGGTCGCCGCAACCACCCTTGCGGTATCAATCACAATCAAGAATCACCAGCAGTACCAAATTCCGTTAACATTTGCACAAGTCTTGTCCCCATAGACGGTGACATGATTTTCTAAAAAATTTTCGGTAGTAATATCGTCCTCTAAATCTGCAGGAAGGTCCTTACGATCTTTGGTCGTGCCGGGTTTTGGAGCGTCAGGTTTCCCTTCTCCTTGCTTTTTTGGTTTCCTGAATTTTATGACTTTGCCGTTTTTATCTTTGCCGGGAACGATGTCGACAATGCCTCCTGGCTTGATGAGGATACACGCTTCCACGCCTGGCAAATCCGAACATGATGCGGCTGTGGCTGTGGCTCCGATCAGATTTTTCCCCTCCGGCCCGGCCACAAATCCACCAAGTACAACAAATGAAATCGCTGCACCCAAAATTCTTTTTTTCATTGGCCGCCCCTCCTTAAAAATAAAAAGAAAAGAAAAAAAAGTGAAAATGGATGAAAATGATGACATCCGGAAAAATGTCGCAGGAAGCTTAGCAAGAGTGTTGAAAAAAAACATCTACCCTTTGAACGGAGAGAACAAGGCCTTTCGTACCTAAAGATGGATTTCTAGGGCATCTGACCTTCAGATTGTCTGATTCCAGCAAAATGTGTATTTGGCTGCGAGAACATCTCTTCTTTCGGATTGTTCCCTGCGCAAATTTCTTGATCTTTCAGACATTTTCGGAAAAGGCCACAGTCGGAAAGGAAGTGTGCTTTGGCATTAGAAAGGCCGTTCTTGAGACGATAGAAAATGGCCAAGGAAGGCTACCCTGGCCCCAAACAGCAAGGCGTTCATGAGAAAGTGTTCAGAATAGGGAGTGGGGAGTATGAATAGTCAGGGATTTCAAGGCCAAGCTGTCTCCAAAGAGGAGGAGGTGGCTGGCTGAGTTGGATATGAGCTCGTGAGAAGCTAGGTTGAGATTTAGGTTAGGGGGTCGGCTGAGATATTGAAAAAAAAGGTATCCTCTGAATATGAGGCAATTGCCGGGTTCACTTTTCACGGAGATGTTTCCCTGCTGGATTTCCATCAGGTTTTTGACGGTTGTTCCCGAGGCTGGTCCCGCCTTTGGGGGGCTAATCGATGTGGCAGAAAAAAGACTTTCCGAATTCTCGCAGGCATGACCCTCATAGACCCCCATCTCAAACATGATGGATGCTGCCACGGTGAAGAGCTCCAGTGGTTTTCAACTCACGCGAGTTTCGGACCCCGCACCCCCAACGGGAAGTTTCATATCATAGTCCTTCTAACACGGGGATGAAAGGAGGTGTTCAACGAGATGGATTCGATACGTTTATAAGATAAGTGAAATCAAAATAGTGACGAGGTTTTGTCCTACCTGGCAGAAATACGTGAAGACAGGAAAAAATCAGGCAAGGGTCTGTTGAAAAACGCCGTCAGCGGCGTTCTCGC
>BQIW01000020.1 GCA_021604105.1 Nitrospirales bacterium | reverse complement strand
ACGCCGCTGGCGGCTTTTTTCAACAGACCCTTTATTCCGCAGGAAGGTATGTTGGGTGAAAAGGGCAGTTAGGGCGGGTAGGCAAACTTATTGAAGAATAATGAGCTGATCGGTGAGATGCAGCGAGGCCATCGGCAAAGTCCGCTCAATCGTGGCCACAGCGGAGTCTAATCTATCAAGATCGAATACACCGCTAACCAAGTGCTCTCGAAGGGTGTCATTGAATATAACGATGTATCCGGACCGGTAACGGTTGATCTCCTCAACCACCTCGGTCAAGGGGACAGCTTCAAAAATTAGTCTTCCACGCTGCCAGGCTGTGGCCAAGCGTAAATCCACGTCTTTCACTTCGCCCAAGCCGGAGTCGTCCCCGAATTGAACGCTTTGACCTGCTTGCAGACGGACAGATGAGTTGGACCGTCCGAGCAATGGAGGAAGCGATACATCAACGATTCCTTCTATCACCGTTACCCGGACAGAGCGATCTAACCTATAGACGAAGAATTCAGTCCCGACCGCCCGAATCGTTCCTTGGTTGGCTTGGACAATAAATGGCCGGGAGGGATCCTTGGCAACACGAAACGCCACCTCTCCTTTCAGTAGATCCACACCCCGTATTTTGGGCGAATAGTCAAGGCGTAAGGCAGCCTGTGTGTTTAACTGGACCATACTGCCGTCCGTCAAATTCCATGTGGCCTGCTCTCCCGTTCCCGTGGAGTAATCCGCCCTCCAGTGGGTGAGAAAATCGGATTGAAGCGTATAGGAAAGGGCTAATACCGCGATTGCGGCGACGATTCCTCTCCAAACCCACCAATTCGAACTGCATGAATACGGTAATGCGTTAGGAGAATCGCCAACAGCTTGCTGGATCTGTCCGCACACTTCGCTGGATCTATCCGGTCTGATCAGAGAATCCCGCAAAGGTTCCATTCCATCCCAAAGCCGGCATGCCTTCTCGAAGGCTCGCTGATGTACCAGACTTTGCCGGCGCCACAAATCCGCCGCACGACGGTCATCCTCAGTCGTCTCCCCTGATGTGAGACGGACTATCCACGTTACGGCTTCCGCTTCCAGTTGATCTTCTTCGCTATCTGGATATTCAGTGCCCGACATCAGGCAGTGTCCCTCTTCCCCATATATTCAGTATTTTCCATCGAATAATACCCTGTGTTGTTCAAGTAATTCACTATAAGAACGATTCAATCAACAAAAACCGGATGGTGTTCAAAAAAACGGCGTTACACCTTACGTTCCATCGTTTGCCCACCCATGGATATTGAACGAATGGCAAGCGGGCTGCGCCAGTTCCAATCGAACCCTACGGTGTACTTGAAAATCCGGGCGGGAGGCTGGATAAATTTCAGGGTTATGAGAGTGTTCAGGACCCTTAATATTGAATATGAGGATTTTTGGAAAAACCGGCTAGGGTTTCTTGGAGAATTCTGTCGCTTGATTCAGTCGGCGACGGCATTGATTCAGCGCGCGGGCAATATTTTTTTCCACAGTACTCATGCAGATATTCAATCGATCCGCGATTTCACGATGCGCAAGACCTTCATATCGATTCAACAAAAAAATTTCCCGACACAACGGCGACAATTCCTGAATAGCCTGGAGGACAATCCTCAATTCTTCTTTTGCTAACAGAACCGATTCCGGGGTGGATGAGGTATCCGGCTTCTCAAGCAGGAGAGGCTCATCTTCCGAAGAGGCCATTTTCCATCGTATTTGTGTTCGGAGATGATCGGTTGCCAAATTGGCAGCAATACGGAAAAGATAGGATCGAATGTTGCGAATCGATTGAAGATCCGACAATTGAGATAATCGGAGGAAGGTTTCCTGAGTCAGATCCGCAGCGGTCGCTTCACAGGCAACCCGACTGATGAGAAAACGCTTCACATCTTGTCTATGCTCATCAAAGATGTGTGCCACCTGTAACTGAATCATATACCTTTTCGTCCGATATATGGGAGAAGGGTCTTCACATTAGTTCCATTTTCTGACTCCAGTACATATGTCTTCCTTATGTAAGGTCGATCCACAAGATTGCCTAATCCTACAGTATCGTAGTCATTGGCCATGAAACCCTCTTTTCATATGCATAAAAAAAGCCCAATGTGCATTTGCACGATTGGGCTTTGGTCTCTCGGATCTCTAGCCTCACGCTCTCTAAACAGCATGTCAATGTTGTCATTCAATTACATCATATTAATAGAAAGAGATGTCCACCAATTATACAGAGGTTGTTTCCTGTAAAATCAAAATTTGATATTGATTGTGATTATTATTATAAACCTAACCTGTTCGTCAATACAAAAAAACTCCGCAAACAAGATTACTTCGCTTCAAAAGCATCTCCCTCAAGGAAACACATCCCTACCGTTCTCCCGCCTGACCCAAATCTAGAGGGAAGGTTTTGTCTGTTGATTCGTCTTTGGTTGAAACATTCCTCTCTCTGGGTGGTCGCCGAATTTTCGCGCCCCATTCATACGACTCACGATCACCCCCGTTTCCCACATCTTTGAAACACATCGGCAGTATATTGTGGTACGCTATCCGAGTGGAGAATGCAGACTCAGATCCCGCTCGTTGCCAAACCGGCATTTGGACGGCGGGAATTACCTCTCCCCGCCTAGCCATGATTGCATCGAACCGAATCTCATGTATTAAATGCCAACACTAATCCCTCATCACCGCAGGCAAATCACTCTTCCATCTCATGCTCTAGCCAGCTTCTGAGCCTCTTCCAGATCCTCATTTCAGCTGGATTTTTTAGAACAGCCCTGGTGTCTATTAGAAATTTACACTCTGCGGAGATGAAGGAAAGTCTGAAGATCAATTGCCCAACCGTGCTGTGACAGTTCTTATGGGTTGCCACAAAACCACAACCAGCTATTTTCCGTTCATAAGATTGGTTAAAATCACCATAATTTTCCGTGGGATAAAATTAGCATCCCCCCCCTGGATCACTCCGCCTTTGAAATTATTGAAAGAAGAGAATACAGTAAATCCTTTCCGGTAAAGCTCGATCCGATGGAAGAGATTCGGTGCATGCTTCATTGAAGGGTTGCAAATTCTTAACCTTTCTGAAACAGGTCGTCCATCATGAAACGCATTCTCCTTGTCGATGATCATGAGATGGCCCGGAAAGCCATGAAACACTTTCTTGAGCATCATGGGTATGCCTGCGTGGAAGCCGAACATGGAGCCGCCGCTCTAGCTAGATTGGAGCAAGAACCGAACGTAGACCTCATCGTTTCCGATAACCACATGTCGGTCATGACCGGCATGGACTTTCTCATCCAGGTGAAAGCCAACCCTCAATTCCGCTCCATCCCGTTCATTCTGTATTCGGGAAACATCACCGATGAGATCTACCAACGGGCAAATGGGGTAGGTGCTCTGGCCGTGCTCAACAAACCGTACAATTTTTCAGATTTTGTGGCGATGGTCAATAAAGCCCTCAAATTGCCGGAATCGTAGAACGGGTACTCCCGGAATTCGTCATCTCCCAAAAATTTGCTTTAGTCCGGCTTGTCCGTGAGGTTACAAGATATTACCGAAAGGCCTGTTTTCAGCATGGAATTCGGATCCTTGAAGTAGGAGGAGAAAACAGTAAATAGGGTTTATTTCGAAGCAGTCAGGTTGAAGGTCTGACACCTTTGAGCTTCAATGGTGAGCCTCTCCTGAAAAATAGCTTTTCCCAAGGTTGGGTCAGCAGTCTGAATGTCCGGCAACATACTACCCATTTTCTAGACCATCCAGGCTCCACAGGTCCAATGCAGCACATTTGGATGGGACTATCTATTCCAACCACAGAATTTTGGCAAAAAAAGGGAGAGATCGTCCTGATCTCTCCCTTTTATGAAACGTTTTGGTGTTCTGGTTAGAATCGGCTGCGACGTTTATCGCCACCAAAATCTCCACCGCCACCACCCGTACGTGGAGCTTGTGGTTTGGCTTCGTTGACCGTCAATGTGCGACCACCAAACTCGGTAGAATTCAGGGCTGAAATTGCGGCCTCCGCTTCCTCTCCCGAAGACATTTCGACAAATCCGAACCCGCGCGATTGGCCGGTGAACTTGTCGCTGATGACATTGGCTGACTGGACGGTGCCGTGTGCCGAAAACAAGTCGGTTAATTCTGCTTGAGTCGCGGAATACGGCAATCCACCTACATACAATTTTGAACCCATGGGGGTCCTCCTTTTGAAAAATGATATTGTCTTAGGCTCGAGAAGGGTACAATCTGGAGAAGGAGTAGGCCGCGGACGCTGCATTCATGCGACAGTGGACAGACACTTCCGAGTAATCTCTCGGGCAAAACAACACCGGTTACGGGCTTTGATAATTTGTTTGCTCATCGCCAAGCCCTAGGCGTTAAGCTCATCCAAACTAGCACAAGAGAAGTGAAGAAGATAGCACATTCCAGCAAGAGGGAGCCGAAAAGTTTGATTGAAATATGAGCCTGGCTCCAAGCAATTGAGACAGAAGGCCATTTTCTTAGCATTTTCAGGGTTCAATCAGAAAGCCATCTCTTCCAGGCCCCCATGTGCAATGTGGAACAGGCCAGAAATACAGTTTTCAAACCGGAATTGCCCATTGGCTTCCATACTAGGTTTTCCGGATTTCCGAAACGGTCAATCTGCTCCTCGCCAGATGGATGGATTTCGCCTCAGCTACCTTGGCTTGAAGGCCGTCTTGTTGTCGTGAAGAGAGAGGCTCACGATTCATTGGTTAAACGAACCGAATGACAGAGAGATACAACAAGAGTGGCTGACCCAGTGAATCTGCCTCTCATGATGGCAGGAGTTCACACCTGCGGCATTCGCATTGGACACCTGGCGGAAATCTACTCCTAGTCACGTTGGAGTTCCTCCTCATAACAATTCCAAATACGAAGAGCATAATACAGTGGAGCGTGATCATTGAAACAATCAATGGGTATGTCTCCAAATTCCCCATTGGACCACTGATTCATCATCCCACGAAGAAGTTGGACCTGGCCTCCCACACCACGCTGCAACCTTTCCAGCATGGAGGGATTATCAAAAAGCTTCCCGTTTTCATCGATGTATTTTAGAAGACCGACATGTTCATACCGACCCCACTTCATCAGGTTCAACGCATTGGGACCCCAGAGTGGTATTCGAGCAACGACATCATTATTGTTCACAAATCGATACCCACTTACATAGAAATCCCTCGCAAAGACCTCATCACCTACCAACGGAGACCCAAAGGTGTAGAGCCCTTGCACATCCCCATAGCGATCGGCAGCTAATGTCGCCAGAGCCGCGCCAAGACTATGGCCGGTGAACCAAAATGTCCGAGCTCGATTTTCCTCTTTCAATCCATTCAAATATGTCTTAAGGGAATCCCACACTTCGTCTAACGCCTTTTTAAAGCCCTCATGTACAGCCCCACCCTGACCAGATACGATTAACCGAAATTTCCCGTCCGTCCACAAATCCTTGACTACCTGCCGCCACATTTCGCCAGGGATTTTACCCTCTACCCGTTTCAGCACCTGCGTGCCGCGGAAGGCCACAATCACCACATCCTGATTATGTGCCACATAGCATTGAGTACTTCCACCATCGCTAAAGGGCTGATTGCCTTCCACGGTCAAACCGGCCTTTGTGAATTGAGGAATTGCAAATTCCTGTTCGGCGTATGCCAGTAAGGCGGCTTCCGCCAACCACCAGGCATTTACCAGTTGAAAGCTTTGGGACTGAAACCGGAATGGATGTTGGCTGGCCTCGGCGAAATATCTGTGTTTCAAATTTGGAGGTAACACCACCTCTAAATTTGGACCAGGAATTATCTTTGCCATAGACTTAAATTCCTTTATGCCTGAACGTATGTTCCCATGTGATGGGAAACAGGACTATTGCCACAAAATGATTCCCAACGATGCCGTTGAGATTTTCCCGTATGGAAGGGAAGTCGCACCCTACATGCATCCTTTAAGCAGGTGCTGGGTTCAAATGGAGGAATACGAACAGTTGATTCACTCCTCATCACCGCAGCTTGCTTCCGCCCTACCTTATGAGGAAGGTAAACAGGTACCGTTGGATTCCACGCTGCTTGTGGCGGGGATCCTTCATTAAACTGTGCCAAAATTGTCAAATAAAAGCTAGACATGAAACAGGGAGAAACCCTGGATAAGAGAGCCGGGGCACCATAAGAAAATTGAACCAAACAACAGGGCAAGAAACGAGATAGATCGGGAGGATTAGGTGGCGAAACGGACTATTGATCCAACACTATTCTTCGTTCACTTCGGAGAACGCCACCGAAGGTGCACTTCAGACCCATGGTGGTTCTCCCCATACAATTCGTCTCATCACTCTTTCAAAAGGCGAGAATGTGGCAATCCCTCAACCCTTGGACACGTTCCTCCGGGAATGGGCTGAATCCCCGAATGCGATCCTCCGACTCAAAGGCAAATCAAACGTGCCTGTGGCTGAAATCTGTCCCCCTTCGCTGTTCTCCGTCACAAATTGAAATGTGCCGGTAATATTACTATCACCGGAGCCTGCACGAGTGGGGGCAAAATCCTCTAAAGTAATGGTCCCCTCGGTATTGGTTTGGTATGAAATGGATCTGCCTTCTTCAACCATTTCAACCTGCACATCAAAAATTTCCCCCACCCTCAATGGATCGGGAGTCACCAGATCATAATGACCAGGTTGCGCCTCACCAGGGACTCGAAAAATAATAAGAAATTCTCTTTTGTCATTCCTATCCGAATTGAGATTCGTAACCAAAAAATAACCGGGCCGCACTCCAGTCACGGGATCCCCTTCCTTGGGAGGGAGGTAGGTCACGATACCTGCCCCCGACACTTCACCATTCACAGACCCGGATAGGCTTGCGGTAAATCCCGACTGATCCACCTTCGGCTCTTGGGTTGCAGAGTCCGTGGATGAGTCCGAACATCCACTGAAGACAACCAACATAATCAACGTTGCTGTCTGCCCAAGAGTCTGAGACATGGCTTGCATGTGTTCCCTTCCATCCGAATAGTCCCCTCTCTCCCTTCCCATGCTGAAAAACCGGGTTGTTACAGACTGAGCGGTTGCTCTTCATTGGAAAAATCCAGAAGAGTGGGGATGATGTCATCCTTTTACTGTGTTCGATTCAGTACCGTCATGAATTCTTCCTTGAGGGCCGGGTCATTTTGAATTGATTGAAAAATCGTATTGTAGTCCGTGATGGTCAATCCATGATCCGTCACGGCCTGACTCATTTTCTGGTTGGCCTCTTCTTGAAGAGCTTCACTTTTGGTGGGATCATCTGACTGGATGATACGTTCTTTGTATGTCGTATGGATCTGGGAGATTTCTTTGTAGGCTCCAACAAAAGGTTCGAGGTTGGGCTCAATCAATTCCTTCTGCATAGGTTGGGATTCAACTGTCTGTGATCGGGAATTCACATCTTGCGCATTCGCCACAGAAAGAAGTCCCAAGCCCGATACGCTCAGGATCACGAACAACGCACTCAATTTTTGTAAACCCATTGTCATGGAATTCATACCCTTTCTCCTTTGTTAAGTTTGCATAAACATTCCCAGCAAGCTGAGATCCGATAACCACACTTGTCAATTTATCTTTTCCAAACGGTAAAACCGCAATCTCAGGGTGGGAGTCTCTCGTACAATCAATCACTTCTCCTTTAGAGGCATGAAAAGGATTAAGGATACGTGAAAAACGTTCATAACGTTATTTTTCATCCCATCGTTTAGCCATATAAAGCAAAAGCCAGGCCAAAATCAGCGGCCGAGGTGCAGAAATACCTTTGCGCAAGGCATAACTTAAGTCATGGGCACAAAATCCGGCGCGAAAGTTTCATTTTTTGATGATCCTGATTTTCCTACAAATAGCGTAGGGAAGACCCTACGAAGACACATGAAATCCCTACAGTTCAAACTGAAATGTAACTAAGAAGACTCGATGAGTATTGGAGATTCCAGGCATTTAGAATCCCTAACTTATCCATTGACTTGGTCTTTTGGATTTTGGAAAGAGATCAACGAGGACAATCCCGCCTGCAAGCGACGTGGACATTCACAGGTATGATGGAAGATGGGGGAAATAGGAAGACGGTGAGTGGAATTGCTCAAGCCAGAAAATGCGCATGAGAGATTTAGAGAAAACTAAACACTCGAAAAACGAACCATGCCACGCAACGACTAGGCGATAATTTCATAACAAGGCTCGAAGTTTTGTTGATCAATTTTCATGCGGTGTTGATTGATGAAGGATTGCAAAAGTTCGTCCATGAGTTTCATAATCGTTGAATCCCCGTGTATGGTAAATGGCCCATTTTTTTCAATGGCATTGAGCACTTGGGGCTTCACATGACCGGCAACGATTCCTGAAAATGCCCGACGCAAGTTCGCAGCCAACATATGGATGGGTTGGTCGACATGAAGATTCAGTTGCGCCATCGATTCATGAGTGGGCTCAAAGGGTCTTTGAAATTCATGGTCGATGGTCAGATGCCAGTTAAAATAGAAGGCATCATGAGTCAGTTTTCGAAATTCCCGTACACGTTGTATGCCTGTCGTCATTTCATAGGCCCCACGCTGAGGATCGTCAATAATGATTTGATATCGTTGCGCGGCTTGAGGCCCGAGTGTTTGCTTGATAAAGATATCAATCGTTTCAAAATAGCTGGCACTGCCGTTGGGGCCCGTAAAAATAAGCGGAAAGGGCACCTCATTATTGTTCGGATGTAGCAGGACGCCAAGTAGGTAAAGAATTTCCTCCAAGGTCCCCGCCCCGCCGGGAAACACAATAAACCCATGTCCAACACGAACAAATGCTTCAAGGCGTTTTTCAATATCCGGCATGATGACCAGTTCATTCACAATGGGATTCGGAGCTTCAGCCGTAATGATGCCTGGTTCGGTGATGCCCAAATATCGCCCGTTTTTAATACGTTGTTTGGCATGAGCAATGGTGGCTCCTTTCATCGGTCCCTTCATAGCCCCTGGCCCACAACCCGTGCAAATATCCATGGAACGCAAGCCTAGTTGATGCCCGACTTCTTTCGTGTAACGATATTCGACTTCGCTGATCGAATGGCCTCCCCAGCACACCACCAAATGTGGATCATCAACAGAATGTATGATTTCGGCGTTTCGTAAGATATGAAAAATCGCGTTGGTGATTCCATTGGAGGTCGTTAAATCAAATTTTTTATTGTGCTGTATTTCGTTCTGGACATAGATAATGTCACGGAGCACCGAAAAGAGATGCTCTTTAATCCCCTGAATTATCTTCCCATCCACAAACGCACTGGCCGGAGCGTTGATAAGCTCAAGCTTCACTCCACGATCCCGTTGCTCTAAGGCAATGTCGAAATCTGCATAGCGGGCGAAAAATGCTTTCGTGTCGTCCGTATCATTCCCACTCGTCAGGACCGCCAAGGCACTGCTTCTAAACAGTTCATGGAGGCCGCCCTCACTGGTCTCCCTGAGCTTTTCAACTTCCTGCTGCGACAGCATGTGCATTGACGTATCGGGGGTGATGCTCACACTCACGCCCTGACTTGAAGCGGTACGCTTCATTGTGATGTACTCTCGATTGTTTTCCATTCTCACGCCCTAGCTCATAGTGAAATGAGAGCCCTTTTTGTATGAACGTTACCCTAGCTTGATCAATTAGAAGAGGCCAATTTATCACACCAACGTGTTCATGCTCTATGGCAGGGGTCAGAACACGCCCTATGGCATGAAATGGGAATTCCCCATGCAGAATATCCCCAATGACAGCTATGGAAAGAATCTGGAAAATCCGTTGGGGGTAGTCAGATGAAAGCCGTGTGGGATACCATTATGATGGAAAACATAATTCAACACCTCTTTACCAGGGAATCTTTTCAGCTTTTGCGATCCTTCCCTTCTGCCGTGATCTTAGGAAAGATGCTCTCACTTCCCGAGCTATACCTTACGAGTGTCATTAAAAAATAGGGCATATGAGGAGGTGATGGCCAAAATCGGGAAACTGCGACCTTATATTGTTGAAGGGAACAATTAAAAAATCTTTTCGGATCTCTCCGAATCGGGTCCTGCCTTTGAGGCACGCCCTCATGGCGTGGAAAGTTCGGGTTGAACCCTCCACCTAACCTCATACCAAGGAAATCATCGGGGCCGCGGTCAACATAGAAGGGTCCGCTGAAAAAAGCCGCCAGCGGCGTTCTCGCCATTTTCCCGTGCTCACGTACTCAGCGTACGCTCCGCGCGGAAAAACGGCTGCGGCCTTGCTGGACGGACCCTTCGGGAAGACTCAGGGCATGCTTTTTTGAACCGACCCGGAGCCTTTGAGGAGGAATCTCATCCTGCGCAAATTTGCCCTTGAACATCCTTATTATTCAACACTCCCACCAAGTATCTGCGGCCTTGCCGGATGAGCCATTTTGAATCCCCATCATTTTCCTTGTTTTCCGTTCACCCATTCACCTGCTGTGGGAAAAAGGGAAATTTCAAATTTCATTTTTGATATACTGAAAAGTAGGACTGAAAATTTCTGCCCCACGAGATAATCTCCATGAACAATGACCTCACTCCAGAGTTCAACCATCCAACGTTCCGCTTGGCCGTTGACCAATTTAATCAAGCTGCCCACCATATGAACCTGGATTCAGGATTGCTTGAGCGGCTCAAAGCTCCTCAACGCTCTCTCTGCGTCAGTGTGCCGGTCCGGATGGATACCGGACAGGTTCAAGTCTTTCGTGGCTATCGCGTGCATCATGATGTAGCCCGCGGCCCAACAAAAGGCGGTATTCGCTTCCATCCCGACGTCAGCCTTGGAGAAGTCGCAGCCTTGGCGATGTGGATGACATGGAAAACAGCCTTGGCAGGGTTGCCATTCGGAGGGGCCAAAGGAGGGGTTGCAGTCAACCCTGCCATGCTTTCTCCGGCGGAGCTTGAAGGTGTGACCCGCCGTTACATCGCAGAAATTTTTCCATTATTGGGGCCGGACAAAGATATTCCCGCTCCTGATATTGGAACCAATCAGCAAGTCATGGGGTGGGTAATGGATACCTTCAGCCAGCAGGTTGGGTTTACCGTCCGTGGAGTGGTCACGGGGAAACCCATTTCCATTGGAGGAACCCTTGGTAGAGAAGAAGCGACGGGTCGTGGAGTGGTGGATGTCACATTGGAAGTCTTACGGCATTTTGGTCTGCTTCCTTCAGACACGACCGTCGTCATTCAAGGGTTTGGGAACGTCGGATCCCAAACTGCACGAATTCTTCATCAGGAGGGGGTAAAAATATTGGCAGTCAGTGATCAGATGGGGGGACTGTATAACCAAAAAGGTCTGGATATTCCAGGGATTCTGTCTCAATTGGCTACCGAAAAATCGTCGATTTCTTCTCTCACCCAATTCGGTGAACAGATTATGAACGAAGATTTACTCCTCCTACCCTGCCATGTGCTCATTCCGGCGGCCGTGTCCGAACAAATCACTGTTAACAACGCATCGCGCATTCAATGCCAGTACCTGATCGAGGCAGCCAATGGCCCAACAACTCTGGAGGCCGATGCTATTTTGCGGGAACGAGGAATTTTTGTGGTGCCGGATATTCTCGCCAATGCCGGCGGTGTTATCGTCTCGTATTTTGAATGGGTTCAGGACGCCCAACGTTTTTCTTGGCAGGAATCAGATATTCACAGTCGACTCAGGAACATCATCACAGGGGCGTTTTGCCGTATTCTCAATCATGCCGAGGAGAAAAAACTGACAATGAGGACCGCCGCCTTGATCGCAGGAATTCAGGAGGTAGCCCAAGCCCATCAATGTCGGGGGTTATACCCCTGAGTTCATACACTCTCAATCCCAGCGATTACATTACTAAGAGAGTTCTCCCCCATAGATCTTCATAACAGTTGAAAGAAATTCAAGAGCCTGGGGTCTGGGCCGTTGGAATGAATTTCTCCCAATAATGGACCCAAATCCTCCACCATCACGTATTCCTCGGGCTTCATCGAAAATTTTCTGATCTTCCCCTTTGGCCCCACCCGAAAAAATGACAATACGCCGTCCCTGAAAAGTGCTCTGTACAACATGGCGGATACGCTCAGCAGGCGTGCTAATGGGAATCTTTTCCGACTCATAGACTTTTTTAGCGGCCGACTGTTCAATATGATTCGATGGTACCTTTACTTTGATAATATGAGCCCCGAGTTGGGCTGCGATTTGTGCGGCATAGGCTACAACATCAATTCCCGTCTCCCCTTCCTTACTAAGTCCTCCACCACGGGGATACGACCATACCACCACCGCCAATCCGTGGGATTTGGCCTCTTGAGCAATTTCCCGCAGATGGTTATACATGTCCTGACTATGGGCAGACCCCGGATAAATCGTATATCCCACGGCACAGCATCCTAACCGAAGGGCATCATGCACACTGCCGGTGATGGCAGAATTAGGATCTTTACTCTCAAACAGGGAATCATTATTGTTCAATTTCAGGATGAGGGGAATTTGACCAGCATATTCTGCTGCCCCGGCCTCAAGAAATCCGAGAGGAGCGGCGTAAGCATTACATCCGGCATCAATTCCCAGCTGAAAATGGTAGTGAGGATCATACCCGGCAGGATTGACCGCAAAACTTCTGGCAGGACCATGCTCAAAGCCCTGGTCTACCGGCAGAATAACTAAGCGACCAGTCCCGGCCAACCGCCCTGTCATCAATAAACGAGCGATATTTGCAAGAACTCCAGGAACATTGCCCTCATAATTTCGTAATATTTCTTTGACTCGTGGTGTAATCACGTTGGATTCCTTCACAAAAATCCCTCCCTTTCAACGGAATATTCGCTTTGCTCAGCTTGTGGTTTGTAGTGTAAAAAACCTCACGGCCTATGACAATATCAAAAATTCCCTCACGGCCGTTAGGATGGTTTTTCAGATTGTTCCACCCGTTTCCTTAGAGCAATGAGTTCTTGTTCCATCGCATCAAATCGTTCGGCAATGGGATCGGAAATATTAGCATGATCCATGGTCGCTTCAGGCACACGATCTCCAATAGTTTTGATAATACGGCCAGGGATTCCGATGACCGTTGAATTTGATGGCACTGACCGAAGAACTACCGAATTAGCTCCCACTTTAACAAAATCTCCGATCGTAATATTCCCCAGCACTTTCGCCCCGGCTCCGACCACAACATGATTACCTAATGTCGGATGACGTTTACCACGTTCTTTGCCGGTCCCCCCGAGGGTCACGCCTTGGAAGAGGGTGACAAAGTCACCAATGACTGAAGTCTCGCCAATCACCACCCCCATCCCATGGTCAATAAAAAATCCCCGTCCGATCTGTGCTCCTGGATGAATTTCAATACCGGTCACCCACCGAGCTAATTGCGAAATCAACCGTGGGATAATCGGAATGTTTTTCCTCCATAACCAATGCGCCAAGCGATAGGCCAATAACGCATGAAAACCCGAGTAGGCCAGCAGCACTTCCCAACGACTGGTTGCCGCCGGATCCCGCTCAAAGACCGCATGAAGATCTTCGGCAATTCGTTTAACCAACCGCATAATCCCACCATCCAGATAAACCCCAATAAAGAAAAGACGAGATCATTTCATGGCGGCGTGATGCATTCAATCAGACAAATGGCCAATGTCGCAATGCCTTCTTCACGCCCAATCATTCCAACTCCCTCTCCACTTTTGACTTTGACATTAATCTGAGAAAGGGAAACCTCCAGCACCTGCGCAAGACTTTCTTGCATCGAGGCCATATATGGGGCTAATTTCGGGGCCTGGGCTAGAATGACCGTATCCAGATTCACCAAGTAAAACCCTTTATCACGAAGGGTTTGAGCGACACTTCGTAGCATAACCAAACTCGAGAGATTTTTGTATTCTGGATTACTGCTTGGGTACCGAGTTCCGAGATCTCCTTCTCCCATAGCTCCTAGAATGGCGTCGCAAACGGCATGGGTCAAGGCATCAGCATCGGAATGGCCCTCCAACCCTTGAGAATGGGGAATACCCACGCCACCCAGAATCAGTGGACGGCCTTCCCGGAGGGGATGAATGTCATAACCCTGACCAACTCTCATATCAAATCAAAAACGCGCGAAAAAAAAACATCTCCATGCAGGCTGGCCTGAAATTTCACCTTTGCCTTCTTATCGTTTCCAAAATCGCTTCCCCAAACACCAGGTCATCCGGCTTTGTCACTTTTATATTAAAACAACTTCCCGCTATTACGGAAACGGGATAGCCCATCCGTTCAATGAGGGCTGCATCATCGGTGACCTCCCATTGATGTAATTGCGCCTGGTGATGTGCCTCGACCAGCCAATCATATCGGAACACCTGGGGTGTCTGAATCTGCCAGAGCTCTTCCCTCTTCAGGGTCTCTTGAATGATCCCAGATGAATCAACCCTTTTTACCGTATCATGGATCGGCATTGCCACTACAGCCGCCCCTGTGTTTCCGGCACAGTCGATCACATTCTTAACCATGCATGGGTCGATAAAGGGACGGACACCATCATGAACCAAAACCCCGTCAGGTCGATCGGAAATGGCGGCAAGGCCGTTGCTGACAGAATCTTGTCGCCGTGCTCCCCCCGCCACCACTTTAGTAACTTTCTCCAACCCAAAAGGTTTTACGATTGCGCTCCAGCAATATTCCAAATCCGATGCCGGAACAGACAGAATGACCTCACCGACCCCCTCGTAATGTTGAAAAACCTGAAGTGAATATACTAAAAGTGGGAGATTCCCCAGAGTAAGATATTGCTTAGGAGTATTTCCGCCCATGCGGGTACCAAGGCCCGCGGCAAGCACCACCGCCACAACAGAATTAAACACGCGAGAAGCTTAACTCCTCGTGTTCAGTTTCTTCTTTCAGGCGGGTAAAAATCATTCGACCAGCACTCGTTTGCAGAACACTCGTCACAATCACATCCGCATTTTTGCCGATCCACCGCTTGGCATGATCAACCACCACCATGGTGCCATCATCTAAGTAGGCCACACCTTGCCCGGCCTCTTTCCCTTCTTTCAAAACAAAAACCCGAATGGTTTCACCAGGAAGCACCACCGGTTTCAGCGCATTACACAGGTCATTAATATTCAGCACCCTGACACCCTGGATCCCGGCCACCTTGTTGAGGTTAAAATCGTTGGTCAGCACCTTGGCATCCATTTGTTTTGCGAGTTCAATGAGCTTTGTATCCACCTCTTTAACATGAGGAAAATCATCTTCTACCAGGTCGACCTTAATATTGCTGACTTTTTGAAGGACATTCAAAATGTCCAAACCTCGTCTCCCACGTGCCCGCTTTAATCCATCAGAGGAATCGGAAATATGCTGTAACTCCTGGAGAATAAAATATGGAACAACAAGGGTTCCCTCAATAAAGCCCGTTTCGCACAAATCTGCAATCCGACCATCAATGATGACACTGGTATCAAGAAGTTTTTTGGTGCGAACTGACTCCGTATCACCTGTTGGAATGGTTGATGTGGCCCATCCTTCGGTGGCAAATCGTAGTCCCATGATTAATCCCCAATAAGGTATTCCCAAAAAGATCACCAAGCTGGCCAGAAGGGTAAAGACGGTATATGGAGAGCGTGCAACTAATCCCGTCAATGAGGCAATCAATCCTGCCACAAGGAGTCCAACAATTAATCCGCCCGCTCCACACACGACGAATGGTAAGGGCGCGGTTTTCAATCGGTGCTCTACAGACAGAATGATTGCCCCAACCCCCGCCCCGATTCCACCGCCCATGAGCAAAAAGCCCATTTGGCCATTGGTTGCTCCCCATGCCAAGGCCACACCGAATACTACCCCAATGACCAGAAATATCATACGCAACACCATAGGAGATTCTCCTTCCCTAGATCGGTAACTCAGACCGCAGGAATGCTTCAGCTTTGGTCACATCATCCTGACTGCCAATATATAAAGGGACTCTCTGGTGAAGGGTTTTCGGGATTAGTTGATTGACAGGCTCAACACCCGTACTCCCCATACCACCGGCCTGTTCAACCAAAAAAGATAAGGGTGCGGCTTCATACATGAGCCTCAATTTTCCCTCTGGGTTCTTCTGCTCCCCCGGATACATATAGAGGCCACCCTTACACAACACACGATGCACATCAGCCACAAAACACCCCGAATAACGGCTGGTATATGGTCTGCCTGTCTGGGCATCAACTTCGTGAAGATAATGAAGAAATTGTTGAGTGCCGGCGGACCATTTTTGGTAATTACCGTCATTCACACTATATATTTTCCCACGCTTGGGGATTTGAATATCCCTTGCTGAGAGGAAAAACTCACCGGCTTCCTGATCCAACGTGAATTGGTGCACACCATGGCCGCAGGTATACACCAAAAGCACACTTGATCCATACAGGACATATCCGGCCGCAACCTGATCGCATCCCTTTTTTCGCAAAGCATCTTCAGAAGTGGGGAAACCCTCAACGGAAAGCCGATGAATAGAAAAAATTGACCCCAAAGACGCATTCACATCAATGTTGGAGGAGCCATCCAAAGGATCCAAAAATATCGCATACCGCCCTTGTCCATCGGCTTCTTTGATGAGATAGGGCTTTTCCATTTCCTCTGAAACCAGCGTACTCACCAGTTCCATGTGCTCAAACACATCCAGAAATATCTGATTGGCTCGTTCGTCTAATTTTTGGACCTCTTCGCCTTGCACGTTCATTAAACCCGTCGTGCCCAGAAACTGACTCAATCCGGCTTTTCGAAGATCCTGGGCAATAAGTTTCCCACCCAGGGCAATTTGCATGATGATGCGGGAAAATTCTCCGGATGTTCCAGAAATGGATGCTTGCTCACGAAAGGTATGTGTCGATAAGGAAAAACGCGGAGTCATCAGTCATGATCCATAGAGAATACTAGAGGATTTCCATTATATGCTTTTCAGCATTAAGGAGCAACGCAAGTTCAACAGAAATTCGCGTTCGATCGTGGGAAAATATTCTCATTGATGAATCCGGCTACCTTAATAACCACATAGGTTTCATGGCGGGAGATATCATTAATCTGATTGACCAGACCTTCACCGGAAATGGTTGAGATGAGACCAGAAACGATTTAAAAAAAGTGAAATACCGTGGTGAGGGGTTAGGGGGTGAGTTCGAAAGTAGCTTCTGAAAGTTGTCCTTCCAGATAGTCCTGAATTTGAGTGAGATGAGAATGGGAAGAGGCTTCAAAGCGAAGGACCAATGCTGGTTGGGTGTTCGAGGCTCGAATCAGGCCCCACCCTTCGTCAAAAAGGACACGAATGCCATCAATGGAGATAATGTCACGAATGGGCAACGTTGATGTTTTCGGATCTTGTGTGTTGGCCACGTGCTTCAAACGGTTTTTGACGATTTCGACTAATGAAAATTTTTGATTATCTGAACAATCTACCCGAATTTCAGGGGTCACCACAGTTTGAGGAATATCAGCCAACAGCGATGACAACGGCTTTTTCCGCTTCACAAGAATTTCGATAAGTCGACAGGAGGCATAGATTGCATCGTCATATCCATAATATCTATCGGCAAAAAACAGATGACCCGACATCTCTCCGGCAAGCAAAGCCTTTTCCTCTTTCATTTTGGCTTTAATAATGGAGTGCCCAGTCTTCCACATAATACCCCGTCCACCTAGTTTTTGAATATCGTCATACAATCCCTGAGAGGCTTTCACTTCCGAAATAATGGAACACCCTGGATGATTATCCAGCACCTCCCGAGCAAAAAGGAGTAATAACCGGTCCCCCCACATAATTTGGCCCTGTTCATCGATTACGCCGATTCGGTCAGCATCACCATCGTACCCGATTCCCACATCGGCTCCAGTTTCTTTGACCTTCGAAATCAGGTCCTTAAGATTATCCAGCACAGTGGGGTCCGGATGATGGTTGGGGAAATGACCATCTAGATCGCAATACAATCCGGTTACATCGCATCCCAATTGCTCCAAAGCATCTTTGGCAAACAGAGAGGCTGCCCCATTTCCGCAATCAATCACCACCCGAAGACCCCGGGCGCTCACCAAAGAAAAATGTTCTTGTAAAAATTTGAGATATTCAGGGATGATGGATTGCGTTAAAACTGTACCTGTCCCTAATGCGAACTCGCCGCTCTCATAAATTACCTGTAATTCTTGAATATCAGCCCCGTACAATGCTTCCCGGCCTATACACATCTTAAACCCATTATACTCAGCAGCATTGTGACTGCCGGTAATCATGATGCCCCCGTCAACATCACAGGAAAACAGAGAAAAATACAGTAATGGGGTCGCGCATAGGCCAAGATCAAGTACATTGACCCCAGAACGAGTCAGGCCGGCAACAAGATGATTCCGAAGGGCTGGTGAAGTGAGACGGCCGTCCCGTCCCAGCGCGATAGTGCGAACTCCGCGGGCTTTAGCCAGGGTGGCATAGGCACGACCGATTCGCTCAACCACATCGGGTCCTAAATCCTGTTCAACAATTCCGCGAATATCATATTCTCGAAAAATTCCCATCAGACTCTCTTTCCTTCCGACTCCCACCCAATGGGTCGTAATCGCCCAAAATCGTCCTGAAGTCGGACGATATCATCTTCTCCAAGATAGAGCCCATTTTGCGTTTCAATAATCTCTAATGGGATCTGGCCGGGATTTTCTAAGCGATGCGGAGTTTCCTTAGCGATCCCCGTACTCATTCCCGCCTGGAGGTCGTAGACTTCTTCGCCGCGAGTCACTCTGGCCGTCCCTGCAATGACCACCCAATGCTCACTGCGTTGATGATGGAGTTGAAGGGAAAGCCGTCTTCCAGGAGCAACTTCAATCCGTTTAACTTTGTATCCCTTCCCCTCTTCCATGACGGTATAGGAACCCCAAGGACGATGCACGGTTCGATGTTCTAAATGTTCAGGGGCACCCTGTCGCTTCAATAGATTGACAATGGCTTTGACATCTTGTGCGCGATCCTTCGGACAAACCAGCGTGGCATCGGGCGTATCCACCACCACCATATTGTTAAGGCCAATTGTTGCCACGACCCTGCGATCCGCAAACAGCACGGAATCCCGACTTCCCAGATCTAGAACATTCCCATTCCGGACATTTCCATCTTTATCCAAAGGCACCACTTCTCCCAAACTGCTCCAACTCCCCACATCCGACCAACCAAAGTCTATGGGTATCACTACGCTATGAGAAGAATGTTCCATCACCGCATTATCAATAGAAAGTGATTCGATTTTGGCATACACCTTCCGAAGATGGGAGGGAAACTCCTCACTTCCCATCTTGCATTGCAAACCAGTCAACATTTTGGATAACACCGGTTGATGAAAGGCTAATTCTGATAAAATCTGCGAAGCTTTCCAGACAAAAATACCGCTATTCCAAAAATAATTTCCCGATCGATGATATCGTTTGGCAGTTGTGAGGTTCGGCTTTTCAACAAAGCGGGCCACCGAATACCCGATGAAAGGGCCCTTGGCCCCGACCCTCATTCGCTTCAAAGGCTGAATATAGCCATACCCGGTTTCAGGACGAGTCGGCTGAATGCCAAACGTCACAAGATGCCCACCCATTGCCAGTTCACTGGCAAATTGTACCGCCCGCATAAATTTCTTGGAGGCTTTCACCACATGATCTGCCGGTACCACCACCATTACGGCTTCAGGATCTTGGCGTATCAGGTGTAGTGCCGCTAGCGCGATCGCCGGTGCGGTATTTCTTCCTTCCGGCTCAAGAATGACATTGTCAGCGATGTCATCTTTCCACTGATTGAGTTGGAGTTTGATGGACTCCGCTTGAACAGCGTTGGTCACAATTGACATCCGATTCGCGGGAATCTTTTGTAATAGACGCTCAAACGTCTGTTGCAACAGAGTTCCTTCTCCCAAAATTCTCAACAATTGCTTGGGAAATCGTTCCCGGCTCAACGGCCAAAACCGGGTCCCACTCCCACCGGCTAAAATCACTCCATAAACATGAGGGTTCATGTTCGGTCCTTCTCCTCCAAGGGTTTCAAACGGTCCAATGAACCGGACAAAAAACCATACTCAATTGACTACAGGTTTTTTGCTCATAAAGAAAAATTGTCGGAATGAGACATACAACAATCCACTAAATACTTGAACGCCTACTGTGGGTTTTTCCCAGCCAAAATTTTATCGATAACTTCCCGAACGGCTCCCTCACCTCCCTTTTTTTTGCAGACATAATGCACAACCTGACGGACTTGCTCTACACAATCCGCAGGAGCTGCGGCATATCCCACAGTTTGCAACGCTTCCACATCATTCACATCATCCCCAATGTAGGCCATTTGTGCAAAGGGAATCCCGTATTTGTCAGACAGATGGCGGAGAATGGCGACCTTATCCTTTGCACCTTGAAAGACTTCGGGAATGCCCAGTTTTTTTCCCCGGCGAGCGACAATTTTGGTGTTTTCCATGGTTATGATAGCAGTGATCAACCCTTGGGCCTGTAAGAGTTTAATCCCCATGCCATCACGCGTGTGAAATTTTTTCAATTCCTCGCCCGACTCCCCATAGTACATGCCGGCATCGGTCAGAACTCCATCCACATCCGTTGCAAATAATTTCAGCGATTTAAAAACCTTCTCTGGTCTATTTAACGATTGTGGGAAATCTTTTTTTTTGAGAGGAATAGCTGTTTTAGTCCCTTTCGATAGAGAAGCAGTCTCACGGTTTTTTCTCACCGGTTCATTTCTACCTTTCTTTATCACATGTCATATCCAGTGAATCCTAATGATATGTTTCAGTTTAAGACAGGCCTTCCGTTAAGGCCATAGGAGGGATAGAATACATACGCAGCCAAATTTAACAATCCATCATCCGCTTTTTATTATTTTTATTACTTCCGTATTTCAGATTCACAAAACCGGTTCAGACAAGGGTCCCCTGTGAGTTCTAATTTCCGATTTCTCCTGCTCCTTGCTCTTTACTCCGGTCTTCTTTCCTGTTCATCCCCCCAATCTCAGGAAAGACTTGACACCGTACTATGTTGGCTACGTCCATCCTGCCTTCCCTCAGATCTCCCATCCCCCACCGAAAAAGCCACTCAAGCCGATACACCATCAAAGCCAATCAACTCATTCGGTTCCTCAGAAGGGCCTCAACCCATCTCTCCGCAGGTTTCCTCTTCTGGAACAGGGGATGTTTCGAACTGTCTCACGTCTGCCCAAATCAACGTTACAGCATCAAATCCTGTTGTCAGCATTTCGTATATTGAGCCTACAACAAAAGCCAACGGGCAGACATTAACAAATCTTGCCAAGACTACCATTTACAAAGATATAGGAAAAGGTTTAGTCAAATATAAAGAGATCAGGGCGACCAATCCCGGAGGAGGGGGAACCATTCGAGAAAAAGTTCCATTCAATCTTAAACCGGAGGAAACTCTTCAAGTCACAATTTGCATAACCGCGACCGACACGAATGGCCACGAGGGATAACCTTGCGCAAGCCAAAACCCTCCTTTTTCAGCCTCATTTGGGGGTCGTTTACTTTCAATGATCTAGTAAAGCTTTCTCGTGTTGTCACGGCTTGAGAGTAAATCCTTGTCGTTCCATACATTCACCTATTTCCAATCCCTGTGTAACCGAATCTCTTTTCCAATCATTCCCCTGTTCTGCAGAAACCTGCGCAACACAGGCTGAATGGGCTTCGATCGGATCCGTTCCTTTTCCATCAGTGGAAACCCATTCCCCTTGTAAGCAGTCCCCAAAGGGATGGCACATGCGATCCGCACGCTTGGATCCATGATTCGGATGATAATACGATTCCCATATGCTACACCCCCCCACAAAAAAGATACTGAGACACATGATGAGGGTGCCTCCTCCACATCTTTGCCAAATCATTATTTTGCTGATCTCCAAAAATCCCAGCCATCAATGAGAGAACACAATACCCAGATTACATTCTTTTGTATCTCTATCGGAAAGCCTGAGCCAAGAAATAACCCCTGCCGTAACCTCAACCTTATTCGGCGGCAGGTACATTAATTCTCTCAATTGAGTGTTTCTTCACCTTAAAAAGGCCAGGATTCAGAGCCTCACCCCTGCTCCTTTAAATCTGGCCTTGAACCCAGGCCTCCAATAATCCCATATACTCATGATAGGCCAATTCGGCAAGGCGCACTCCCGAGGAGCTCGGGAAAAAGTTCCCTACAGACCAAAACTGCATAGGAGGAACCCATTGTCCTGTAGGAGCCGGAATTGGGAATAATCCCTGTTTTTCAAATAATTTGACCGCACGTGGCATGTGGAAAGCACTTGTGACCAGGATAAAAGGCTCATCATGGACGATATCACGAACATAAAGAGGGTGATCCTTGGTGTCACGGGATTCAACCTCCAGAACCATATCTGCCCGGTTGACGCCCAATTCCTCGGCGACTCGACTCATTGTGGTCGCTTCAGGGGACCCCTCAAATCCCGTGCCTCCGGTCAGAATGATTTTACTGCCCGGCAGCCTGCGATGAAGCCGAATACCCTCCATTAATCGAACACGGGAATGATGCGACACCCGAAGCTGATAAGGCATCGTGGCATCTCCGGCAATACCACTGGCCAGGACAACAATCCATTTCACGGACTCTTGGGTATTGGACAGACCCCCTCGAGGTACAACCTGGGAAAGATTAATGGGAGGATATTGTGATTCCAATGTACGGATGATACGCCCTGAGACGCTTTCATAACCGCTAGTGACAAGCAGAATGAATCCCAGGGCGACAAGGACTTTCCCAAGGTATTGTTTGCGGGAAAAACACAAAATGAGAATCCCACACGCTATTATCTCTATGCAAAGAGAAAGGGGAGAAAAAAAAGAGGCCAAAATTTTTTTAAGACTGAGCACCAATTAGTCCTTTACTCCTATCGATGACAGGAAAATCTCCGGCTATTCATCATGGTGAAACAGTTTGATGATTATACGAATTTTTCCATTTTTTTTATTCTTGGTTGCCAAAAGGAGTGTTGGCCTGGAGGCAGCCGCATTCGCTTCAAGCATGACGATTAAAACAATCATGATCTCTGCCCGGCATGGGTGCGAGAAGCGATGATTCCAGGCACCCACCTCGGGGAAGGAGAAAATAAAGCATTGCCCGTCCTGTATTTCAACGGAGCAATTCTGGACAGCAGGATCGGTGAAGCACCACCCTGAGATGGCGTATCTACTTCGTAGGATGGAATACGAAGTAGGAAAAAGAATATCGGATTAGGGAGAAGACTCCGAGCAGGAAAGGACCAGACCTTTTTGGTGTGTTTTGAAATCCTGGATAGAGGCATCAAGGCTTCGTTGCGCAACAAGGATATCTCTTAATGGATTCCCTTGGAGGGATTGATGGGTCACACAATGGATCTTCCCGCCTTGAAATCCGCGGCGGCTCCGCCTGCATCCATCAAATTCCTTGGGAGCATGCCGGAGACTAAATTTAGCTTCCTGCAATTGGTCGTGCTTCCGGACGACCTGTTCCTGAGCGGCTCTCAAAAGAGAGACAGCCTCAGTACAGGAAAAATCCCAAACTTCCGAGAAAGCCGACGGGGGAACCAACAAAAAGAAGAACCAGATTATTAAAGACCAAAACCGCATAGACATCCTCCTTTTCTTGAGGAAAAGGGCTAAAATCTCGTTGAGAGACTTGCAAATTTTCTCCCAAAATATCCCGCGATTTTGCCCCCTTCAATAACCTAAAAGGAGGGACAGCCTTGATGGACCAGATTCATATGAGTTTTAAAGACGTAATCCTAAACACATATCAGACAAGATATGAGAGTATCACTTCAACACAAAGTGAGCCCGTCTATTCTGTTGAAAACATTCACGAGTGGGCTGAAGACAAAACGGTTCATTTTTCCCCAAGCTAAGGACTCGGATAGAGGAAGGGCTCACCCCTAAATCCACCAGATAATTTTTCACCGCCATCGCGCGACGCTCACCCAAAATAAGATTATATTCTTCGGTGCCTCGCTCATCACAATGCCCTTCAATGAGGACAGTACGAGTAGCGTGTCGATTCAGGAGAATTTCAGCGTTCTGCGTCAGGATAGGAACAGCTTCACTCCGTATATAATATTGATCGTAGTCAAAAAACACATCTTCCAAAGTCGTGGGAGGAAGGTAAGCATCTGCAGATTGTGCAATGATGTTATCTATAGCCGGAGGCATTTCTGAATTTGGAGGGTGAGAAACGATTGGGAGAGAGGGTTCCGATTCGGGCCCCGAAACAGTAGGGGCATCCACCACCGAAGCAGGAGATGAATCTGGGGACTGTTCGTCCGGCTCGGCACCATGGCTGAAAATGGACACATGATGCCAGGAACTGCACCCACTCAGAATAGCAACTAACAGCCCAAGAACCGCCCAATTTCCCTGAAACAACTTCCTCAATGGTGGCCGTTACCCCACTCTCCCAAGGCAGGAAAGGAGGTCCCTTGCTCGAATAGCTTATAACAAACTAAACAGTGAAGCTATCATACTACTTCCATCAAAAGAGTCAATCTCCTCCGGTTCCGGCCTTATGTTTAGCCTTGACGGATTTTTTTTCACACAGGTATGATCAAAATCCTGTCGAGCCATGGTTTCTTGAGTCACTTTTCTCTCCATTTCACGACACAACTCGCTGGGCACGATCATGATTGACGTTCAACATGTGACCAAACGCTACGGCAACACCATTGCGTTGGATGACATCTCTTTTTCCATCAACAAGGGAGAAATCGTGGCCTTTCTCGGGCCTAATGGCGCAGGAAAAACCACGACCATGCGTATCCTGACAGGATTCATGCCCCCAACCCTGGGAACCGTCCGCATTGCAGGGTTTGATTGCCTGGAAACTCCCTGGGAGGTAAAAAAGCATATCGGGTATCTCCCCGAAACTCCCCCTCTGTATCTGGAACTGACCGTCACTGAATATTTGACATTTGTGGGAAGAATTAAACGACTTTCTGAGGATCAATTGCCCGAACGGATGGATACCATCATCACCCAAACGGGCCTGTCCGATGTTCGGGGACGGGTCATTGGACATTTGTCCCGTGGATACCGACAACGGGTTGGCTTGGCACAAGCTCTTCTACACAATCCTCCCGTATTGATTTTGGACGAACCAACCACAGGGCTGGATCCGAATCAAATTATTGAAATCCGGGAACTCATTAAAAGCCTTGCGGGCTCCCACACCATTATTCTCAGTACACATCTACTGGCTGAGGCAACCGCTATTTGCCAGCGGGTCATTATCATACACCGTGGCCGAATCGTAGCCGTGGACACCCCGGAACAGTTAGGGGCCAAACTCCGTAAATCGGAAACACTCAGTCTAACCGTAAAGCAATCCGACCCGGACCTGTTGGAAGCGCTTCACCATATTCCCGGAGTCATCCGTGTCTCTCAGGGAGCAACGGCTCACACCTATCTTCTGGACACACAAATGGGCCGAGATATCCGAGAGGAATTGACTCAATTAGTCGTCTCCAGAAATGTGGGCCTTCTGGAATTAAAATCCCAACCTCTCACCCTAGAGGATGCATTTAAGGTGCTCACACAAACCAACACACCCAGCGGTCCCACCATCAACACGCCAGGTGGGCCACACTAACCGCCCTTAACCAGGATTACCGCATCATGACTCCCGTTCATACAATTGTTGCTAAAGAATTGCGAAGTGCTTTTGTGTCTCCGGTGGTCTATGTCATCGCGGCCATCTTTTTGGCTATCGTGGGCCTGTTGGCCTATTCCGCGGCGGCCAATGCGAGTAACCAGGCTATCCGCCTGATGCAAATTCAAAACACCTACGCACAACTCAACCTCAATGATATGCTGTTCCGGCCCCTTTTCCGAAGCATCAACCTTATCCTCATGATAATTCTTCCATTACTCACCATGCGTCTCTTCGCCGAAGAACGCAAACTTCGAACATTCGAACTCCTTCTCACGTCGCCCATTGGCGTGAATGAAATCGTGTCTGGAAAGTTCATGAGTGTGATTATCGTCTATAGCGGCCTTTTATCACTGACCAGCCTCATTCCGGTAACCCTTTCCGCCTATGCAACGTTTGATTGGCGACCGATTTATCTTGGGTATGTCGCCCTGTTTCTCCAAGGAGCCCTTCTGATATCCATTGGCCTATTGGCCTCCGCCCTGACCGAGAACCAAATTATTGCGGCTTTTTTAAGCTTTGGCTGCATTTTAGGCCTGTGGATGCTGGGGGCGTTAGGAGGCATTATTGGGGACACCACGATCGGACACATTCTGTCCTATCTCTCTTTTAGCGAACATTATGAACGATTGATTCGTGGGCTATTCAACCTCAAAGATATTCTTTATTACGTCTCCGGCATAGGTTTTATGTGGTTTGCCGCTCACCAAGCCGTTGACGCCTACCGATGGAAGTAACGCGTGTGCCTTCAATTCTCGGAATAGCCGGAACCATATTAGCCCTTACAGGACTGGGGCTCCCCTTGGTCTATCCTGCTGGAGAGAGCCTCTCCTCAATCCTGCTCGGCCTGGGAACACTCTGCCTCCTGGGCTATTTTGCCTTCCATTTCCGGAGCCTCACCGCGTTAGCTCGAACCCGGTCTACCCGACTCGGCGCACACAGCCTTTTTTCAATTCTGCTTGCAGGCATCGTCGTAGCCTTACTCAATTTCCTCGCTGCCAAACATGCGCCGGAATGGGATTTCTCAGAGACGCAAAATTTCACATTAAGCCGACAGACCTACCAAGTCCTTCGAACTCTTCCTAGAGAAGTGAAAATGACGGTCTTCACTCATGAAGGGAGTCCGGGTTATGGGGCCTATCAGGATTTATTGACGACCTATGACAAGGAAAGTCCCCTTATCACGGTGGCATTCATCGATCCTGAACGCCAACCAGACAAGGCAAAAGAGTATCAAGTGACTCGAATCGATACCGTTGTCGTGGAAAGTGGCTCCCAAAAAGTCTATCTGCAACGGTCTTCCGAAGCCGACATGACCAATGCCCTGCTCCGCGTCATGCAAGACAAGAAAAAGCGCATTGCGTTTGTTACGGGCCATGGCGAAAAAAGTCTTTCCGATACCGAATCGTCAGGATTATCTCGTGCCGGCGATGCCCTGACCAAACAAGGCTATGAGGTCGGGACAGTGGATTGGCAAGACACGGCCTCCCATGAAGCGGCAGTCCTCATCGTGGCCTCCTCCACAGAGGCCCTATCCACCGAAGACCAACAACGGATAAGTCAATTTCTGGAAAAAGGAGGACGGGTCCTGGTAATGGGTGATCCAGGCAGCGGCACGTCCTTAGATCCCCTATTCACGTCCTGGGGCATTCAATTGGGAACCGGCATTCTGGCTGATGAACAAGATCGCTTGGGTCGTGGAAGTCCCACCGCCTTACTCGTTCGAACCTTTACCACTCATGACATCACCGAAGACTTCACGACTCCTATCCTGTTTCCCGTATCCCGCTCAGTGACCTTCGACGCGGCACAAGGAAAGACCTGGGAATATGTCGCCTTAGCGCAAACGTCTCCGAAAAGTTGGGAAGAAACCGACCTGATGAGTCTTCAACCAGAATTCACCGAAGGTCAGGACGCCAAAGGCCCATTTACCGTCGCGGGCCTATTGACCCGCAAACCGGTCGACCAGTCCACAAAATCTCAATCTGCCGTCCTCATTGTGGGCAATGCCGCGTTTGCAACCAATGGGTATCTGACCTACCCGGGAAACACGGATTTTTTCTTAAAAGCCATTGCCTGGCTTGCTCAGGAGGAGGCCCTGGTTTCCCTGACACCAAAAGACCCCGCCTTTCACCCGTTCGTCCCAAATCCCTCGCAGGAACAAGCCCTCGTATTTTTTCAAGTCCTGTTCCTTCCACTCCTCACCTTATTTCTCGGTCTATCTGTTTGGAAAAGGCGGCGAAGTCTGTAATATGATAAATCCCGTTCGAGTGACGATCATCTTGGCCCTTCTCGTGTTAGGATTGGGAGGCTATATCCTCCTTGTTGATATTCCACAATCCCGGCAACTGGAAAAACAGGAGACCCAGGAACGACAGATCCTGCCGTTTGATGACCGGGCTGTCACGCACATCACCTGGGCCACTCCCACGGACACCATCCGTCTCGAACGGGATGACCAATGGCGGTGGATGATAACCGAGCCCATGCGATTCCCCGCGGATTCGCGTGCAATTCGCCGTATCCTCCGAGCCCTGACAATAGGAAAAATCAAACGGCATATCGAGGATGGGCCAAGCAATTTGTCCACGTACGGATTAGAGCCTCCTTATCTGACCCTCACCCTGACCACTCCGACTGAGACGCAGGAAATGGCTCTGGGGGATGCCGGCCCCTTTGCCCCCTCCCTGTATATCCAAACGAAACCGGATAATCAGGTCGTGCTGACCACTTTGGACGTGATGACCTTTGCTCAAAAGTCTCTCACGAACTTTCGCCTCAAAGACCTCTTGTTTTTCGAACGGGATCGAGTCCGGGAGCTTCACATTCAAATCGGGGCAAACACCATGATCCTGACACGAATAGCAGGAGCCCATAGCCTGACGCCGAATTGGATGTTGCAAAGTCCGGTCAAGGGACCTGCAGACAAAACAGCCGTGGGCACACTCCTTATGGATTTAGGAGGTCTGGCCGCCACCGGGTTCATTGACACTGAGGAAGAGAAAAAACAGATCCTGGAGCAGCCGGCCCGCATTCAGGCGGCGATACAAGTCCTAGAAGGCGCACGCACACACCATCTGGAACTCTATCAATTTGCTGATCCAGAAAAGGCCTATGCCATCACGAATGCCTCCGGACCACTCTATGAAATCCCACCGGGCATCCTGAAACCCATCACGCAAGGCATGTTTCACTTTCAAGACAAACGTCTCTTTGGTATGGAAATCGCCGATATCGCCATGCTGACGATCCATATGCCACAGGACCATTATGTCCTTATCAATCAACACGATGAGTGGATCTTAGAGGACGATCCTTCAGCAGAGGTAGACCAGGAGGTTGTGAAACTTTTTGTCAGTCGGATCGTGGACGTACCAGCAGAAATAGCCCATCCCGATTCCTCTGCCGCATCAAAAGACCATGGGATGGCCTCACCCAACGCGACTATTTCCGGCCTGAACCGCAAGGGACAGGAAATCGGGCAATTAGTTTTGGGAAAAAGAGAACGAGGCCTGGTCTTCGCCAAGGGATCAGGCTTGCCGGGTTTATACCAGGTCCGATCGACGATTCTTGATCAGATACCCTCCAAAACTCAACTGACACGGCAGGCGGGCTTAACCGAATAGACTTCCTGCCACTCCTTCATCGCCGCTTGCGGCTTTAAAAGGCCTACTTGCCCTATTGGCCTAAACAGGAGAGCAATCGATAGTCACGACCATAAAAAACCATATATTTATCATATGGTTATCTCTTAACGTGTGGGAACTTGTCGCCCTTCTTCTTCCTGGCTCATCTTTTTGAAAAACCGATCTGAATCCTGCTGAATGTCCTTTTTGGACGGATCCGGTTGAGGCTCGGGTGTGGAAGAACACCCCACCATCAGCGCTCCCATCAAGAAAGCCGAACACATGATGACAATTACCTGAGTTCTGGTATTACTCCAATCCATGATCGTTCGCCTCCAGCATTAATTGAACATGTGGTGGGTATTCTTGTAACCATCAAGTCAGCATACCCTACATCGGACACCGAGCACCGATCAACTTCAACTCCATTACATTCGGGCCACCACCAAAGCGAGCAGCGGACATCCGACCAGTTGCTGTTCCGGAGCAGAATATATCGGCAACATCGGACCGAATAGCACGTCCTCGTTCCACATCATTGGCGAGATTTTTGACAAGGTCTATGTGGAAGGCGCCATTGGTGGAACCATCAATAAAAACGTGCAAACCACACTGATTCCTGCAGCGGGAACTACCATCGTAGAATTTAAAGTGGATGTGCCCGGGGCGTATCTGTTACTTAATCACAGCATTTTCCGTGTCGCTAAAGGGGCAGTTGGCATTCTGTCCTTCATCGGAGAAAACAATCCTGCCATCTTTAATTCCATGGAATCAGCCAATTAGGCCTTTTTCTTTCCACACCATAGGGCCTGAGTGAAAGTATTCACTAAGACCCTTTATCCATTCCGACTTTTCCACAGCCCCACTAAGTCCCTTCTTTTAGTCCCTACCCTGGATTGGGCGCCATAAAGACCAGCACCCGAAGCCGGTTGGTCGTATGGTTTACCACGCCATGTTCCTCACCAGCGGGAGCCATCGTCCCCTGCCCTTCCCCCAGGACCCGGCTTTCACTCCCGACCCGAAACGTGCCTTCTCCCTCTAAGACCAAATAGACTTTGTCCTGGTCGGCATGCACATGGCCTTTTTGCTCCTGACCGGGCTCAAATCCATACACATCACAAAAAAATCTTGGTGATTGAAACACATTCTGCTTCTTCATCTTTTCCTTCGAAAACTGGCTGTAGTCTTTGATATTCACCACATTCACTTCAGTGCCCTCCTCAATTGAACAATGCCGATACCGCCTCCATCATTCTCTCAATACTCCTCAAAAATCTCCTACCCCGAATAACCTCTCCTCATCCCGGACTTCACCGAGGCGATTTCATTTTTCGGAAACCTTGAAGGACCATAGGTTCAGTCTGATATGATGGGCTATCGTGAGTGTCTCCAAGAATGGAGTATGTTACCCGAACAGCCTTCGGCGATTCGAGAGAAAACGTTCAAAAAAAGATCGAAATCAAGAAAGGATCAAGCATGAAATCAGGACAGACGCAAATTTCCCGCATCATTGGAGGCATACTCCTGATCAGCCTGCTCGGATGGGCCAATGTGGCCCTGAGCAAGATACAGGGTGAATACGAACTGATGGAGGGAGAACCGTCTCAACATGAAACAGGCAAGGTCATTTTGTTTGAATTCGCTGATTTCTACTGCTCCCATTGCCACATGTTCGAACGAGTAGTCGGGACCCAACTGAAAAAGGAATTTGGCGACAAGTTAGAGATAAGAATGGTGGGATTTCCCGTCATACCCGGCAAACTTCCGACCGCCTTTGAAATGTACAATCAGGCCGTCACCATGGGAAAAGGGCCGGAGATGAAGCAACTTCTCTTTCAGTCCATTCATGAAAAAGATATTCAGGTCTTCGATAAGACCATGCGTGCCCTCCTTTTGAAAGAGATCGGGCTCGATCCTACGGAATTTGAAGCAGGACTCGCCAGTGGAAAACCTTTTAAAACATTAGCGAAAGGCCGGACATGGGGGGAACGCATCAAGGTCACCCATACGCCAACCGTGCTCTTGGATGGAAACATTCGCGTGGCAAATTTAACGGCGGAAAACCTCAAGACCGTGATCGAAAGCATTCTGAATCAAGACAATCAATCTTAATGTAAACGATGAATGTATCAATCCGTTTCGAATTTATAACAAAGGAAAAATATCATGGGACGAAAAAAATCGGATGACGAACTTTTCCCTGAAATGGCTGCAATGCTCGAAGGGATGCAGGAACTGATGTGCGATGAAGATGGCAAACCGCTCTCTCCCGACCATCCCCAATATCAAAAACTGACGGGGCTCATGGAAAACATTGCCACCCGAGCACAGAAACGAAACCAGCAAGATCCTTCGACCTCTGGACAACAGGGCACGGCCTAATTCCGATTTTTGGCTGCTCATAGGCTCTACACCTTCGATCGATTCCTCGCAGGCCTTCCCGTCAAATTAAGGAACAGGAGTTTGCATGGAGATTGGAGGTAAAGCAATGAAACCTTCGCGGGAGGGGGGATAGATATCGATGGGGACCGACCCTGCCAGTCTACAAAGATTAAAAACATTCATGGACCTTATCCGACTGGCGAAGCAACACAATGCCGAGCCGACCTTTATCAGTACGCCAACCGAGCATGGCGATAACATTAACCTGGTCGCCACCATCGACAGGAAACAGGTCACTGCGGGGATCTTATTTTGGGATGTCACCTTATTACAAAATAACGGGTTGGCCGATACCTTGGATGAAGAAGATCTCGCTCTCGGGCTCAACATCACGGACGGCCTGGTCGAGGATGCTGAAAAAATCCTCACATTCGTCGATACCGAACTGGCGAAATTGGCTTCCACATAATTACTTCCCCTGTGGAAGCTAGTCAGCTCCACTCTCGCAAAAAACCATAAGACTCTAAGGTGCACTACTTTCGGTTGCCTGGAAATACAAGGAGAGAATACTCCGGTGGGGCAGCTGCTATGTGACATAAACGCACCCTCATTGAGAGAAAATTGCTACCAAGCAAAAGCCTTAAATGACGATGTAGCCGGTCTAACAAATTACTACTTAGGATGATCACGCTCATCCTACTGAAATATGAAATCACCATATTCTGCAATTCGAAAGATCAGACTTTCATTGCGGAAGTTCCCGAGTTGCCGGGGTGTTCCGCCGACGATTCGACTTACCAACATACAAACAGGCTCTAGCTATTGTGGAAGTGGTGATCCAAGAATGGCTGGAAACCGCAAAGGAATTGGGACGGGCTATCCCGGAACTCAAAGGCCGACTCGTTTTTGCGTAACCCTCAAAACTTCGCCTATGTTCACAATAGTCCTTCTCAAAAAATTCACGTCCTCAAACAACCAAATCTGTCAGGGGCCATCGTGAATGCGCCAAGCCGGAACCATCAGGCTCGGGGACTTTTGATTCATGCAGATCTGGGTCGACTCCGCCATCACACTGGACCAGATACGTCACCGTGATTGAGCAGGGTGGCAGATCCCGTCCATTTCGCATAGATGTCGAGGGTTCCTGCTGTGGTCAGCGTGAGGGTAAAGGTGACATGATCGGTACTCATGCCACTGGGCACCACCATCACCGCATCGGCCACCACCCGGCCATTGTCCTGATCGGACAGTTCGACTTTGGGGTTCAACGCGGGATTCAAAGTAAAGGTGCCGAGGAGGTTCCACTGGCCGCCGTTTTGCGTCTGGTTCATCGGCACCGCAGTGGTGCCGCCCGCATAGTACACGGTATAGGAGGCGTTGGTGGCGTTTCCTGGATCGGCCGCCCACCGTGCATAGACGTTATACATCCCGGTGGCCGGCACCGACAGGCCCCACGTGGCCGTACGCGGCGTCCCCGACCCCGCGGCTTGAAACCTGAGGGCATCCGCCACGACATCACCCCCCACTTGATTAGCTAAGACCACCCAATGGTTCTGCCCCGGCGTCATCACATAGGTTCCCAACACATGCCACTGCCCGAAGGTTTATTTGGAGGATCACGGTGACCCAATGGCCTGTCTCTGCATCCCATATCATCCTACAAAAAGCTTGTGAAAAATATATCCAAGAACCGTTTGGGCATGGTATGATCACTATTCCGGCGGAGAGAAACAGGGATTTGAGGGGGATCATTGGCACAGTGGTTGGTGATGGGATTTTCCAACCAGCGATTCAGCCGCAACCCGACCGCAATCTGCTCTTGAAGTTACCCATGCTGTTACTCTATAAGTAGTCACAATCAATTGACATATATTTGCGCGGAGAGGTGGCCGAGTGGCCGAAGGCAACGGTTTGCTAAACCGTCGTAGGTCAAAAGCCTACCGCGGGTTCAAATCCCGCCCTCTCCGCCATATTCTTCCACCCATTTTCCCGATCTGCCTTTGTTCCTCAACGGTCACCCCTTCCCCTGTCCATCTCTATCCGCTATCGTTGAAACCGCATGATCCACCTGCCTGGCGTTTCACTTTCCTGAATATGACCCATGCGTGAACATCGTTGGGAAACTCGAGCGACGCTCTCCTTCGACGACATTTTATCGGTGGCGAGCACATTGAGGCAGTTAGGCTTGACCTCGATCCATGAGGACAAGGAGATGATCGGCTATATCGAAGAATGGGAGGTGGACCATCCACAGCAGATCCAGGTTCTCGCTCCCTGGCCCACCGAGGATGTCACCTTGTTACATCTCCTGGACAACTGGCAGGGCGACTTTTTTCTGCTGGCAGGCCACTATCATTCCATTTTTCAAACGCACCAATCGGTGAACACTTATTGTTCGATCGCACACCCCTGGCGTATAACCTATCCGCTGACGACACTCCTGCCGGAAGCCTGGCTGTGGCTCGGATTCCGACATACCCATGGATTCATTCGGGTCCGGGTTCATACCACGGAAGTCATCACACCTGGAGAAACACTTGGCACGTCGCGGGATCGATTTTGGCTCACGGACCGGGAAAACGCCTTTCGGACCGCCATTGAGATCCTGGATCTTCCGATTGAGGTAACACAGAAAGGCGCACGAGTGCTGCTACAGACAGACCGAACGGATACCCCGCTCTTTTGCTCCTGGCCGGATGGGTTTGGACCCTGTCAATTCGAACTCAACTCGCCTGATCCCTTTGAGTTTTTAGTTCCCGCCAGTCAACTGGCTGCGACCTACCAGGGTAAACCTGCTAATTTACGCGTCTATCTCACAGGGTTTCCCGAAGCCGCCCTCTTGGATTTTACCGGCATCACCCCCGAGCCCCGGTTCATGTATCGCTGTAGCATTCACTGCACGCTGTCTGATATGCCTGAATTGCTTCAGCTCTTAGAGCCGCAAGGGCGGGTGTATGGCAGCCTGGCAGAATTCCAGACCGACTATCTCCTTCCTGAAGGTGAGGATGCCGCGGCCATCGTGGGCCTGGTGGGCACAAATGGAGACTTTCGCCTGGAGATCCGGCTCAACCAACGACCTCTTCCTCATCAGGCCACGGAACAATGGCTGGAGGAGTTGGTTGGTCATCCCCTCATTTATTCACCCTTACCCGCCTTCCCGTAAGGGAATGTTGAAAAAATCCTGCCCTGAGTCTGGCCGAAGTGGCTGCCAGCAGCCTTACTGGACAGTCCTGTCCTGAGGCTTCTCGAACGAAAGGGCTCAGCTGCTTGGACGGGCGGAGTGTACAGAGAAGCCCGTGAGCACGGCTAAGGAGCGCGAACGCCGCTGGCGGACTGTTTCAACACTCTGCTAGTGCCTGAGTGATCACGAACACTTAATCAAGGAGTGAACGCGCGGCCCGGCAGACTTCCTCAACTGATATTTGCCGCATACAGCCTTCTTCTCCGCGAGAACACCCGTCATGAACACATTTTTCGCAGTCCAGTCCTTTGTAAATCACGGAAACGTTTCCTCCCCTCGGACCCCACACATAAGGATCAGAGGGACCGAATAAGCCCAGAACAGGACAACCGACTGCTGCTGCCATATGCATCGGGCCACCATCGTTTCCAATCAATAAGGCGCTTCGCGTCATCAGTGCCGCCAGTTGACGCAACCGTGTTTGCCCCATCACATTTCGTGGCTTGGATTTGGTCAAATCAACAATGCGTTCTCCTATGAGCATCTCTGACTGGTGCCCGATCAAGGCCACGACCGCTCCTTGATCGGCCAGCCAATCTGCCAGGGCGGCAAATCGCTCGAGAGGCCAGGCTTTATTGGCATATCGCGCTGGAGGATGAAGAAGCGCCAATGGCGCCTCCCCGATTTGGAGCGAGTCCATCAGACGGTCGCCTTGATCATGGTCCTCAGGCCGCAGATACAATTCCGGATTTCCCACGGGATCACTGATGCCAAAGGCGGGCAAGGCCTGGGCGTGATAGTCCACCATGTGCATAGAACCATAGGCTGATGGCAGCACACGGGTATACAGCTTTCCACGCCATCGATTCTCCCGGTTAAACCCCAGTCTGACAGCGGCACCGGTCCAAAATGACAGGAACGCGGAGCGATCCCCGTCGGTTAAGTCCACAACCCCATCGAAACGAGTCTGACGCAACACCTGGTAACACTCAAATTGTTGGCACCAATTTTCACGAGGCAGCACCATGATGTGGTCCAGATAGGGATTGCCCCATAACACACTCTCTGTTCCGGGATTCACCAGAAAGGTGAGTGACGCATCGGGAAATCGCTTGTGGAGAATGGGGAGAAGCGGGGTGGATAACACGACATCTCCGATATATCGAAGTTTAATAAGTAGGAGACGTTTCACGTGAACCGTGGTGATATCGAGATTATTCTGAAACATTCAGCATACAACGGAACCGTTCGGAATACGCTCCAAGGGGCACTTCATTTCAGAAATCCGTATGATGGAAAGGAAGCGCCGCTTGCCAGTACGGCCATAAAACGGACACGGTATAAATCCCCAACACATATTCCCCAAATTCTTCCATCCCCATGAGGAATAGCTGGGCGTCCTCCAACCCGAGAGGTGGAAGATAATAGCCATGCACTTTATCCACCACCACACAGAAACCCAGCAGCACCCCCCCCACCATCATTTGGCCTATCCAGGGAGCACGACTATTCCAGGCTGCAGGCAATCGTGTCCAGATTCGAGAACAAAGGACTATGCCAATAATCATGACAGGAATAATCATGCCACCAATCACCAACAGGCGTTCCCAAAGTGGGAAGCTCGGATTCCAATAATTGGCAGACTTATCTAAATTCCAACCGGTCGCCCAGACATGCGCATCCAACTCACGCAGCCCAAAGAGAAGACAGAGAGCCGTGAGCCCCAACCACTCAATGCGATGGTGAGAACGCCTGAGCCCTGCAGTCAGGCACCACACCATGGCAACAAACCACACGCCCGCACTCATCATCTCAACCGGCCCGTTTTCTGAAGCAATCACATCACCCCACGCCGGCAAATTGGTCGACCACTTTGCCAGGACCGTCATCGTCAAACAAAACGTGAATGCCTCCAGAAGATTCTTCCAACACACATGGACATGTTTGTGACCTGTATCCCCGAAATGTGAAAGCTTATCTGAGGACATTTGAGAACATCCCGGTTTCATGTCACCTTGACTGACATCTCTAACACAATCAGATAGAACCAGTGACAGCCCCCGGCAAGAATCAACGCCACACCTCCAAAGAATACCGCATGGAACCTTTTACTCAGGAATCCCTCTGCACTCATACATCCCATGAGGATGAAATAGAGACCAAGAATAAGAAACCCTAGTCCAATGTACCAAGCCACCAGGGCCACACCCCCGAGGGCATAGATATAGGGAAGACCCTCCTGATAATAAGGAACGCGGGGAAGCCCTACCGTTACACCAACCGATATCAATAGCATCCAGGCCGGCCAGGAGATTATCCAATCCACCGCAAATTTCATAAAGCACCGTTTCTTAGCCAAGCACGTCCCTATAGAGATTGAGCGTATCCTGTGCCGCCCGCTCCCATGTAAATTGCTTTACGCGCGCAAACCCCTTGTTGCGTAATTGCGTTTGTAATGCCCGATCACTCACCAGCCGCTCAATTTCCATTTCCAATTGTTCCGGATCATGCGGGTCGACATAGAGAGCGGCCTCCCCCGAGACTTCCGGCAGAGCACTCCCCGTCGCAGTAATGATTGGCGCACCACAGGCCATCGCATCAAGAAGTGGAATGCCGAACCCTTCGTATAAGGACGGAAACACAAAGGCTTCCGCATGGGAATACAATATGCGCAAATCATCGCTGGACACATATCCGGGACAACAGACCAAATCCAGGATCCCCAACATTCGTGCCGTCTCCGTCAGGCTGGCGCTACGGGAACGGACCTCTCCAATAACCACCAGAGACGCCGATTTGGCAAGTCGCGGAGATCGGGCAAACGCCGTAAAAACTGCCGTATGATTTTTCCGCGGTTCCGCTCCCCCCACAAACAGCACAAACGGACGGGCAGGTATGTGCAGTCGTGCTTGAACCTCCTGCAACTTCTGATGATCCCGTTCAGGAAACATGTCGGGAGAAGGCCCGTGATGAATGACCGTGATTCGATCAGGCGGGAGATGCAACACCTCTTGAATTTCACGGGACGTAAAGTGTGAGACCGCCACGACTCGTGAGACTTGTCTGGCACGAAGTCCCAGCTTCCAGGAGGAAAGAGCCTGTCCGAAAAGTTTTTTCGAATACTCCGGATGACGTGGCAACCAAACGTCATGAATCGTGAGGATGGAGTGAAGTTGGCCATAATCTGGAGCTTTGAAGTTGGTCCCATGAAAAATATCGAGTCGGCGCCGGTCTTTCTTCATTTTGCCACCCCACCACGATGACTCGGAGGCCTTCACGGAGACTTGCGGGGGGAAGTGAAGTGCGATGGGTTGGGATGAAACACTCGATGAGGCATAGGCCTCCCATTCAATATCTTGGGAACAGGCAAACATGGCAGGAAAGAGACATCGGACATACTGTCCAATTCCGCTATAGGAGGAACGCATGGGCCCGGCATCAAACCCGACCCGCATCAGATATCGGAACCGTTTCGAATTATGGAACCATGTCCTATCGCCATAAACTGATTTTCCGGCCAACGCGTCACTACTGGCTACCTGGTTTCCTGAGAACATCCCTGGGCTTCGAGTTGTCTCATGTGCCAAAGCTTGGCATATTTCACAAAAGTATACATACTGGACAAGGCGCTGACCAAAAACCCCGCCATGCCATCACGATAGGCTTTACGAACGAAATAATATTTCGAAAACGTAAAAATCGGACGAAAGAGGAGATCTGTGCTACGCACAGAGCGCTTGGTTCTTGCACGGTCCTGTGCGGCCAATGTCGTGAAGTTCAAGAATTTTTCAAAATAATTGTGAAGCGTGGGCCTTGTAAGATGCACCAATGGACACGTGAGATAGGCGGATTCCCCCGAAAAGAGAAATTTATTGTGCGGCTCTGCATCATCCAAATGGCCGATTCCCCGGCGAAACAACCGTAATTGATAATCGGGGTAACATCCGGCATTGAGGACCAGAGAGCCAAAATAGTAATTATGCCGTGGGACATAATACGCCACGGGTCCATCCTTCGAACCGGCAGATAACACCGCTTCTATCTCAACCTGAAGCGCAGCAGGAATTCGTTCGTCGGAATCTAAAATAAAGACCCAATCCGTGGACGTTTGATCCATCGCATAATTTTTCTGATCCCCAAACCCTCGCCAGGGTCGTTGAAAAACCTTGTCCGTAAACGTTCTGGCAATATTCATGGTCCGATCCGTACTGAATGAATCCACCACGACGATTTCATCCATCCACGTTGCGCTTTCCAGGCATGGCTGTAAATTTTTCTCTTCGTTGAATGACACCACCGCACAAGAGACCGTTTCCCGCCTGACCGAAGTGGCACTCTCTTGCGCAGAACTATTCTGGTTCTTCATAGTATGAATCATCCGTAATCTCTACCCACCACGGGCAATACGGGAAATCTGTGCCCGCACAAAATCCTGAACGTTTCATCATCGTCAGTGGGGGCGCTCCACATAGAACATCCTGTCTCGCCATTCGGCATATTTCATTTAGGGTCTGTTGAAAAAAGCCGCCAGTGGCGTTCTCGCCATTTTCCCGTGCTCACGTACTCAGCGTACGCTCCGCGCGTACAAACGGCTGCGGCATGGCTGGACGGACTTTTTTGAACCGACCCGGAGCCTTTGATGAGGAATCTCATCCTGCGCCAATTTGCTCTTGAACATCCTTATTATTCAACACTCCCATTTACCAACGGCATTTCCTTTACTGGACTTCTGATAGCCAAACCGTCCCATACTGCTGAATATATTGACAAAGCTCCTCAAACACCACCATGCCATCGGCAACCTCCATGCACATCGGATGGGCAAGGACTGTCGCGGTTCCTCCTTGATTGCAAATACTCCGTATACCCGACTTCACCCGATCGGCCCATTCCGTGATAGGCATTCGGTGGATAAGACGATCCGGCTTGGTTTTCCCATATTGATATTTTCCATGCAAGATGTGTTCGTGATCCGGAAGAGTATTCATTGGAACGGAACGATAGCCGGGACGCACCCATTCGGCGAATAATTTCGAATCGGAGACTTCATCGGACACCACATGGATTCCACAGGATTCTAGCAAATGATCGGTATCGGCTGTTCGTATATAACTATGGTTTCTCCAGGTCTGAATTCGTTGGCCGGTCACTTGCTGAATGCCGGCAATGGTCCTCTGAATATCACGAAGCTGGTGCGCGGTGGTTCCCCATGGCGTGCCATACACTTTCTTAAATATTCGAGACAACGGATCTCGAAAAGCGGCAAAGGTATGGCCACCAATTTCACAATGCGGCAGATCCGATAAAATTTTCACGGTATCCGGTTCTTCCTGACAGGCTTTTCCGGTAAAAAACAGCGTGAGCTTCACTTCGTACTTCCTGGCAATATCACAGTATTTTGCGGCTAACGCGACTTCTGTTTGAGACGAAAATGGCGTATCGGTTCCCCGATACGAGCGTTGGTGGACATCACCTGTCAAACACACCATGCTCTAGAATCCTTTTCGGCTCAACCCGGCCACGTCCCCAACACTCTCCGGATCCATTCAAGAACCTTTCCCGAGAACAGGGGAGTGTGATTGCATCAATTGCCGATACACCAACTCTGTCTGTGTCAACATGTGTTCCAAGGAAAATCGTTCTTGAATAACCTGTCGCCCTATTTTCCCCATTCGTGTCGCGGCCAAGGGATCGGACAGAAGACAGCCAATTTTTTCGGCTAAGATCTCGGGGTCTCGCGGAGGAACCAACAGACCGCTCTGGCCATCCTGCACCACCTCGGGCACTCCTCCCACCGCAGAAGCGACCACAGGACGTTCCATGGCTAAAGCTTGCGTGAGAGATTGAGGGATACCTTCTTCAAAGGAAGGAATGACCACCACATCAAGGATTGCCAGCAGAGCCGGAATATCTTGTCGAACCCCCACGAGATGCACACAGTGCTCCAAGCCAAGCTCTCGAATGCGCCCCAACAGTGCCGGCTTCTCTCCGCCATCTCCTATGATGACGCACTCGACGGTCGAAAAACGTTCCTTGAGCCATCGGACCGCCTCGATCAAGACCGACATGCCCTTTTCTGGACGCAGAAAAGTGACCGCTCCCACAAGAGGACCCTGGCTTCCAAGCCCCAAACTTCTTCGTAAGGAGGTATCCGGGAGTTGAGGCTGGAAACGCTCCAAATCAACTCCTGTGGGTATTGAAATGACACGGGAAGGACTCAGCCGGGTTCGTGTCATCAATCCCTGTCTGACCGCCTCACCGGTGGTGGTAACGACATGCGGCAATTTCCCATAAAGGAGTTGATGCCGCCACGTCCGGGAGACTGGCGTGCTTTTATGACGGGTCCGGACAATAATGGGACGGCGGGACGAGATCCGTCCGGCAATTGATGCCGTCCAACTATCAAGAGATCCATGCGTATTGACCACATCAATCTGATAGTGTTTCAAGATTCCCAAATAGAACGGAACCAACGTGAGCCACCCCCGCTTGCCGGAAGTCGTTGACCTGACCTGTAACCCTCGCTGTTCGGCCAGGGCCGCTAACTGACTCCCATGGGGGGCAGCCACGACCACCGTATGTCCTCGCTTTTCCATGCCTTGCGCTTCCTCCAGCACGCGGTATTCCTGACCTCCCATTCCTGATGAAGATTCCGTGTGAAGAATGCGCATGGGCATTTGCGGACGAGAGAACGTTGGGCTTATCATCGACTTAGCCATTGGAGGATCAACGGGATCGCAGAGGAGGTCCATATGATTAACTTTTTTGCATTTCCCACAACTTGGCGTATTTCACAAAGGTGTAATAGGCATACAACATGGATAAAATCAGCCCCGGTTTTCGGTCCAATATCCCCCCCCGAAACACATACATTTTCAGAAAGGTAAATAGTGGACGAAGCACCAACTGATGAGGGCGGAATGTCCGGCCATTACGATGCATATCCTCCGCCCGCAAGCTGGAGTACCGATCCATTTTACGAAAGTAATGATCGATATCCCGAAAGGGAATCTGCTCCAGACTGGCATGAAGATATCCAAGCTTCCCCTTCAACTCATAGCCCTCATGGACCAACTCCTCCCGATATCGCATATGTCCCTTATGAAAAAACTGGGGTTGCCGGTAATCCGGGTACCATCCACAATGCTTGATCCATCGCCCGAGGAAAAAATTTCTTCTGGGAATCTTATAGGCCTGTGCCGAAGGTCCCTCCAGCAGCACCCGTTCAATCTCTTCCTGCACCATGGCCGTCACCCGTTCATCCGTATCCAGGCTGAGGACCCAATTGTGCGCGGCATGGGTCAGGGCGTGATTCCGAAGCACCCCAAACCCCTCGAATGGATAGTGGAAAACTTTGGAGGTAAATTCACGGCAAATCTCAGTCGTTCCATCCGTGCTATGAGAATCGATGACCACCAGTTCATCCACCCAATGAAGGCTTTCTAAACATTTCCGCATATTCGGTGCGTCATTATAGGCAATCACCACAGCGGAAACTTTTTCTCTCGTGCGTTGTTCCGTCATACGGTTTCTCCCTTCGACCTCTTCACCCTGTTTACGGTTTCACCGAGAATTGGGTTGCCGGCGCACAATTGCCGCTTCGACAGGAGAAGCCCCCAACGATCACGTTGATCTCACGAAGGAGATCCCCGAGCGAGATCGATTCCATGCATTCCAGATAGTTGGGGTTTTTGCACGTTCGTGCTCCACAGGGACTGCAGGGCAATTCCTTACGCACAATCACATGTTGTCCTAAGGGATAGGGACCTGTAGCTTTGGGATGCGTGGGGCCGAAGATCGCGAGCACAGGAATTCCCACTCCCGCTGCAAGATGAAGGGGTGCGGAATCGTTTCCAATGAGCAGGTGCATCCTTCGCAAGAGTGAGGGTAATTGGGAAAGAGACAGTCGTCCGGCCAGATTGATCAAACCCTGTGGCACAAGACGGTCAAATTCCCCGGCGGCCGGGATGTCTGACGCCCCACCCAAAAGCACAACACGAACATCGGGCCACTGCACCAATTCGCCGGCCAGATCGACAAACCGTTTAAACGGCCAGGACTTCATGGCCGACCGTGTCCAAGGTGCCAGAGCAATCAGGTGTTCATGATCAAGAACGTTTGCATTCTGAAGCATCCTGTCAATGGTGAGACGATCGGTAGAGGTTTGGGGCAGATGGAACACCGGAGTAGTTGAATGTCCGCCCAGAAATGTGGTGATCGCGACATTCCGATCAACGGCATGGACCTCCAGCAAACGCCAGGGAGAAGGTTTCGTTCCGGGCAAAGGCACCTGGTGTGTATAAAACCAGGGCGCCCCTTCCCGGGCTCGCGCAAAACCCACACGAATTCGAGCTCCGGTCATCACGCCAAAGATCCCTGAACGGAACAGCCCTTGAAAATCCACAACCAGATCAAACTGTCCTCTTCGGAGTGTACGAAAGATATGCGGCCAATTTTGCCAGGACACATCCACGGACAAAATATCATCAATGTCAGGGTTCCCTTCCAGAATCGGCGCCCAGATCTCCTTAACCATCCAGGTCATCCGGGCGTGCGGGAACCGTTGACGCAACGTCGCCACTGCTGGCAGAGCATGAACAATATCACCCAGCGAACTTAATTTGATAATCAGGATGCGCTGAGGCGTGATGTCCATAATTCCCCGCGAGAAACCTCTAGTTCATCGACAACAGACGTTATCCCAATAATCCGTCTGAATGGATGTTCTCTGATCCCGGTGTTCTTATCGTTTTGGCCTGTTTCGCATGCCTCGAGTGACTATCTGCTGTTCAATCCAGTCCACGGCATGGACAAAGCTATCCGCAACAAAATCAATCGGCACCTGTCCGGCGTCTCTCGCCTTCACCACATCCGCACTATATGAACTCGTCATGACCAGGACACCGGGTACCGAGGCGGTGCGAGCCGCCTCTAAATCGCTGCGTTTGTCCCCCACCAGATAACACTGGGATATATCAAGAGCGAATCGAGTGACCGCTTGATGAATTAACCCCGCTTTGGGCTTTCGACATTCACATCCGTCTTGAGGATGATGAGGGCAGAAGAAAATACCATCAATCCGGGCTCCACAGGGGCGAATCAACTCAGCCAATCTCTCATGAATCAGCTCCAACCCTTCAATGGTCATCATCCCCCGACCAATGGCCGATTGATTGGTGACCAGAATCACCATCGCCCCTAAGTGATTTAATCGGGCGATGGCTTCAGGGACTCCCGGGAACAACACCAATTGTTCAGGGGAAGTGACATAGCCCGTATCGTGGTTCAAGGTGCCATCCCGATCCAAAAACACGGCCGTATCCCGTACAGCGGAATCATTTCTCATCCAGCATGCCCTTTGATCCGACCTTCGTTCCCGTAATTTTTTGACATCCTGATTTGAGACAGCGCGACGTCCACGACCTGTTCAACGGACACCTGGGTCATGCAACGATGATCAATCGGACAGGCGCGCAATAAACAGGGTGCACAACGAACCGATGCCGTCACCACGCCACCCGATTGTCCATGAGGACTTGTCGTGGAGGGATCCGTTGAACCAAAAATCGCCGCGACCGGAATCCCAAGAGCCTGAGCCACATGCATAGGTCCTGTATCGTTGGTAACCAAGACGGAGCAGCGTGTCAACACCCCCATTAGTTCTTGGATCGTCGTCCGTCCTGACAAAACGATCGGCTCATGCCGCATCCGCCCGGCAATGTCCTGCGCAAGTGCTTCTTCTCCTTTGCCTCCAATCAGAACACAGCGGACAAAGGGAGTCCCGGTTAATTCCTTTGTTAGGCGCTCAACCAGCCGATCACCCACCTCCGCGAAACGTTCCGGTATCCATCGCTTGGCCGATCCATACACGGACCCTGGATTCATCCCAATGATCAGATCCTCTGATGGAAAAAATACTTCAGGAAACTGTCTGGCACATGCATTCTTTACCCCGGGAGAGAGAAAAAGTTGGGGGGACCGGTCTTTCCCGTAAGATTGGACGATTCCTTTCACGAGTTCCTGGTAATACACCGTATGATGCAGGGTAGCCCGATCCGGCCTGAGTACAGCCTCGGACAGAAGCCATCGTCGTCCATCCGTCGCATACCCTATGCGGGATGGGATGCCAGCCATCCAGGCAATGAGAGCGGCTTCAAAGGCATTTTGGAATAACACCGCACAATCAAATTGCTTTTTCTTCACAAGGTGAATGAGATGCCAGAGCCCGAAAAGTCCCTTATGTTCCCCTTGATGGAAATACATCATGACCTCATCCACTCCCGGTTGTCCTCTCAGCAGGTCCCCGATGACCGGCCTGGCCAACACCGTGACCTTGCCATGAGGATGATGATTCCGCAAATCCGTGAGAGCCGGTAGGCACATCACGGCATCTCCGATCCAGTTGGGAACGCGGACGAGAATGTTCATCGAAACACGATATGCCCTCTCACTTTAACCAATCTCCTGGACTCTATCCGACCAACCATATTTGAGTTCTATGGACAAATGGCCTGGAGCTGTTCCAATAACCGTTCTTCCCCTTGTGTCATCCGCACTTGCACATCCAACGCCCATAGAGGGTCATCATGTTTCAGATGCTCTTTAATTTTTAGAGCATCTTTTTCCGTTGTGATCGCGAGATCAAGCCCTAAACGTTGCATTCTCAAACGAATGGCTTTCACATCTTGTTCTGAATAGGCAAAATGATCGGGGTACCGAACCTCCTCTCCTACCGTCAACCCACAGGAAATCACACTCGATCGAAAGGAGGCGGGATTGCCTATCCCGCAAAAGAGCATACAGGATATACCCTTGAAGGCGACGCCCTGTTGAGATTTCCCTGTCGCAATATGCGTGAAACAGCCAGGTACGGTTTCCAGTCGCAAGGGAACAATGGACGTTCCCACACTCTGTTCAATTTGATTCTGAAGTGATGCGACCGACCCATCTCGTTCCGTTCGACTAAAGATGATCGTGGTGGCCCATTTTGCGGCAGACAGCGGTTCACGCATTCGGCCAGCCGGCAGGACTCCGCTTAAGCCTTCAACATCCGTCGCATCAAATAAGAGCACGTCAAGATCGCGATACAGGGAAAGATGCTGGAAGCCATCATCCAGAAGAAAGCAATCGCATGAGGTTTGCTCCAACACCCACTGTCCCAGCCGATAACGATTGCTTCCCACTGCCACAACCGCCCATGGGCACTTGTGGGCCATCAGCATGGCTTCATCCCCTACCGAACGCCAATCTCCCATCAGCGAAACGCCGTCAGAGACCAGTCTATTCACTGACGAACCTTGTCTGCCATACCCCCGGCTTAAAATCGCAACCCGCTTGCCCCGTTCATGGAGTCTGGCGGCCAACCACATCACCAATGGTGTCTTCCCGGTTCCCCCTACGGTCATATTCCCCACACTGATAACCGGTTTTGGCAATCGATGTTGAGGAAACCAGCCACATTGATAGGCCGTCCTCCGCAAGCGGCCAACCGCACCGTAGGGAACAGCACACCACCGGAGGATCCATGGGGAACGCCGGTCCAACCAACGCCAGAGCCGTTCCGGGTTCACACCATTTGCAGGAGTCGTGTTCACGGAGGATACATGGCGGAGATCATATTCTCCCCTCATTCAGGGCTTTAACGGAAGCTTATCGGAGCACTTCCTGAGATTTACGTGACGTAGACCCTTCCGCCGTCAAAGAGAAAATGGCCGAATTGTCTTTAGACAATAATTGATCAATCCATTGAAGATTCCTGGTGACGACGCCCCGATGGGTCCGGACCATTTCCAATGCCCTTTGGCCCATTTCCCCGGCTTCTGAAGGATGCGCGATCAGACGAATCAGCTGAGAGGCCAAATCCTCCTGATTCTGTATTTGTATGCCTCCTCCTGCTCCCAGAAGCCGTCCGGCAATGTCCCGGCAATGATCGATATGGGGACCAAACAGGACGGGGCGACCCCATTGTGCAGGTTCCAACAAATTATGTCCTCCAACCGGAACCAGTGTCCCCCCCACAAAAGCGACGCACGCCTCCCGGTAGACAAAGGCCAACTCCCCCCTGGTGTCTAACACGATGACGTGAGGGCCATGGGACATAGCCCGCTCTCCGACACCCTGCACCAACGCACTGCGGCGAACACAGGAAAATCCATACTGCCGAATGACCTGTTCAAGTTTAGCCACCCGCTCGATATGTCTTGGAGCCATTACCAGCACGGCGTGGGGGTGTTGCGCAATTACCTGCCGGTACGCGTCCAACAAACACTCTTCTTCCTGAGGATGGGTACTACCAGCCACAATCAGCCCCTCAGCAGCACAGCCCCTGAAGAGTGACCTGAGAGAGGCATGGGCATCGGCAGACGGACCTTGCTCAAGCCCTTGATCAAACTTCATATTCCCGGTGACATGCGTGACATTCGGCTTAACGCCGAAATGGCCGATGCGCTCGGCATCCTGCTCCGATTGCATCAAGGCAAGATCGAGACAGCTCAACACCTGCCTCATCATGCCTCTAACCCAGCGATACCTGGCAAATGATCGTGAAGAGATTCTCCCGTTGACAAGACAGATCGGCACCCGATGCCGTTGAAGATGTTTAAGCAGATTGGGCCAGAATTCTGATTCGACCAAAATAAAGAGCTGTGGCTGAAGTATGCGGATATACCGGTCAACCGCCCACCAAAAATCAACGGGAGCATAACAATGGACAGCCACCCCTTCCAAACGCTTGATCACGACTTCCCGGCCGGTCTCGGTCACAGTAGATACGACCAACGGGCACTGAGGGTACCGCTGCTTCATCGCCTGGAGCAAAGGAACCATGGCCGCCACCTCCCCCAGAGAGACCGCATGGATCCAAATGACAGGTTTCTGAAGTTTCCGCAATTCGACAGGAAACGCGCCGAGCCGACACCAAAGGCCGCGTTGACTGCGTTTTTTTGTCAGGAGAAGACCGATGATAACGGGGAAGGCCAGTACCAGCAGCACGTTATACATCACATAATACATGGGTGGGTCACGCGTCGTATGTTTGTTTTTTTTCAATAAAGTCAGTGGAGGACATCCTGCGGAGAAATGATTCAACCGGGTCGGAATCGTGAACAGCCAATTCGGCCTGAGCCGTAAGCCGATTCAACGAATCTTCCAGCCTCAACCCTGGACCGGACAGCTGTTCGTTGGAAAGGTCTTCGCTTACCCAGATGGGGGATCCCCACACAAATAACCCTATCCCACCTGGATAGGGAATCTGAAAGCGATCCCAACTGGCAAAGACTTTTTTTTTGAGCAGGCAAAGGTTAACGGGATAATGGGCAATCCCGTCGTTTTTGCCAGGTAAATCACTCCCGATTGTACCGTGCAGGCTGGACCCTTCGGGCCATCGGGCGTCACCACAAGATCTCCGCCATTCCGCCCGGCCTTCAATAATTGCCTGGTGGCTCGAAGCCCCCCGCGTGTGCTCGATCCACGAATGGACTGGAATCCAAAATAACCCATGATACGCGCAATGATTTCTCCATCCCGATGTTGGCTAATTAAAATTGAGGCCTGCCGTCCCCGGTAGGCCAACGGCATCATCAACTGACGGCCATGCCAGAAAGCAATAATGATCTGTCGGCCTTGGCGATATAAGTCGTCCACGGCTTCCCCACCTACGGTGGATATACGCATCGTCTGTCCCAAGAGGCGAATCATTTTTGCGGCCAATGGCGGAGCAACCGACAGTTTGATCCAATTCAACATAGGCACTTCGCCATCCGATTTACGAGGTGGTCGGTAACGGTTCGGGTTGTGTCAGTAAAAACTGGGTTTGATATAATCGAGTATAAAGGCCTCCCTGCTGAAGTAAGGCGGCATGAGTACCGATCTCTTCAATTCTTCCACGATTCATAACCACAATACGATCTGCATGTTGAACCGTGGACAATCGGTGGGCAATGATCAGGGTCGTTCTGGCCTTTACCAGATTTGCCAGAGCTTTCTGCACCAGCTTTTCAGATTCCGAATCCAGGGCGGACGTCGCCTCGTCCAGAATGAGAATCGGCGGATTCCGCAATATGGCCCTGGCAATAGCAAGTCGTTGACGTTGGCCACCCGATAATCTCAGCCCATTCTCACCAACCAGGGTGTCCAGCCCCTGAGGCAGCCGCTCAATAAATTCCCAGGCAAATGCGGCGCGAGCCGCCTCAATGATCGCCTCATCACTCGCATCCAAACGGCCATAGGCGATATTATTCCTGATCGTATCATCAAATAACACGGTTTCTTGAGACACGATGCCGATTTGCCGTCTTAGAGATGATCGATCAACCAGCCGAATATCCTCACCATCAATTTTCACGGCTCCTTCCGTAGGACGATAAAACCGTGGCACCAAACTCACGAGGGTGGTTTTTCCACTACCACTGGCCCCGACGAACGCCACCACCTCCCCCACCTTGATTGTGAAATTGATCTCATGCAAGGCCGCCTCTTCAGAGCCTTCATACCTGAAGTTAACACCGGAAAATTCCAAATTTTTCGCCATGGGGGGAAGAGTCTTTTTGCCTTCGTCTTTCGCTAATTCGCTTTCCAAGTCAAGGACTTGAAACACTCGCTGAGCACCCGCAAGCGCACGCTGGACCGACTCATTGGCTCCGGACATTTTCCTGAGAGGGGCATACGCCATAAACATGGCAGCCAGAAAGGAAAAGAACTCTCCGGGCTTCATCTCTCCGGCAATGACTAATCCTCCCCCATACCAGATGATAAAGGCCACACCGCAGACTCCAATGACTTCAAGGAGCGGAGAAGCCATCGCTGAGGTTTGAGACGATTTAACTTTTGCTGTCCGAAAGGCTTGATTCGTCAAAGAGAATCGATGAGCCTCCTTCTCTTCCTGGCCATAGGCCTTCACAATCTTAATACCGGAAAATGCCTCTTTTAATACGGAGGCCATTTTTCCAATGGATTCTTGGCCACGTTTTGAAAGTTTACGAATCCGTTGGCCGACCCGGACCAACACAAATGAGGAAAAAGGCAATACGACCAACACAATCGTCGCGAGTTTCCAATTTTGATAAAAGACCACCGACAGCATCGCTACAAACGTCAGCCCCTGTTGAAAGATATCCTTCAACACACTGGGAATGGCATTTGCCATTTCGTTGACGTCGCTAATCACCCTGGCCATCAACCGTCCTGAGGCATTCGCATCGTGAAACCGAATAGGCAGGCGCACGATATGAATAAACAACTGCTGCCGAATATCGGACACCAGCCAGTGCCCGACATAACTCATGAGATAACCCTGTCCATACGCAAAGGACGCTTTCAAAATCGCGACACCCAGGACAGCCAACGGAAGGATGAGCAACATGTCCCGATTGCGCTCAATAAAGATTCCATCCAGAACCGGTTGGACAAGCCAGGCATAGACCGCTGATAATCCTGCCACTCCGGCAGAACAGACAAACGCGCCAATCAACCGCAGGCGGTACTCCTTCAGATACGATACGATTCGCCAGAAGATCCTCATAGGGTGGTCTCAGCAAGGATATATGCTGCAGCCCGTTTCGACGCCCCCGTTTCCCCCAGAATAGTCCGAATGGCCTGGAAAGCCTGGGTCATGTCGTTCTGGCGGCGAACGTCTTGCAAGATGTCTAAGGCTTCGTCAACAATACAGCTCGGGGTCATACGATCCTGAATCAGCTCCGGAACAATTTCTTTACCGGCTAAAATGTTCACTAAACTTATATAGGGAATTTTAACCAGACGTTTGCCAATATGATAGGTCAAGGGAGATGTTCGATAGACCACGACCATCGGTGTTCCAATCAAGGCCGCTTGCAATGTCGCAGTCCCGGAGGTCACCAAGAGAAGATTTGAGGCCGACATCACCTCATTGGACAGACCTTTAACCACTTTTATCGGTTGCCTGGAATGTCCAAGTAGGTCCCTCACCACCGAATCGGACAGTGAATGCGCCTGGGCAAGAAGAACCTGAAGTCGAGGGTATTGGGTCCGGATCTGTTCAATCGAACTGAGGAAGGCCGGTAACACTTCCCGGACTTCCCGGACACGACTCCCAGGCAGCAGACCGATCACCAGATCTTCTCTCTCCAAACCAAATTTTTCACGCTCATGAACCCTATCATAAGCAGGCTTTAACTCATCCAATAATGGATGCCCAACATACGTGCAGGGAATGCCGGCTTTTTGGAAATAGGCCTCTTCGAATGGAAGAATTGCTAATACATGGCTGATCACTCTTCGAATGAGCTCTAAGCGACGGCTTCCCCATGCCCACACCTGAGGGGCAATATAATAGATGATTTTGTGTGATCTCTGTGCGATGGCCTTGGCCAAGCGAAGATTCAATCCTGGACTATCGATAAGGATAATGGCATCAAACCGTTCTCGTTTGAGGTAACGGGTTAGCATTCGTAAGGTCTTCCACCCCTGTATGAGCTGTCGGATCCCCGGAACGCCCATGGCATCTACCCGTTTGACATGCGGTAGAAGCGAGACCCCGGCGGCCAACATCCGATTGCCACCCACACCGATTAATTCTACAGCGGGATTCAGCTCCCGAAGTGCCAGGGCTAAGTGCGCTCCATGAATATCACCGGACGTTTCACCGGTCACTAAGAAAATTTTTGGCATCGGAACTCTAACAGAGTGCTCGGGGCGAATAGGCGGCCCTGACGCGAATTACCGTGGCGATTGCCCGGCATGTTGTTGAATGAGCGAAACCACTTGGGTCGCCACTCGCAGGGCTTCTACCCCCTCTTCTCCCGAAACACCGCGGGCTGAAGGATTTCCCAGAATCGATTGAATGAAGCAGCCCAATTCACGAGTCAGGGCATCCCCCTCATCACCCTTGATATGTTGTGTTTCAACTTCAAAGGTTCCACCCTCCAAACTTCTCCTGGTGTTCATCACAGCCTCTTTTCCACCAAAATCAACCGAGAGATAGCGATCCCGTTGATATACCCTGATCTTTCGCAGCCGTCCGGTCGAGATTCGGCTTGCCGTCAAATTCGCCAAACATCCCCTTTCGAAGAGAATCCGCACATTGGCAATATCAGGCAAATCGGTAAACACCGGCATTCCTCTCGCTTCCACCTGCAGGATAGGGCCCAAACCCAACGATAACAACAGATCCAAATCATGAATCATGAGATCCCGTACCACATCCACATCTGTTCCTCGAGGCTGAAAAGGACTTAGTCGGTGACATTCAATAAATCCAGGCTGACTCACGAGAGGACGCATGACTTCTACGATCGGATTAAACCGTTCAACGTGTCCAACCTGCAGGATGGTCCCCCTGATTTTCGCCAGTTCGACTAACTGCTCACCCTCCCATACATGGCTGGCAATTGGCTTTTCAACGAGAACATGACACCCGCGTTGCAAGCAGGTCGTGACCACCGCACCATGTGCCGAGGTCGGGACGGCTACACTCACCGCATCGACCAAGGACAGCAGTTCGTCTAAGTCCTGGAAATATGAGACTCCACATTCATTCGCCACCACATGCCCGCGTGAGATATCGATATCAGAAACTCCAACCAAGGTCACAGAAGGCAAGCTTCCATAAATGCGAGCATGATGTCGGCCTAAATGCCCAACACCAATCACCCCAACTCGTAAGGATTGTGTCATGTAGGGATAGGTCGTCGCTGAATAGGAGAACAGGGACAGCGGTTCCAGTTACACCACACGAAACACCACACTTGGGAACCTCGCCCCTTACCGTGGTGGAACATCAGAGGACGCGGCATGCTGTAAAAGGCCGGATGGAGCGATTCCAACAATCGCGATACCTGCTAATTTGGCGTTGGCACACATCTCTTCCCGATCAAGAACGACGGTGCGCCCGGCTTCTATCGCAAGAACTGAAGCCTTACCGGCGACCATGGATTGAATGGTTTGAGGACCAACAGCCGGCAAATCAAACCGAAGATCCTGCCGCGGTTTCGTTCGTTTGACCACCACGGTTCCCTTGCCGCCAAGAGTCCCTCCACGAGTAATGGTCCCGTCCGTCCCCTCAACGGCTTCAACAGCGACAATCACCCGATTTTTTACCACGACACATTGCCCAATATCTAACTTTCCCAAAGTTTCCAGGGTATCCCAACCATATTGAATATCGTCCCACTCTTTGCGCGTTGGTTTCCGGTAGGCAAGATTACCCTCTCTCGCCAGAATACCTTCAAGGCCAAACGTGGACTCCCGAATCTGAATCCCCTCCCGCTCTAATTCTCCAGCCACCGCTCTCAGGATGGCATCGTCCTTCCAGTGCTTCAAGCGGCTAAAAATCGCTAAGGCTCTGAGGTCCGGCCGAAGTGCCGTAAAGACATGCGATTTGTGGATGCCACCCAACATGACGGCTTGACGGATGCCATCCCCCTTTAATGCCGCCAAGGCCTTACTAAACTGCCCGACCTTAAGCCAATGAATACGATCCACATGAGATTCAAGCTCAGGAAGAGTCTCACCCACATGTGCGATGGCGGAAACTGAAAACCCTAATCGCCGGACATTCTCCGCAAAAATAATCGGAAAGCGCCCGTTACCCGCAATCAGTCCAATCCGCTCATCTTGTTCAGGAGAAATCATAGCCTGCGCACCAAGTCGAACACAGACTTACTCCTCATCATCATCCAACTCCCGAGAGGACACTTGGCAGATCCCGCGGCTGGTACTTTCTAAAAAAGTGAGTAACGTCATGACGTCTGTACTTTCCCCGTACTCGTTACGGGCAAGTTTAATGGCTTCTTGAAGACGATGTCCCTGTCGGAACAAAAGTTCAAATGCGGCCTTTAAGGTATTTATGCGTGCTCCGGAAAACCCATGGCGTCGCAAGGCAATCGTATTCAGCCCAAACATCTGTGCACGATAGCCTCCGGCGGCACGAACAAACGGCGGGACATCCCGTCCTAAGGCGGAACACCCTCCCACCATCCCATATTCACCAATCCGTACATATTGGTGCACCCCAACTAAGCCGCCGATCACGACAGAATTTCCCACAGACACGTGGCCGGCTAAATTTGCCGCATTGGCCATCACAATATGATTACCCAGTTCACAATCATGAGCCACATGGGTATACGCCATAAAAAAATTATGGTGTCCGATTCTGGTCACTCCGCTTCCAAAGGCCGTACCCCGATTAATCGTCACATTCTCACGAACAATATTATGATCCCCCATACAGACCCTGGTGGGCTCATCTTTATATTGCAAATGCTGCGGAGGGGTTCCAATCGAGACAAATGGATAAAACCGGCAACACCGGCCAATATCCGTATGCCCCTCCACACACACATGCGCCACTAATTCGGTTTGACTTCCAATCGTGACATGTTCACCCACGACGCAATAGGGTCCGATGACGACATCTTCTCCTACGGTTGCTTTGGGATGGACAATTGCAGTGGGATGAATATTCATCAATGTCTCACTTTATTGCGTTGAAAATGATTTCAAAACCAGACTTCGCGTCACAACCCTGTTGACCGCACCTAGGCCTCATTCCCTTCCACTTTGACCATGGCGGTCATTTCAGCTTCGCAGACCAAGGAAGACTCGACCAGGATTTTCCCGGCCATTTTCCAAAATGGATCTTTTCGCCGGAGCACCTCGACCTCAACCCGCAATTGATCGCCAGGAACGACGGGCCGCCGAAACTTGGCTTTTTCAATTCCGGTGAGAAAAACGGTAGGGTGCCCGGTCCCCATTGCCGTTTTCCTGGCCAATACCCCGCCGACCTGTGCCATCACTTCTAAAAGTAACACGCCGGGCATGATAGGATGCCCGGGGAAATGCCCTTGAAAAAACTGTTCATTGGCCGTGACGTTTTTGATGCCCACAATCCTTGTCGCATCTTGGATTTCAAGGATTCGATCCACTAACAAGAATGGATACCTGTGCGGAAGCAATGCCTGAATCTGGAGAATATCTAACTCACCCTCAGCCATATTGACCCCTTTCTCTCCTTGTGTCTCTGCCACCATTGATCGTCATGACCACAAACCACCCTTTGAAACTAGGGGGTACGGATCTCACCACTTTCCCGATCCAACGCCTGAATCACCTCTGTAGATATGTCCAGGCCAGTTTGATAAAACAAGGTGCCAGAATTCACTCCATATTCTAAGACCAG
>BQIW01000019.1 GCA_021604105.1 Nitrospirales bacterium | reverse complement strand
AAACTTCGCCTTCCCCGTATCGCCCATCACTTTCGTCAAGGCCGACGTCAGGGTCGTCTTCCCATGGTCAACGTGCCCGATCGTCCCCACATTGACATGCGGCTTCTTCCGCTCAAATTTCGCCTTCGCCATGCCCTACCTTTTCCTTAACTACGCAATTATTCTCAATTGTATCGTTGCTGGAGCCCACGACGCGGATCGAACGCGTGACCTCGTCCTTACCAAGGACGTGCTCTACCAACTGAGCTACATGGGCCCTAGCACTCCCCCAAGAAGATATTCGCCTCAAACAGGCACACCAAGTTCTAAGCCCACCCAATAACAATGGAGCGGGCGACGGGATTTGAACCCGCGACAGCCAGCTTGGAAGGCTGGAACTCTACCACTGAGCTACGCCCGCAGCTTGATTTAGCCCTTATATATTGAGAAAATTTTCTTTCCACAAGACATCTCATCGCAACTACTAAATCCGTCCTTTTCAGTCAGTCATGGTGGGCAGGCAAGGGTTCGAACCTTGGAAGCCGATGGCAGCAGATTTACAGTCTGCCCCCGTTGACCGCTTGGGTACCTGCCCTTCGAATGAGTAGGACCGTCTTCTGCTTGAACCGCTTGGAATTACATCATGGAAATTATTAAGATGAAGATCTTTTTGAAGTGAAGACAAACAAGGCAGAAATTAGCCCCTGCATGTACAGATCATCAACAAAAACATTCGTATTTTGTTCTAAAAACAGGAGCAGAACAAATTCACTCTTCTTGTAAACGAATCATTATAATTTCCAAAGATGGTCTGGTCAAGACCCTCTTGCGGCATTTTAGGTATTAAGATCGGAGACAGTTTTATTTGACAAATCTGCTCTCATCACGCCACATTCACAACCATAAAAATATGTATTCTCTCATAAAACGCCCCCACCGACTCTTACCAAGCCAGCCTAATAACTGGCTGAACTTTCATTGCTGGCCTTGGAGAGTCATCGTGCCCTTTTGCTTAGGCATGAGTTTCATCATTGGATCTCACCTACACGCTTTTGATGAAATAAGTGACCGACAGGCTAACGGACTTGCAAGCATCACAACGCCCAAGGGAGCAATAATCTTTGCAGAGGTGGCCGATACACTAGACAAAAGAGCTCAAGGCCTGATGTACCGGACGGCCATGGAAGAGAATCATGGCATGCTCTTTATTTTTCCAAAATTGGGGTATTGGACCTTTTGGATGAAGAATACTAAGATCCCACTTGATATATTATGGTTGGACAAGAAGGGAACCATCATCCACATTGAAGCAAACGTCCCTATCTGTACGAGGGTAGACGACCACTGCCCACGCCATTATTCGTTTAAACAGTCATGGCAGGTACTTGAACTCAATGCCGGAGTCGCAGAAAAGCTCCAACTTCTACCTGGAAGCCGATTAAACATCTCTTTGCCTCCTAAAAACCATAACCCCTCTTAAATGCCCCTCACCTTCCCCTTTACCATCCTCGCACTCGCTTTGCAGAAAGAATGCCGTCAACCCTTTGAATTTCCTGTAGTATAAGTTCAAGGTGCGCAGTATTTTTGACTTCGATGACAAAGTCCAAAACAGCTTTTCGGTCCTCCCTGGTAGATATCTCTGCCCTGGTAATATTGGCTTGACACTGAGAAATTCCAGCAGAAACCTTAGCCAACACACCAGTTTGATCCATAGTCAAAACTGACACTTCAACTGAATGCGTGCCGTCAAGCTCCGAATCCCACTCCACCTCCACCAAACGATTGTGATCCCATTCTAATGATTGAAAGTTCGGACAATCGATCGCATGAATGGTCAACCCCCTCCCTCGGGTAATATATCCACGAATGGGCTCACCAGGAACAGGCTTACAACACTTGGAGAGTTGCATCAACACATCTTTGGTTCCCCCAAACTTCACAGACCCCTCTCGAAGAAGTCCAGGGACCTTTTGCTGATGAGAGTGAGAGATGCCCTTCGTGAGGGGCGAAGGCCCTTGTTCAGCACTTTCGTAAAAATGACTGACAATTTGATCAGGAGACAAACGGCCGAATCCAACCTGTCGAATCAATTCTTCCACCGTTTCACTGCCCTTTGCCTTAGCCATTGATGAAAGGCGATCAGATTTCAAAGATTGTGCAACAGGAAGATTGTGTCGCCGAAATTCTTGCTCCAACAGCCTTTGCCCAAGTTCCAGTGCCCGCTTTTGCTCTTCAACTTTAAACCAATGTTTGATTTTCGTTTTGGCCCGTGAAGTTCGGACAAATTTCAACCATCCCCGATGAGGCACCTGCGAGGGGGAAGTCAGAATCTCTACCATATCCCCACTGTTTAATTGATAACGGAGAGGAACTAATTTCCCATTAATCTTTGCCCCGACACAATGATCTCCGATTTCCGTATGAATCGCATATGCAAAATCCAATGGAGTAGCTCCGACAGGGATCTCCCGCACTTCCCCAGTTGGCGTAAACACAAACACAACATCATGAAATAAATCCAATTTAACCGAATCCATAAACTGTCGGTTATCGGCAAGATCCTTATGCCATTCCACAAACTGCCTGAGCCAGTTGAATACCTGTTCGTCCCGTTCGCCAACTTTTCCAGGCTCCTTATAGAGCCAATGGGCCGCCACACCGTATTCATTAATTCGATGCATATCCGCCGTCCGGATTTGGAATTCCACATACTCTCCTTGTGGACCAACAACCGTCGTGTGTAACGATTGATACAAGTTCGAACGCGGAGTCGCAATGTAGTCTTTAAAACGACCAGGGACGGGAGGCCAAATGGAATGCAACAATCCCAAAATGGCGTAACAATTCATTTTGGTATCCGTCACAATACGAACCGCCGTCAAGTCAAAGATTTCGTCAAAAGATACGGACCGTCGCTCCATTTTTTGATAGATGCTAAAGAGATGCTTGGGACGTCCATCGATCTGTCCTGGCAGCCCTACGTCCAAAAGGGCCTGCTGGGCCAAGTGAATCAGGGATTGGATATATTCCTGTCGCTCTTCATCCTTTTTGGCTAACCGTAGTTTTAAGTGAGACCAGGCATCCGGCTCCAAATATTGGAAGCACAAATCCTCTAGCTGCTGCTTAATCCAACTCATACCAAGCCGGTTGGCTAACGGTGCATAAATTTCCATTGTTTCTTGTGCAATTTTTCTCCGTTTTTCGTCCGCCAACGCCTCAAGTGTCTGCATGTTATGCAATCGGTCCGCTAACTTGATAAACACCACTCGAATATCATCAGCCATAGAGAGAACCATTTTTCGGAAATTTTCCGCCTGTTTCTCTTCATCGGTTTTAAAAGGAATCTGCCCAATTTTTGTGACGCCTTCAACTAAACGAGCCACGTCACTTCCAAATTCTTTTTCTAACTCGGCTCTCGTCGCCACGGTATCTTCGAGGGTGTCATGTAATAATCCAGCGACAATCGCGGGGACGTCTAACTTCAAAAAAGTTAAAATTCCAGCCACCGCTAGAGGATGCTGGACATAAGGCTCGCCCGTTCGTCGAGTTTGACCTTCATGAGCTTTCGCGGAATAGTCGTAAGCTCGTCTGATAAAATCAGTATCGGCCTCTGGGTAATAGGCTTTCACCTGATCCATAAGTTGGACAATATCGGTCAAATGCATCACGGCCATGTTTTAGTCTTTCATCAATTTGTCTCAGTACATTCCCAACAAATCATAACAAAAAATAGCGAAAAATTCTCCGACTTTCCCCCCATAGGCAGTCGGCACACTTCATCCTGAGTAGACCAAAAGGAAAGAGGCTTAATTTCTCCATGAAGGGACAGGTCATTCAAGAAGGACATTTGTCGAACTAAACTATCAAAATACGCTGTGAAAGGCTGCGAGATCGAAAGACACCCAGTGGAATAGAATCTGAGAAAAACCGGGAACGGCAAAGGCGTTAGGATGGCCGGCGAGAAACAAATGGCAGGAACGAATTTTCAGAAATCAACAAACCTCTCGCATTTATTCTCCACCTTTCTGTACATAATTTTTGACAAATTCAGCCGCATTTTCTTCTAGAACTTTGTCAATTTCATCAACCAGCTCATCCATTTCTTCTTTTAGACGTTGACCGGTCTCCGCAACATTCGGATCAGCCTGAACGTCCTCGGATTCTTTGGGAGAGCTTGGTTTTTTAGATTCATATTTACGCTCTTGCTTGTCCATGGTGCACCTCCTTGGTCAAGTCGATGAAACACCTCTTGTCAGCCTACTCCACATTTTCTGCTACCGTCAAGACAACCATTGCCACCCTCTCGGACTTCGTTGCTCCCTTCCCAGCATTGTGATAAATTGGCTCCCGCGGGCGATTAGCTCAGTGGAAGAGCGCTTCCTTCACACGGAAGAGGCCACTGGTTCGATCCCAGTATCGCCCACCATGAGGTGAATTTCTCCCTGGCACCATCGTTGTTTACATCACTAGCAAGTAAGAGCGGGACTTTCTAAATTGTCCATATGGCACTTACTATCTCATTCGGACTCTAGACTCCAAATCGCCGTTACTCTGCAACATATCGATCCTCTATCCTCAAGAGCCGGTAATAATGGGACAACCGATCAACCATCTTAATCGACTCCATAAAAAACCGACAAATTTCCTCAAAGTATTCTTGCTTTTTTGCTTACTTCCACATTGCGCCAGCTCTCCCCCCGCCTCAAATCTTCCTCCCTCCGAAAGCGACCTCGACCTCTTAGAAAAGGCCACTTTGTGCCAAACCAAAACAGAGGCTCAAACAAGTTGGCTGCAACCCGGCGTAAAGGAATCTCATTGGGGAGGATGGACGGAAGTCTTTCGTGAAACCAATTTACCCAATAAGCAGGCGCAATGGTTCATATTTAATGAAGATCAGACCCTTGTGGGATTCATCACCGTATTCCCACATGGTCTGTCTTTGGAAGGCTATCCGATACTTCGTCATACCCTGAATCAATTACCCCCCGCTCGGGAATTCTTTTTTCATTCGTCCCAGCTTCTAAAAGAGCAAACTCCCGATTCTGGTACTCTGCATCGGACGGGAGAAGCCACGACAACGCATCAATATTTCATGCGACACACGCAAGGAAAACAGGACCAACTGGTCATGGCCGTTTTCGTTCTTGATCCCTATGAAACGCTGTTAGATGGCAGTCATGCAAAATTTCTTTCCTATATTGAAGATCCAGATCCCCAGGAGAAAGACCACCAGGGCACAGGAGGACAATTAGGATCAATAAAAGAATTTTTAGGACTTCAGCAATTTGCTAGAGGAGAGATAGCCTTATTTGCCTCGTGTGGCAACAAGCAGCCAGAACGAGCCGTTGACGCTTACCAAAAAGCTATTCAATATGGCCTATCTGATCCGAAACAGTTAGCGGAAGCCCACCATCGTTTAGGATTGGCTTTACGAAACATGGGCAGACTTTCAGAAGCCTCCACTGCCCTGAAACAAGCCCTGACCATCCAGCCATACTCAGCAGTCATCCTCAATAGTTATGGCTCAGTTTTAGCCCAACTCGGCAAGGTACCCAAGGCTATCGAAACCTATGAGCGGGCTTTGTCCTTACAGCCAAACTATGCCCAGGCCCGATTCAACGTGGCTGAAGCTTATGAAGCACATAATCCAAAACGCGCCATTCAAGAATATGAAACTTTTCTAATATTGGCAGGGGACAATCCTGAGGAAATGACAAAAATTGATTTGGCCAAGAGTAGAATTATGGCTTTACAAGGGGGAGTCAGCCAATAATCACACTAAAATTCCTCGTCATGGAACAAACCCGCTTCAAGCAACCACTGCTCATGTCAAAAAACCTTATTTGTGAATACTCCACACATTAATCCTTCATGAAATTCTATGCCGTTCGCCGCGGCCGCACGATTGGGATCTTTGAAAATTGGGATGCCTGCCGTGCCCAAGTACACCATTTTCCCGGAGCTGAATATAAAGCCTTCCCCAACCGAAAAGAAGCGGAAGCTTTTCTTTCTTCTCGATCAAGCAGTCACCCACTCAAAAAGAAGCGACCGGTAGCAGCAAAATCGTCCTCGAATATCGAAGTTTGGGTCGATGGATCCTGCTTGACCCAAGACGATGGCTCTCTTCGACTGGGATGGGGGGTACTGATCAAAAAAAATGGTGTAGAAATTCACCGGGACAAGGGGAACGACATTCCGCAGGCTGCCCTGAACCACCGAAATGTCGCTGGAGAAATTTTCGCCATCCTCAAAGCCATCAAATGGTGTCAATCCCAAGGGATTACAGAAATGACGATTTACTTTGACTACCAAGGACTAGAAAGTTGGGCAACTGGATTCTGGCGCGCCAAACTACCATTTACCCAAGCTTACGCACAGGCAGTCAACGAATCAGGCATCACTATTCACTGGGTCAAAGTGAAAGCTCATTCCGGCAATCCAGAAAATGACCTTGTCGATCAACTTGCGAAAGAAGGGGCTCGGGGGAAGTAATACAGGGGGGAATTTCAAGAGGGCTTCCAACCTCACAACCAGAAGCGGACGAATCAGAGACCAGTTATAGCTTTCCTTCTCCTTTTAAATAATTCCTGAAACGGGTCATCAGTTCATCACCCAGTACGCCAACTTCAGGCTTTTTCTTCATGTAATCCCTGATCTCATCCAAGCGATGCTCCGCCTGCTCATTCCCCTTTAATCGTTTAACTTTTTGCATAGCATCGCCGAACGCATCAAATGTCAGTTCCTGATAGCCAAAACTTCGAATCCGTTTGACGGCTTTCATCATGGCTTCATTTCGAAATGTGGTAAGGTGTTCAGAGTCGATAGTGGTTAGCCCGAGTTTTCTCGCACGGCGTTCTGCTGCTTTTCGAATGCCGCTTCGAACAAAATCCGGTGAGGTATGCAAACGTTTCCAGGCCTCATCCGTCCATGCAACCTGTGTAGGCGGCTCCTCCCAGAGACGGTTCAAGGTCTCACCATCAATCTTCGAGATCCCTTGCTCCCTGGCTAGATCCTCGGCATCCCGCTTTAACATATCCGTCACAAATTCCATAGCAATCGGAGGTGAATCCTGAATACGCTTATTCAACAAAACCAACGCGTCATCGGTCCATTCCATAGGCACGCTTTTCTCGAGCGGAATATCCCCTAAGGCTTCCACCTTTTCAAATAATTCTACATTCACTTCCATATGGCCGCGTTCTTTAGCCACATCTTCAGCGATCCTGCCAATCATACTTCGCATGAACTCTGGAACGGCCTCTAGGCGTTTCCGCGCCTCGGCGGTCCAGGGGAGTTTGCCTTGAGCCATGTCCTCGGCAGCTTGGTTCATGCCAGCCGCACCCCCCATCGAGCCCATCATTTGCTGCTTAAATTGGTCTAATGTTTCAGCGGTAATTTCTGTATATCCCAATTCTTTGGCCTTTTTTTCTGCAAGACGACGCACCATACCTCTCAGGAACATAGGAGCGCGTTCCAGTCGAGAGGAGGCCTCGGCGGTCCAGGGAATCTCTTGTTCTGTTTGAGAAGGTTCGATCATAGAACTATATTATACAGGTGGTAACTCAGGGTTTAACAATTCTTTGATCTCTTTGCCGGCTTTAAAAAACGGCATGCGCTTTTCAGGCACGGACACCGATTCTCCGGTTTTGGGGTTACGCCCCTCTTTGGTCTGGCGGTGCCGAAGACGAAAACTTCCAAACCCGCGGATTTCTGTTTTTTCTCCACGCTTTAAAGAATCACGGATAGAATCAAAAATGGTGTTGACTACTAACTCGGCCTGCCTTCGACTCAATTGAGGAGCCTTTTCCGCCAACTTTTCGATGAGATCCGCTTTTGTCATCCGATCCTCCTTCTCACAGAGACTCGCTTTTCCAACCTTGAATCATGCCAATGAGCATTGCTTCTCAAAAGGAGTTATTGATCCATTCCAGATCAAGCCACCCAAAGATACAGCAACGGGGTAGGAAAATGAGTCGTGGCAAAGGTTCGAACGCTTCCAAGGAATGTGCTTTCAAGTAAATCCCTGAATGAAAACGGCTTGCTCACCTCCATGACTCGTGGTTCCCCCTCAATTCCGCCTAATTCGCCGGCCAACTTAATGGCATCGTGTAAATCACCGATATCATCAACTAACAAAATTGACTTGGCCTGCTGCCCCGTAAAGACTCGCCCGTCTGCTAGCTGCTCGACTTCCGCCACATCCAGGGATCGCCCTTCGGCCACCGCATCGATAAATTGACGATGGACATCATTCATCACCAACTCTAAGACCTGGCGATCTTCATCATTCATGGGACGGAAAGGAGAGCCGATATCCTTATATCTTCCACTTTTGACTACAAGGTTCTTGACCCCGATTTTTTCAAGTAACTCGTGGAAATTTGCCAATTGCATAATGACGCCAATACTCCCCGTCAAGGTACCGGGATTAGCGAGAATACGATCGGTGCCCACGGCAATGTAATAGCCTCCAGATGCCGCCACCGTGCCCATTGAGGCAATCACCGTTTTATTCTTTTCTTTTCTCACTCTCTTAACGGCATTATAAATTTCTTGAGAAGGCGCCACGCCCCCTCCTGGGCTATCAATTCGCACCACGATCGCTTTAACCAAAGGATCGTCAGCAAAGTTTTTTAATTCCTCGACAGTCTGATAGGAATCAAGAATGGGACCCTCGACACGAACAATCGCCACACCATCCTTACCTGCTAACAATAGTTCAGGAATGAGGCTTTTCCCGACACTAAACAGGACAAGGCCTCCGAGAATCATCCACAGCACGCGTTTCCATAGAGGATACCCATTACTCATGGCATTCGGGATTGGCCATAGATCCCACGGTCAGCCAAATCATCCTGCCCATAAAGCCTATTCGCCTTCATCACCCTGATCTTTCTTTTGAACTACTCGGCCAAGGCTCTGATCGACACTGCCTTGAGAGCTATTAAATTCTTCAACCTCACTTTGTTCCAGATCCTTCAAATGCTCCCAAAGGCTTAAAGCAATTTTCCGATCATCACAATCAACCTTCACAATTTTGGCCGCTACTTCCTGACCAACAGCAAATTTTTCCTCCAGCCGCTCCTGCGCATCCGGCCCGATCTCACTGATGTGAATCAGCCCTTCTACGCCGCCTTCCAATTCCACGAATACCCCAAAGTCGGCGATTTTGGAAACTTTGCCTGTGGTGACTTCGCCAACATGATATTGCTGGGGAATTTCAGAGACCCATGGATCCGAGATTAACTGCTTATACCCCAAAGATAACCGCTCTTTTTCTTTATCAATTTTTAAAATAACGGCTTTGACCGATTGCCCCTTCTTGAATAGCTCGGAAGGATGCTTAATATGCTTGGTCCACGACATATCAGAAATATGGATCAACCCATCGACACCTTCATCTAAACCGACAAAAGCACCAAAGTCGGTGACACTTTTTACCTTGCCTTCAATCTCCGTGCCTTCAGGGTATTTGTCCTCAATAATATCCCATGGGTTAGGAGCAGTTTGTTTCATCCCCAGAGAAATTTTCCGGCTATGTTGGTCAACATGGAGCACCTGAGCTTCTATGGTATCGCCCACAGACACGACCTTTGATGGATGGCGAACCTCATGGGTCCAAGACATTTCGGACACATGAACCAAACCCTCAACCCCTGGTTCCAATTCGACAAACGCACCATAATCGGTCAAGCTCACTACCCTCCCATTTACACGACTTCTTGCCGGATATTTTTCTTCAACTTTGGTCCAAGGATCTGGAGATTTTTGCTTAACGCCCAATGATATGCGACCCGTTTCACGGTCGTATTTCAATACGAGGACTTCAACCCGATCTCCTATGGAAAACATATCTGATGGATGCCCCACACGGCCCCAGGAAATATCGGTAATGTGTAACAGACCATCAATACCTCCTAAATCCAAGAACGCCCCATAATCCGTAATGTTCTTCACAGTCCCTTCAATCAACTGCCCTTCAGACAATGTCGATAATGTGGATTGTCTTCGTTTATCACGAGTTTCTTCGAGAAGCGCCCGCCTGGAGACCACGACATTGCCACGACGGTGGTTAATTTTAATAATTTTAAAGTTATACGTTTTCCCGACCAGGCCATCCAGATCTCTGACCGGCGTTAAGTCAATTTGCGATCCTGGCAAAAAGGCCTTCACGCCAATATCAACAATCATACCGCCCTTAATCCGAGAAATGACTTTCCCTTGCACTTGTTTTTCATCTTTGTGAGCAACCTCCAAGTCTTCCCAAACCTTCATCTTGTCGGCTTTTTCTTTGGAGAGGAGCAAATTGCCATCCGCATCCTCACATTGCTCGATATACACTTGAACCGGGTCATTCACCGCCAGTTGTTCCAACTCTTCTGGAGAGAATTGGTCAGCAGGGATCATGCCTTCAGACTTATAGCCAATATCCACCACCACACGATCTCGCTGTATATCAATGACTTTTCCCTCGGTAATCGTTCCTTCTTCAATATTTTTGAACGTTTCATCGTATAATGCGGCAAGAGTTTCGCGATCAATTTTTTCAGGTTGTTGAGTAAGAGTATTCATCCGACTTTTGATACCTCCAGGAGAGTTTGGCGGGTTAAATGGTGATTGCCATGATTATTCACACAACTTGCTTCTTGAATCTGTTTCATACGCCTGCTGAGTCGGAGAGGGAACGCCACCCAATTGAGCAATATGTTCCATAACCGTTATCGATACGTCCTCATAAAATGCCTTGACGCTCTTCCCCTCCTCTTTACAAAATTTCAACGGCTTTCCAAGGCTGACCCTTAATGGAAACAGCCGCGGCCATCGAGCCTGAATGGGAAGAACTGTAAAGGTACCAGAAATATACGCAGGAATCACCTGGCATTGTGATTCGGCTACCAAATACCCCAGGCCCGGCTTTCCGATCTGCAAGGACCCGTCCTCCGTTCTTGTTCCCTCAGGGAAAATAACTACGGGTTCTCCTGCTTGCAAATGAGAGAGTGCCTGCCCAAAGGCTTTCCTGTCCAGTCTGTGCGTTTTTAAAGGGATCCAGCCGAGCTTTTGCAAGGCCCAATTCAGATACCGATTGGGAAATAAGCTCGCTCTCCCTAAAAAAAAAACCCGCCGTCGAATCGCGCACCCTAGCAGGGGAATATCAAGGTAGCTGGCATGATTAGCCGCAACGATGATTCCGCCTGTCTTGGGAAAATGCTGGGAACCCTCTGTCCGAAATCGAAACAGGAGACGCGCCACCCCATTAAACAGGAACCATAACAGCCCGTAGGCCACTCCACTCACAAACGATCCGCTATAATTTGCATCATGTGTCCGACAACTTCTTTAACAGATTGTCGAGAGGTATCAACCATGATCGCCTCCGGCGCCGGACATAAAGGATCAACCATTCTTGTCCGGTCACGATCATCCCGGACAGCTATGTCGTTACGCACGGTTTTCAGGTCAATATCTTTCCCTTGTTGACCTAATTCTCGTTGCCGTCGAATCGCTCGAACCTCCAATTCCGCATCGAGAAAAAACTTCACATCAGCGCTTGGGAACACTCGCGTCCCCATATCCCTTCCCTCAGCAATAATCCCAACTTCACCAACAACTTTTCGCTGAATCGGGAGTAACCAGTCCCTGACGGACTGAATTGCTGCAATGCAGGAAGCCAACTGGCTAATGCCTGGCGTTCTGATGACCTCTTGGTTTAAGGCCTGCCCATCGACCCAAATGGAAAGGACATCCCCACTCAGCATCAGTCGCAGATCGGTCCGCGCTAGAAGTGCTTGAATGTGAGCAAGATTATTCGGATCCAGCTGTTCGTGTTGAACTTTCCAGGCAATTGCTCGATACAAAGCCCCCGTATCCAGGTAAACATATCCAAGTCGGGCAGCCAAACACTTGGCCACAGTGCTCTTCCCGACTCCAGCTGGACCGTCAATAGTGATCATTAACCAACGACGTGGAACGGCCCTGTTCTCCTTTTAGAAACTAATTTCTGGAGCATTATAATGCCCGCTCAGAATTTGTCAATAAATCCAACAGCTTATCCTTAAACCCAGGGAAGGACGTCTCAACGCATGCCACATCCTCAATAATAATCGGAGACTCCGCCACTAATCCGCAAATGGCCAGCGACATGACAACCCGATGATCGCCATAACTTTGACAAACCGCACCCTTAAGGCGGGAACCGCCATTGATAACTAAACCATCCGGCTGTTCCTCAACTTCCACATGGAGGCGTGATAATTCAGTTGCCATTGCTCGAATACGATCAGTCTCTTTCACGCGAAGTTCCTGTGCTCCGGTAATGCGTGTCTGACCATGGGCCAAAGCGGCAGCGACACACAATATAGGCAATTCATCAATCGTTTTGGGAATGAGTTCAGCCCCAATGACCATTCCCTTCAGCGGAGCAGACCGCACACGGATATCACCTACCGGTTCCCCCGATATTTCTCGTTGGTTGACGATAGTGATATCAGCCCCCATCTCGAGAAGAATATCCAGAATACCCGTGCGTTCCGGATTCAATCCTATATTATTAAGCAAGATATCCGAATCAGGAACGATCGATGCCGCAACCATAAAAAATGCCGCAGCCGAAATATCTCCAGGTACCTCAATCAGCTTTCCATCAAAAGAGGAACGGCCTTGAAGTTGCACGGTACACCCATCCACCTGAAGGGGAATTCCCAAATACGATAAGAGACGTTCCGTATGATCTCGAGATCGTCTCGGCTCCTTCACAGTGGTCGCCCCTTCGGCAAAGAGCCCGGCCAAAAGGACACATGATTTAATTTGAGCACTTGCGACAGGCGATTCGTAGAAAATCCCCTTGAGCCCGGTTCCTTGAATGGCTAAAGGAGCCAACTCACCCCCATGTCTTCCCGAGATAACGGCCCCCATTTGCCGGAGAGGAGTGACCACCCGGCCCATCGGACGACTTCTTAGAGAAGTATCACCAGTCAGAACGGAAAAGAAATTTTGCCCGGCTAAGACGCCAGCCAAAAGGCGCAATCCTGTCCCGGAATTTCCACAATCCAACACATTTGAAGGTTCCTGCAGGCCCCAGAGTCCTTTGCCGGTCACCTCAAGTCCCGGAGTCGTTTCCTGGACCTCAGCCCCTAAGGCTCGAATCACAGCAAGGGTATTCAGACAATCTTCACCAAGAGAGTAGCCCACAATGCGTGTTTGGCCCTGCGCCAAGGCTCCAAAGATGAGGGCGCGATGCGTAATGGATTTGTCCCCAGGAACCGACATGCGGCCACGAAGGGGTATTTTGGTCGGAGTAATGGTGAAATGACTCATATCAACCGTTCTCGTGAGGCTTTGGCCCGTGCAATCGCCTGGTATAATCCAGGTGCATCCCGTTTGCTCAATAACTCCCGGAAATCTTGTAACTGTTCCATATACCGATCAACCATCTCCACCAGATTCGCATGATTGGCGACACAAATATCCCGCCACATTTCCGGCGAACTGGCCGCAATCCTCGTGGTATCGCGTAAACCTCCCCCAGAAAAATTCAGCAGATCCGCAGGCTGGGATGTTCGTCCTTGCAACGCCTCTAAGGTATGCATCAGAGAAAACGCCACGATATGTGGCAGATGGCTCACCGCACCGAAGACCCAATCATGGTCCATGGGATCCATTGATGCCACCACAGATCCGACAGTTTCCCAAAGGTGACGAACCCTTTCCAGGGCCTGGGCATTCGTATGGGGAGTCGGAGTCAGAATACATCGGGCGCCTTGAAACAGATGCGAATCGGCATACGCCACTCCAGACTTTTCTTTTCCAGCAATCGGATGGGCGCCGACAAAAAATGTCGAGGGAGGGAGGGAGGCTTCAATTTTTGAGACCAGTTGACCCTTCACGCTTCCCACATCACTTACGATAGCGCACGAGGCCAGATCCTTTCCCCACAGGTCGATTTGCGAGAGGTAAGTCTCTACAGGAGTGGCCAGGACAATTAAATCCGATTGGCTCACCGCCCGATGTGGCTCCAGGGAAAATTGATCAATCGCACCCATTCGAACGGCTAGTTCGAGATTTTCTTGTCGACGACCGATCCCCACGACCGTTTTGGCTAAGCCCTGCTCCCTCAACGCAAGGCCGAGAGAGCCGCCAAGGAGACCCATCCCGATAATGGTCACATGCCGGAACAGCGGTTTTGAATGGGAAGTCGACATGATGGAAGGCAAAAGTGTCGGAATCACAAGAGAACAATCAAAGTTCCCGGCCGACAGCCTGCGCCACCTTTTGTAATTCATTTATGAGTTCGGAAAACCGGCTAGGCTTCAGCGATTCCTCTCCGTCGCACAAGGCACATTCCGGATTAGAGTGGACTTCAATCAACAAGCCGTCAGCTCCAGCCGCAATTGCGGCTTTAGCCATAGGAGCCACAAGCTTCCAATTCCCGGTTGCGTGACTTGGATCAACAATAACCGGCAGATGCGTCATTTCTTTTAGGGTGGGCACCGCACTTAAATCGAGCGTATTGCGATACTGAGGCTCAAAGGTGCGAATTCCCCTTTCACACAGCATGACATTCCGATTGCCACGGGACATAATATATTCCGCGGATAAGAGTAACTCTTTAATCGTGGCCGACAGCCCACGCTTCAACAAGACGGGTTTGTCATAGGCCCCGACCTCTTTTAATAGTTCAAAATTCTGCATATTCCGGGCGCCAACTTGAATCACATCCGCTTTTTCCAAAAAATGTCCGAGATCACGAGCATCCAAAATTTCACTCACCACCGGAAGGCCGGTTTGCCTCCTGGCCTCAGCTAAAAACTCCAATCCTTCCTGTCCCAACCCCTGAAAGGAATAGGGCGATGTACGAGGCTTATACGCGCCGCCACGCAAAATGGTGGCACCGGCCCTAGCCACTTCTTTTGCGATGCCCACCGTAATTTCTAATTTCTCCACCGCGCAGGGACCGGCCATAATCACGATCCGACTTCCCCCGACTTTCACGCCGGCCACGTCGATGACGGAATCGTGTTTTTGAAATTCACGGCTCACTAACTTCCAGGGCGCTAGAATCGGAGTCACACTTTCCACACCGGGAAACACGCTCAAGGGTTGCCCTTGGAGCACCCGGTCATCGCCAAGTACCGCCACAATGGTCCGTTCTTTCCCCTTCGTGATTTGCGTGACCATCCCTAACGAACGAAGACGATCAATCAAGTGATCAACATTCTGTTCTGTGGCTTCGGGTTTTAAGACGATAACCATTAATAGAATCTGAATCCTTGCGCTATGACAGCGTGGGAAGCACTCGGGCCAACGATTCAAGAAAGCGCCGATTTTCGGTCGGTTGCCCAATGGTCACTCGGAGCATGGGCCCACGAATATGCCGAACGATAACGCCTTCCCGAAGCAACGCGTCATACGCACGCCTTCCATCAATCCCTACATTGAAATACAAAAAGTTGGCTTGACTGGGAACGGGCTCTAAACCCATGGTGATGAGCCTTTCTTGCAGAAACGTCATTTCGGCTTCGTTCATAGCCCGGCTTTTGGCCACATGATCGTCATCGGAAAGGGCTGCACGTGCGGCTTCTTGAGCCAGGCTATTCACGTTGAAAGGGGGACGAACACGATTCACATATCCGGCGATTTCTTTGGTCGTATACCCATAACCCACGCGCAATCCTGCCAACCCATAAATTTTTGAGAACGTCCGTAGGACCACAACCGGCCGCCCGTCACGAACATACTGCAAGCTGTCCGGAAAATCGGGATGTCGCACGTATTCATAGTATGCCTCGTCAAATACGACGACCACATGATCGGGAAGTCGGGAGAGGAACCCATCGATTTCCCGTGCCGTCAGCATGGTGCCCGTGGGATTATTCGGATTGCAGAGGAAAAAGAGTCGCGTGCGGTCGGTGACCGCGTCAACCATGGCCGCTACATCATGGACCCAATTTTTCAAGGGCACTTCTACCGGCACACCATGCCCTCCCAACACAGAGAGCTTGTACATCACAAACGTCAGATCGGCCATGACCGCTTCATCACCCGGAGAGAGAAACGCGCGAACCAAAAGACTAATGATTTCATCTGACCCATTGCCAACCAGAACCTGATCATCGGAAACCTTCCACCGCTCAGCTATCGCTTGCCGAAGGTAGTGAGCCCCGCCATCCGGATACCGGTGAAGCGACGCGGCTGCCTTCGCTAAAACCTGTAGCGCATTGGGCGAAGGACCCCAAGGATTTTCATTAGAGGCCAGTTTAATGGCCTGAGAAATTCCCAGTTCCCGCTCCAATTCGTCCAAGGGTTTCCCTGGAGAATATGGGATTAACGAGGCGATTGTGGGATGGACACGCAGTGACATGGGTTTACATTCTTTTTTTTGTGCGCATGCCGGGAAAATCCCAAAAACCTCATCTACCGAGAACGATCTATTGCCCCAGCCCATTCCGGATCTCCATCCTTCAAGGGCTTACAGGTTGGACCAGACTCTACTGATGAGAAGAATACGACCCCAGAACCTTCATCATCAAACAACGCGACCTGACTTCCTCCAGGGCTTTCTTCAGGCGGTCATCGTCCTGATGTCCCTCCAAATCCATATAAAACAGATATTCCCAGACTTTTCGTCGGGTAGGGCGCGATTCAATTTTGGTCATACTAATGCCGTTCGATGAAAACGGGCGGATCAGGTCATATAAGGCTCCAACCCGGTCTTTTGCTGAGACGATGATCGACGTTTTATCACGACCGGTTGGTTCAGCTCCCTTTTGGGATAAAATGAGAAACCTGGTGAAATTATTAATATTATCTTCAATTCGTGATCGCAGAATATTCAACCCATACAACTGAGCAGCTAATTCGGAGGCAATGGCCCCGGCGGTTGGATCATTTACGCACCGCTCAGCAGCCCGAGCCGTACTGGGCTCTTCCGCAAAATTTACAGAAGGCAGATTAGTTTCCAGCCAGTTTCGGCATTGGGCGATGGCATGTGGATGGGAATAGACCGTCTTGATTTCTCCTAATTTTTCCGCCTTCGAAAGAAAGTGATGGGAAACTTCCAGCATCACTTCTCCATAAATCAACAGGGGTGAGTCCACGAAGAGATCTAAGGTATGGTTGACCACCCCTTCGGTCGAATTTTCTATGGGTACCACGCCAAACCGCATCCGTCCCCGTTCCACTTCATCAAACACATCCTTAATGCTATTGACCGACACATAGTCGGCCGATCCACCGAACTTCCGCATGGCAGCCAGATGCGTAAAGGTGGCAGGCGGTCCTAAATAGGCGACCGTTTGTGTCCCCTCGAGAGAAAGGGACGCCGACATAATTTCCCGGTACACATGACGCAGAGCCTCACTAGGAAACGGCCCAGAATTCTTGCGCATCAACCGTTCCACGATCGCGACTTCCCGACCAGGCGTGTGAAGATGGGCAGACGAATCCTGTTGTTTTTTCAAATGCCCGATTTTCATGACATATTGGGATCGCTCATTCAATATGTTGAGAATGTCGTCATCAAGCCGGTCGATCTCTTGACGGCATTGTTGCATATCCTCTGGAAGCTCCATGAGACTCATCCTTTATCCTGAACAATCTGCAATTTAGGCAGGAGCATACAAGGAATACCCTGCTGTGGCAAGCAAGCATTTCCCCCTGTCAGCTTGCGACTTTCTTTCATAAATAGGGCTCAATTTCCCGACCACCAACGCTGGGGCTTTCACGGTCAGCGCGGCACCAGAAACACATATCGTTGAAGGGGGTCATTCAAACAACGATCGGTTGCTTTGATTGTCCAATCGGGAAAGGTGGTCGTAATCCAGTCCAACGTCATTGAGGAATCCCCGTAGGTGACGTCACCGTCGATCGGCGCCCAGTTGTGAGGATTAAAGGCGAAGCCCTCCTGTTGATGTCGGAGGGCAAGGGCATCTTTCTGATCCTGTGACGCATGAGGGGCCTGCTCCCAGTATTCGACCGGACGAATGGTCATGGCCAACAGCCCATCATCTGCAATGTGCTGCCGCAAGGTGTGCAAAGATGTCGTCATGGCCCTGCGGGACAGGTGGGTGAAGACGGAGAAAGCATAGATGAGATCAAACTTCACCCCCCCGATCGGCAAGGATACAGGGAGGTAATCTGATACCATAAAATTCGCACCGAGCCTCGACTCCCGGCATAACTCTATTGACTGTTCCCGGGGGTCGACCCCGAATATTTTGTCCTCGACGGTGAAATAATACAGCAACTGGGCGATACGGCCATAGCCGCACCCAAAATCCAAGACAGCGGCATCATCCAGAGACCGCCCGGTCACGCGCGCATAGTTGTAATTCAACGCACGCACGAACGCCGTCGTCTCCTTGAGAAGTGCCAAACCATGATTTCCTGTCCAACTTCGCTGAACCTCGTCACTCGCCATGGCAGGAAGGAGGCGTGAAAGCTTGGGGTACTCAGGATCGGGCAGAGACAGCAATACCAATCCGAATTCATCGAGACTGAGTCGTCGAAGACCAGTGATGACATCCAGGCGAGTCGTCACTCCGTCGTCATTTTCCAATGCCCGCATAATCTCTTTGGCATACCCCAGCAAATAGCCCTCGGTCGAATTCCAACTCACAGACAGTGAAAATCTGGCCGGAAGACCCCTCACCACTTTCAGCGCATACTGTTTCAACATGTTTTTCATGAACACATTCACCAACCGTTGGGAATTCCCGGCATTAAACTTCTTCTTTATACCCCCGGAGCGCCTGCAAGGCATCCGCCTTCAGATGAGCATATGGTTTGACTTCGGTCTAACTTAAGAGATCAAACCGCTTACTTAAATATGTCCTCGCAGGTAGATGACCGGGCTGTCGACCTCTGACGTCAGCGCCAAGGTAAAAAACCAAACATTGGTATCGAATGCGACGATCACGTATCCCGCCTCTTTGGATGACGTCTGGACTCAGACGCGATGGCAAGCCGTCGCCTGGATGCCTTGGTTAGGCGTATCGAAATAGCCGCTATCAGGCCACACAGTCATACGCGCTCTGGTGGCACCTGAAACCAAACCTAGGCTTTTACCCAACCAACAATGCCCCGGTAGTTCACGAGTTGCCATCCAGACTCGCCTTCTTCTACCAACTCGGCGTCATTCAAGGTGGATAGGACTCCGATCACTAAAGCCCCATCGGACGGCTGGACCTGTATAAGAAGGTCTCGAACCTGGGGTACGGCCGAGAGAACCCCCCTCAGCTCACGACGAATGTTTTCATCTTCATGGCTCTCTGCAATCTCTAACATAATCGCAGGTTCAATGACTCGTGACAGCACAATTGCCTGTTCCTGCATTTGGCCAGGGCTCCAATGGCACTGAGCGAGCACATGGTCGTCGAGCTTGATGTCGACCTCCGTCTCTTTGACACCAATCTGGTTGATCTGTCGCCCCACGAGGTCCCATGCGGTAAACGCGGACCCTGCAACATGAGAGGGAACACTCAAACGAATACTGGCACCCTTTGAGTAGATGCGAATCATGCGGTTGAAGCCATCGCCGCGCTCGGACAGGTCGGGTGAGCACTGGATGACGGCGCCACCCGTAGAGCCTAGTGACTGCACATTCACGACACGCTGATGATCCGGTGCCGAGGTGACGTCACAGCTGAATTCGAAATAGAGCCTGCTGATGCGCGGTCTCTGCTTCATCGGAAACTCCGGTGAATACAGGACCTTGATAGTCAGATCCGACCAGACCGGCGGTAGGGAAACTTTTTGCTTGATCTTTTCCGCACCGCTGCCAAGTATCAGGTTAAGCATGTCCTCAGCAGCCTTGCTGGGTTCACTCGCACGGACTTCCCCGGAAGCTAGATAGGTCCAGCTCCATTTAAGAGGCAGATCGCTGTACACGGAATAGAGCGCTTCCGCTTTTCGTATAGTCCCCTTATGGGCTGGCTGAATGGAGACGACGACGTTATGGGTCTCGGTCAGCTGCGGTCCAGCCGGGTCGAACTCGAGTTTCTTAAGCACGACATGGCTCAGGCGGGCAAGCTGTTGGTCGGGCAGTACCAGGCCATAGACGACAGGGTCGACCACCACCTCTCCGGCATCATTCAGGGTGGCCATAACATCCGGAGTCTGCTGGTTACTCAGGCCAAGCTGAAGGGTTATTGTGCTCTCGTTGAAGCTGAAATCTTCCAGCAACTGGTTGCGCACTGTGTCCAGGTTCTTCCGGTAGAGCGGTTCGAGAATAGTAGCCTGTTTGTCCAGCGAGTCGGCATCGAACCCTTCTTCCGGTTTCAGAAAATCGTTGATTTTGTCAGCCACTTCAGCCAGTTTCCAGTCGACATTGATGGAATTGAGCACAGTCGTCTCGTAGGCCTTCACCATGAGATACAAATACCGTAGAAGCATGAGACGGGACCGCTGTCCCATCTGCCGAACGAATCCCGTGGCCGCAGGATTCAGTTTGCCGAGATTCTTACCGCGCTCTTGCTGCATGGTGAAGACAGCCGCAGCATTGGATGAAACCCTGGCGTAGCCCTCACCCAGCGATTGGAATGCGTCCACCAGATCATTGACGAACGCAGCCTTCCTCTCGTTGAGATCACGGATATCCTTAACGAGCTTATTCCACTCCTCGCTTTCGGATTCCAGCCGTTGCAGTTCGGCCTCGACTTCCGACTGCGGCACATGCAAGGCCTGCAGGCCCTCTGAAACCTGGGAGAGGGCCGGCCCTAGCCCGTCGCCAACCTGAGCCCACGCCGAGGCACTGGCCTTGGCCGTTTGTGCATCCTTGGCCGGTATACTCCCTTTTTCTTTGTCGGCCTTCTTGCTGACTTCCTTGGACTTCCTGGCCGCCTCGCGCGCTTTCATGAGCACATTACCCATCTTCGAAACCGTGTCCGGAGCGCCGGCACCATCGTCACCTATCAAATCTGTTGCCACGCTGGCTAGGGAACCGACAGTACCCAGGACCGGTTGTCCAACCGGGATGACCTGACACACGGCAGCAGCAATCTTGATCGCGAATTTGATCTGCGCCTGTCTCTCAAGATCATTTTGGGCCTGGGTGAGGAGTGTGTTCCTTAAAATCGCCAATTGGTTACTCAAACCGTTCAGTTCTTGTTCGAGAGCATCGATGCGATTCGTGAGCCCGCTGATCTTGGTCTCTGAGCTGGTCACCTGAGCGACAGCCTGCTGGGTATCCTCGTTAAGAACGATGATGGCCTCTCCAAGGGCTTTGGCGGCGTCCTTGACATCACGCTCCTTCGCATCGATCCAACCGACGAGCAGGAGTGTGCGAAGTGCCCGCCGCGTCTCCTCTGCGTATAGCTTGATCGTTCCCTGCAGAGACAAGAGCGGGGTATACCCTGCGGCGTTGCCGAAATAATCGAGATGCCCACGCAGGCGCTGCAGCATTGCGACGACCTCGCTCTGAGCCGCCATCCACTGTGCCGTCATGCCGTCCTCCCACACGCTGTTGTTAGACAGCGGTAGCGCAAGAGCCACTTCGTAGCCAGAAAGGAGGTCCTGTACTGCGACACGATCCCCTGCCAGGAACAGGTCACGTGCGTATTCGAGGGTCTTCTGAAGAAGGAGGGGATGCAACCAGGCATTGGGTCCTGGGTTGACGTGAGGTTTGGGCGTACTTCCCGCTCCCTTTTGCGCGCCCTGGGCCTTGGCATCTGCTCCCTTTGTGGTCTTATTTGAGGCGGTCATCTTCACCTCGTGGCTGGCGTTGTCGGTGCCGAACAGGTTGTGCCACAGCTTCACTTTGTATTTGGCGCAGGACCTGGGGATACCAGGCGCACTGCCCCGGTAATCACGCTCTTGAGTTCCTGCTTGTCCGCCGGTGTTCTTCAAACTCGGCACCACAGCCGCGAGGTTGGTCGTGAGGCTTCCGCCGCCCCCCCCGTCTCCCGGAATGCCCGGGGCCAGTGCGTCGTCTCCGGACTCGGGAAACGAGTTTGCCCCGTGCTTTCCACTTGCAACCCGGCTGGCTGCCCACCACCACTCGTAGTCGATGTAGACGGCGACAGGGTTGAAGGTGATTGTGGCCTTGCTCGTCGATATACCGGAGTCTACGATCTTGAAGGGGACTTTCGAATAGCTGGACATGGGCGTACGCCTCTTCCCGTCCATACCTGCTCCGGGGTTCTGTCCATCTCCACCCAGGGCCACCAGTCGGGGCCGCGAATCGTCGGCAGGCTCTACTTCCGACCCAAACACCTGAAATGTGCCCGCGTTCCGTCCTGCTGCGCCGTTTTTCCCGGGAGCCGATCCTCCGGCATTCGGGGCCTTGGGGACGGCCCAGGGAAGCGGCGAGGTGTTGATGGCTGCATCGGCCGTGGCCCACACCAGACGGCGCGCGAAGATCGCTACGTCGGTCTCGGGCACGGACAGCTCCCCGTGTATTTCAAGGGTGTCGCAACAGAATTGCAGAGAGCGCGTGGCTACCTGAGGGGCCTGAGGGTCGAGCTTCTGGGTTCTTCGGTCGACGTGAAAGGTCTCCCACAGTCCATTCGGATTACCCTTTGCCAACACGAGATGCACACCGACCACTGTATGGTTTTGAGACTTGTCTGAATTCGTGGTGGTAAATTTGTTGATGTATAGCGTGCTGGTTGCCGAGGGCTTTTCCGGATAAGACTCCAGGAACGTCTGCTGAGAACTCACACTGGAGAGATCAACAATCTCGTTGGTATCCATTTCGATTCCTTATCATAAGCAAGAGATTGGTGAGTATGACGGGATTTTCTATGCTCATAGTGGATGCATGGCCTTGGTATTCTTTGATCGATCACCAAGTGCCAACGTGACAACCAGACAATCCAGGTATAACAATACCTTCCAATAGATTTCTCACACCGGTTAAGGTTCCGGTTCAGCCGTTGGCGCGAGCATGCGCGGAAGGCTAGCCGCGCATGCTCGCAAGTACCAATCTGTCTGTAACCGATTGTTAGACGGGCGCGAGCAGCGACCAAGTGCGTCCTACCCGGCAGTGCGCATACCATCTATTGGATTTCTACAGAAAGCCCGCGATAATTATTTGATCATCTGGCCCCACATTGCAGCTCTAGATCCCATTGTGTATCACCCACATCAGTCAGAGCGATATTGTTCGCAAAGGTGCCCAATCTCGTCTCGCCATACCGGAATTTGCCTCAGGGGATTTTTGGTTATTAGAATCAATAAGTCAACTTATTGGGCTTATTTTAGTGGACTGTTGAAAATGCCTCTTGGTTTTGATGAACCCGGAAATTCTTATTGGGGAGATCGGGGATGAATGAGTTACGAAAGACAAGATTGATGCGGGCAATGATGCCCAAATGAAACGGCGGGATTTCTTGCCAGGCTTATGGAGAGGGGTCGATTGGGAAATTTTAAGATAGGGAATTTACGAAAAAGTTCGCGGTTAAAAAACTGAGGAGTACAGTGTGAAAATTTTTCCCTAATGATAACTTTCAGCGTCGGTAGGAAATTTTCCGCATTCAACTTCTTCTTTATACCGCCGAAGCGCCTGCAAGGCATCTGCCTTCAGATGTGCATAGGGTTTGACAAATTTCGGAACAAAGTCATCGAAGAGTCCTAACAGGTCATAAAGCACCAACACTTGCCCGTCACACCCCTGCCCGGCGCCAATCCCAATAGTCGGTATTGAAAGGGCTTCAGTGATGCGTTGTGCCAGTTCGGTCGGCATGCATTCCAGGACCACGGCAAATGCCCCGGCGGCTTCCAATGCCTTGGCATCACTCACAATAGTTTCCGCTTCCTCCTGCGCCTTCCCCTTAACCGAATACCCGCCCGATTGATTCACTGACTGTGGTGTCATACCCACGTGACCCATGATGGGAATGCCAAAACGCGTCATGGCCTCCACCCGATCAATCACTGATATTCCCCCTTCAAGTTTCACGGCAGCGGCTCCCACTTGCAGAAAACGCCCCGCATTCCGCACCGCATCTTCCACGCTGGCCTGGTAGGACATAAACGGCATATCTCCAATTACCATGGCCCGTTTGGCGGCCCGAGCCACCAACCGCGTGTGATAGAGCATGTCTTCCATAGTCACTGATAAGGTGTTAGGCTTGCCTTGAACGACCATCCCAAGAGAATCGCCCACCAGAATGATGTCCAGCCCGGCCTGCTCCACAATCCGCGTGAACAGCGCATCGTAGGCGGTCACGACCGTTAACTTTTTGCCCTGTTTTTTATGTTGCATAAATTCAGGAATCGTCATGTGCGCCAACTTTTGTGTACCCTGAGGGTTATGTGCCGACGTTCCGTCTGGCTGATTCCACCGTATTCTGAAGCAGCATGGCGATGGTCATTGGGCCAACACCGCCGGGAACAGGTGTGAGCCATCCCGCTCGTTCTTTAACCCGGTCAAAATCCACATCCCCGACTAATTTCCCATCGGCTAATCGATTAATCCCCACATCAATCACGATCGCCCCCGGTTTCACCATCTCTGGGGTGACGAAGAGAGGTTTCCCGATTGCCGCAACCACGATGTCGGCTTCACGAACTACGGCAGGAAGATCTTTGGTGCGTGAATGACAGATGGTGACCGTGGCATGCCGGTGCAAAAGCAACATGGCCACAGGCTTTCCCACAATATTACTACGACCAATGACTACGGCTCGTTTCCCGATAATCTCTTGTCCGGTCGAATCGATCATTTGAATGACCCCTTTAGGTGTACAGGGGATAAACCTCGGATCGCCTGTCACCAACCCTCCGACGTTGACGGGATGAAATCCATCGACATCCTTCTCGGGAGAGACGGCTTGCAAGATCGCTTGGCTGTCCATGCCGGGAGGCAGGGGAAGCTGGACCAGAATGCCGTGGATAAGAGGGTCGGCATTGAGCTGATGGATCAGCTTCAATAATGTTTCTTGGTCAGTCGATGCTGGCAAAAGATGTTCCTGAGGATAGAGTCCGGCTTTTTCACAAGCTATTTTCTTGTTCCGCACATAGACGGCCGATGCCGGATCGTCACCGACCAATACTGCAGCTAATCCGGGCTTGACTCCAGTGTCTTTTTCGAGGAGGCGAACTTCTTCTGCAAGGCGCCCTCGAATCGCCTGGGCTAATGCTTTGCCATCAATAATCTGTGCGGACACGTTGACTCCTTCACTTGAAAATGATCAAACCGCTTATAAGCGGTAATTTACCCTATCAGGCAGGGAAAATCTTCGTCAACGAAATGCCGGCCTTATCCTTCCTTGACACCCTACAAAACCCTCACTTAACATGCCACTTCGGCTTTTCCTCCACGCATCCCCTTGTCAATTGGATCGTCATCACCGTCTCAACGAAAGTTTCGTAATCTCCATGAAGCCATATTGTCTTGCTGTCTCTTTCAGGAATGCGATCCTCACCAGTTTGCTTGTGCTGAGTTGTTGGACTGCCATCTTCGCCGAAGAGGTGACAAATTTAGCGTTCCCGCAAAGCATGATTGCCGATAGCGGGCAGGTCTATTTCATCGCTAATGCCAACGGAGACCCTGGAACACGCGAAAACAAAGGCTTTATCAGTAAAGTGACGACTGAGGGTAAGATGATTGACCTCCACTTTATTCAAGGTGGGCAAAAGTCGGTCACCTTGAATTCACCAAAAGAGATGGCTCTTGTGGGCTCAACCCTTTATGTGGCCGATATTGATGTGGTTCGGGGATTTGACAAAAAAACCGGACAATCCCTGCATACCATTCCCTTCACACAATTTCACAGTCAATCCCTTGCCGGGTTGGCAGCGGATCCACAAGGGGGGCTCTATGTCTCTGATGCAGATTCCAATACCATATATTATATTGCTGACCCCGCCCACGATCACACCGTGACGGTCTTTGCCCAGCATGAAAGCTTATCGCACCCGCGTGGACTTTCTATTCATCCCAGGAATGGGCATGTGGTCGGTGTCGGATGGGAGGATGGGAAGATTTTTGAGATTGATGAAACCGGGGCTATTCAGGAATTGTTCGCCAACACCTTATTTACCGGTAGTTTCCATAATTTAGACGGGATTGATTTCGACAAATATGGCACCATGTATGTGTCTGATTTGACGGCAGGGAAAGTCTGGAGAATTTTGGCCAATCACAAAAAAGAGGTGATTGCGGAGTTTCTGTTGTCCCCTTCGGGAATCGGGATTGACCGTGTCAATCATGTCATCATGGTCCCCTACCTGTATGTGAATGGTGCAGAGATTAATGGCCTCGAGCGTCCTTCTAACGATAATCCTAACAAAAAACCCCGATCCTGGTCTGATTATGGTATGGGCTGGCTCAAGAAAGATTCCGGCGAATGAGTAAATGCCTCTATTGTCATCAACGTAAGGGGAAACGGGCTTGTCCCGCACTTGGAGGCATGATTTGCAGCCACTGTTGTGGCACTAACCGCATCACGAATATCAGTTGCCCGGCATCATGCGTCTTTCTCGAGAGCAATGATGACTATCAACAGAAACGTGTGGGGAACCGGTTTGAACTCGAACGGCGAGGGTTCTACCGACAATTATTAGATCTCGGTGGGGAACGGGCAACTGAAATATTTTATGTCTTTGAAGCTCTGGCCTATCGTTTTTTTCAAGATCGGCGTGATGCGCAAGACGCCGAGGTGTTGGAAGGCATTCAAAGCCTTCGCCAAAGCTTCAGCCTGATCCACATACCAGACGCCGGATTGCCAGCCTTCGGTGAAGAATTACGGAAGGAATTTAAGGTTTTCGGCGAGCGCCAACCCTTAGAACCTCATTTGGTTACCGACGTGTTGGACCAAGCCCATACCTTCATTCAAAATTTTTCCGGACCAGGGCTTCGTTCCCATCGATTTTTACACGGATTACTTGGCTATATCCGAGAACGCCATCCCGATGTGGCAGAACAACTCGCTCGCCAAACCGGGGCGGGAGGGCGCATCATTATTCCCAGTGGATTTGATTATGCTCCTGACCACCCTTCGGCGGAACCGGTCAACCGACCCGCACCTTCCATCAATATTCCCGGTCAATCCTCCTGAGTTACTCAATCAGATCTATCGTCATTTCAATTCGCTCTAAAGGATTATCCTTCAAATCGCGAGGCTGGCTCACGATCGTGTCGATGACATCAAGGCCTTTCACGACTTCACCAAACACTGTGTACTGGCCATCCAAATGGGGAGCCTTATCCGCCATGATGAAAAACTGCGATCCCGCGCTATTCGGATCTGCCGTACGCGCTGCGGAAAGAATGCCTTTTTCGTGAATAATCCGATTAAATTCTGCTGGAACCGTATAGCCTGGCCCCCCAGTTCCGTATCGGCTTCGATTGGCTGGATCTTTGGTCAACGGGTCTCCCCCTTGAATCATAAATCCAGGAATGATCCGATGAAAAATGGTTCCGTTATAAAACCCTGACTTGGTTAATTTGAGAAAACTTTCAACATGCTTCGGTGCTAAGTCCGGAAATAACACGGCTTCCATTTCTCCAAATTTTGTTTTAATCAGAACATGAGGTGCCTTGGTCTCAGCCTTCGATGGTTCTTCCGCAGCCGTCCCTGTTGGGACGAGAGAACCACCGGCAGTGACAATGGTGTACAGTCCAATCACCATCATGAGCTGACGTAGAACACTGGATAAAGTTCGTGGCTGCGACACAACCCTCATAATTCCTCCTCCATGGCTAATCTGTTGATTTCTTAATTGGATGACTTGGATCCCCTGAAAGATCAAGCCCAGACTGTGCTAGCGCTTGCGCTGCCGCACCTTGTTCAGCCTCTTTTTTCGTCCGGCCTTCCCCCTGACCCATTATTTTACCTTGGATTTCCACCGTGACAGCAAAAACCTTTTGATGATCCGGGCCGGATTCCCGAACAAGTCGATACTGGGGACTTGCTCCAAATTGTTTATGCGTCCATTCTTGCAAACGGCTTTTCCCATCCCACCCCACCGATGATACAGAACGGTTCCCTAATGAAGAAAATTCCGTGGTCAAAACCTTTTGAATCAAGGCTCTCGCGGCATCCAACCCACCATCAAGATATACCGCACCCATGACGGCTTCAAGGGCATTGGCCAATAGCGATATTTTTTCCCGGCCCTTGGTGGCTTCCTCCCCCCGCCCCAATCGTAACCACTGCCCCAACTGGAGACGACTCGCCGCTTTTGAAAGAGTGGATCGGCTAATTAATCCCGCCTTAATCTTGGAAAGTTCGCCCTCTGTACAATGGGGAAACATCGCCGCAAGACTTTCGCTCACAACCAATCCCAACACCGCATCCCCTAAAAATTCTAGCCGTTCATTGTGGGGACTCTCCGCATGGGGTTGAGTTTGAGAAAATGAACGGTGGGTAAGCGCCTCACATAGCAGGGCTTGCTGTTTAAATTCATATTCCAACGATTCCTGAATGTTTTCAAATCCAAGAGCAGCCACGAGACCTACTGAGCAATGGTAGTGTTGCCAGGCATGATCGTTATTCTCTTATCTTTTGAGCAAAACGGTGTAGTATATCATATCTTTTCGTGGCGAGGTCAGGACAACTGCTTCTGAAGTCCTGAGAGGCAGACCTCTCGAAACAATCTAATCGGGAAGGGACAATGCTGCCTATTCGCCTTTCCAACGCCGGAATACCAAACAGGCATTGACACCACCAAATCCAAATGCATTGGAAATGGCTACATCGACGGAACAGGATCTGGCATGATTCGGAATATAATCCAAGTCGCATTCGGGATCTGGCGTCTCTAAATTGATCGTCGGAGGAATGATGCCATGGTGCATAGCCATAATAGAAAAGACCGCTTCGATTCCCCCGGCCGCACCCAATAGATGGCCGGTCATTGACTTGGTAGACCCCACAGGAATGGAATAGGCCCTGTCCCCAAAAACTTGTTTAATGACCTGCGTTTCAATCCGATCGGCAAAGGTGGATGTGGCATGAGCATTAATATATCCCACAGATTCCTTGGCGATCCCCGCATCCTGAATCGCACGTTCCATACAAGTCACCGCACCGGCCCCATCATCTGGTGGAGCGGTAATATGAAAAGCATCGCTATTCATGGCATAGCCGATTACCTCGGCATAAATGCGCGTACCCCGGGATTTGGCGTGCTCCAATTCCTCTAGGATTAACACACCGGCACCTTCGCCAATGACAAACCCGTCACGGTCTGTATCAAAAGGCCGACTGGCCCGTTTCGGTTCATCATTTCTCCTGGACAAGGCCTTCGCCGCGGCAAATCCAGCTACCGCTGTAGGGCAAATGGTCGATTCCGCTCCTCCAACCAGCATTACATCGGCCTCTCCCCGCTGAATCAGTCGAAACCCATCCCCAATACAATGATTCCCTGTGGCACAGGCCGTGACCGTACAGGCATTCGGACCCTGGGCGCCAAATCGGATCGCCACCTGCCCTGAGGCTAAATTAATTATGACCATCGGGATAAAAAATGGCGAAACCCGGTCGGGGCCACGTTCCAGCAACACCTTATGATAATGCTCAATGGCTGGAAGACCTCCAATGCCTGCTCCAATATACACCCCCACCCGATCCGCCTCATCCGGGTTCACGACCAGCTTGGCATCATCCACCGCCTCTTGACTGGCTGCAATGGCAAAATGGATAAAGGTATCCATCTTTTTGATTTCTTTTTTTTCAATGAACGTTGAGGGATCAAAGTTTTTGACCTCTCCCGCAATCTGCACCGAATACTGACTGGCATCAAATCGGGTAATGGGTCCGATCCCTGATTGCCCTTTACATAATTTATCCCATGTGTTGGACACACCAATATCCAACGGCGTTACCAATCCCAACCCTGTCACAACCACTCGACGTGGCCTCCATTCAGTCATTGAGAAACTCCGTACACATCTATGGTTAGAAAACCCAGATACCAGATTTGAGGGCTTTACCTTCCCAACGTCCGCGATCAACGATGAACGTACCGCAAATTCGCACAGTAATCGATGGCCTTCTCAGACTTTTTCCTTAATAAAATCGATGGCCGCTGAAACCGTTTGAATTTTTTCTGCATCTTCATCCGGAATCTCGATTTCAAACTCTTCCTCTAAGGCCATGACTAATTCCACGGTATCTAAAGAATCAGCTCCGAGATCTTCCACAAACTTGGCCTCAGGGACCACGTCATCTTCTTCAACACCTAATTGTTCCACAATAATTTTTTTGACACGCTCTTCAACTGCCATTGTTGGCTCCTCCTCCTTGCAAAGTTTATCGAATGACTTATCCTCTTGCGCATGAGCTAGGACGCCATATGCATCCCGCCATTTACATGTAACACATGCCCCGTAATATACCCGGCCTTCTCTGAACTCAGAAAACACACTGCATCGGCAACATCCGAAGGTTGCCCTAACCGCTTTAATGCAATTTGATTCAGTAATCCCTCTTTAATTTCCGGCGAAAGATGTTGGGTCATCGCCGTATCAATAAAACCCGGAGCCACGGCATTGACTGTAATATTTCGACTGGCATACTCCCGGGCAATTGTTTTGGTGAGACCAATCACACCGGCTTTTGACGCTGCATAATTGGCCTGGCCCACGTTCCCGATGGCTCCGACAATAGAAGCAATATTAACAATACGACCACTTCGCTGCTTGCTCATGGAGGGCAGAATGGCCTTTGCACAGAAAAACGTGCCGGTCAAATTGACCTGGAGGACGGCAAGCCAATCCTCCTCTTTCATCCGCATCAGCAAACCATCTCGCGTAATACCTGCGTTATTCACCAAGATATCCACCCGCCCCCACTCTTTGAGGACGCGTTCCATCATACCCTTGGCCTGTTCCCAATCGCCAACATTGACTGAAACCGGCAACGCCTTGCGACCCACTTGCTGAACAAGATCAACGGTTTCCTGACAACGTTCAGCATCAAGATCAGCGACCACGACATCTGCACCTTCCTTGGCTAAGGTGGTCGCAATTGCCTGCCCGATTCCTTGGGCACCACCCGTCACTACTGCAATTTTTTCCATCAACAACATTCTCAAATCCTTTTTGAAAAGTCGATCCTTTTTGTCCTTAAGCGCAGTGCGACAGGACGTGAGCGTAGGATTCCTGATCCATCACGTTCCACGTGGCAGCTTCAGGAACAATGCGCTTCACTAATCCCGTCAATACTTTCCCTGGTCCAATTTCTACGAAATGTGTAATGCCCATCAGCGCCATGGCCTGGATGGTTTCCTGCCACCGCACCGGGGAAGGTAATTGTCGAACAAGGGACTCACGAACCTCCTCCGCGGACAACAAGGCTTTAGCTTCCACATTATTAATCAACGGTACCTTTAAAGGAGACCACTTCAGGGAATCAATATCTTTCTTCAGCCTGTCAGCAGCAACCTGCATCAATGGAGTATGTACCGGGACACTGACCGGGAGGGGCATGACCCGCTTCGCTCCACGCCCCTTAGCCAATTCTGCTGCATGCTCTACTGCGGCTTTTTCTCCGGCAATGACCGTTTGGCCCGGAGAATTGAAATTGGCCGGAGCCACAATGCCCATAGATCCTGCTTCTTGACAGACGCTTCGGACATCCTTTTCCGAAAGGCCTAAAATCGCCGCCACTAACCCACTTCCAGGAGTCACGGCCTCGGCCATATACCGCGCGCGCTTCTGCACCAGATTAACCCCTTCTCGAAAGTTCAGGGCGCCAGCCGCCACTAATGCGGTATATTCGCCCAAGCTATGACCGGCCACCGCAGCTGGGAGAAGAGGACCATCGCAAACCAGTTGAAACGCTGCGAGACTGGTCACCAGCAATGCCGGCTGCGTATATTCGGTTCGATTGAGTTGTTCTGACGGACCCTCAAAACACAGTGCGGCGACATCATATCCCAAGATATCCGTGGCTTCCCTATAGAGGACCTGAACCGCAGGACTCCCATCAAAGAGGGTCTTGCCCATGCCAACAGCCTGAGAGCCTTGCCCGGGAAACAGAAAACCAAAGACTGGCTTCATGCTTTTCGCTCATCCTCTAAAAAATGCCATAATTCAGAGACAGTCCACCACATGACTCCTCTCACTTCCTGAAACTAGTCAACAATAAACTCTCCACCATCCACACAAATCACATTTCCAGTGATCCAATGAGCTTTTGGATGACTTAACAGCCCTAGCGCATCGGCGACATCTTGGGTCGTGGTCAGTCGGTTTGAAGGATTTTTTCGTTTGGCGAGAGTCAGCATTTCATCAGAACCGGGTATTTTACGCAAAGCCGGAGTATCGGTCACACCAGCCATCAGTGAGTTTACGGTGATACCCAGAGGCGCCAATTCCAGAGCTAATTGCCTGGTATGGGACTCCAGGGCCGACTTTGCAGCGGAAACCGCCCCATAGGTTCGCCAGACTCGCGCGCCTCCGGCGCTGGTCATGGAGAAGATTCGACTCCCCGTTCCCAAAAATTTTTGTGACACTAAATCCTGTGTCCAATACACCAGACTATTAGCCATGACATCCAACGTCATATCCATCTGTGCTTTATTAATGGCTTCTGCATGGGATTCCGCAATATACGGCTTCAGGGTCCCAAAAGCTAACGAATGTAACAATACTCGCACACAGACTGGCTTCCCGGATTCTTCCGCCCGTTGCTTCAGTGCCTTCAAAATGTCGGTTCGCTTTTCGGGATCGGCCGCATTGACATTAAAAAACAGGACCTCACGGCCCAGTGAACGAATCTGCGACGCAATGCGCTCCGCATTCGCTTGTGTTGATTTTCGATCAAGATGCACACCACAGATATTCAACCCTAAATTGGCCAGCTCCATAGCAGCCGCTTCTCCAAAACCACTAGAGACTCCTAAAATCAACGCCCAATCATTTTTACCCCATGAGGTCGTTCCAGACATAATTCCCCTCTCTTTACATCCCAAAACTCTTCTGGTTTGCTCTTGTTGGAAGCCTCAAATTCTTCCCCTGCTTTTGTGGCAATGATCTCATTCAGGAAGGAGATATCCGCCCACAATAACATTACCAACGAACGACCGCTGAAGCCCAGGTAAGACCTGCTCCAAATGCAGCCAACAGCACCACACTGCCTTTATGAATTCTTCCCTCCCGGACAGCTTGATCGAGCGCCAAAGGAATCGACGCTGCAGAGGTATTACCAAATCGATCCAAATTTATCATCAACTTTTCTCGGTCCAACCCCAATCGCTGACCCACGGCATTCAAGATCCGCATATTGGCCTGATGAGGAATAAACAGATCGACATCGTCCATTCCTAATTTATTGGCCTCTAATGCCTCTGTGGTGGCTTCTTCCATTGATTTAACGGCAATTTTAAACGTTTCATTGCCCTTCATTTTGATAAAGCATCGTTTCTCTTGAAGAACCTTTTCGGATGCCGGTTCCCGCGATCCGCCTCCAGGCACGTGAATCATATCAGAGAGTCCGCCATTGGCATGCAAATGCGTGGAAAGAATCCCCGAACCTTCAGTGCCTTGTCCCACAACAACCGCCCCAGCCCCGTCGCCAAATAACACGCACGTATTGCGATCGGTCCAATCGGTTATCGCCGACATGACTTCGGAACCAATGACCAATACGTGCCGCATACCATTTTTCACATAGGCATCCGCAATAGCCAACGCATAGATAAATCCACAACAGGCCGCGGAAATATCACACGCCGCTGCCCGACTTGCTCCTAACCGATGTTGAATAAGACAGGCAGTGGAAGGAAGAGGGGAATCACCGGTACAGGTGGCTAAAAGGATCAGGTCGATTTCCGATGGCGCCACATCAGCAGCCATTAACGCACCCTGAGCCGCCTCAACAGCCAAATCGGAACAGGCTTGGCCTGAGTCAACCACCCGGCGCTCCCTGATCCCTGTCCGTTCAATAATCCAGGTATCCGAGGTCTCAACCATGCGCTCTAAATCCGCATTGGTCAAGACTCGCTTGGGTACATAGGACCCTGTTCCTAAAATCAGACTATTCATACATGAGACACCGCGTTGAACTCACCTGCACCCTTGCGCAATGTCACCTCGAATTTCCTCAATCAAGCCACCTTCCGCCAACGCTTGGGCCCGAAGAATAGCATTTTTAATCGCTTTCGAGGAGGAACGACCATGACAGATCATACTGATACCTTCAACCCCCAAAAGAGGAGCCCCACCGAATTCGGCATAATCGGTTTTTCGCCGCAACCGCAAAAGGGGTCCGGCCACAAACAGATAGGAAAGTCGACCCAGAGCTGACTGGGCAATTTCTTTCATCAACATTTTTTTAATCGCATCGGCCAACCCTTCAGAAATTTTCAAGGCCACATTTCCTATAAATCCATCAGTCACAATGACATCGGCATTCCCACTATAGACGTCTCGCCCTTCAACATTACCAATAAAATTAATAGGGCTATCCTTCAAAAATTTAAAGGTTTCCTTGGTGACTTCATTCCCCTTTGTATCTTCTTCCCCAATACTTAATAGACCTACCCTCGGACGATCAGTTCCCAAAAGATGCCTACCATATTCATGTCCCATTATTCCAAACTGGAAGAGCTGCCGGGCCGTACAATCAACAGTGGCACCGACATCCAACATGATTGCTTTACCCTGGCGAGTCGGTAAGGTTGCAGCGATTGCAGGTCGTTCAACCCCTTGAATCAATCCCAAAAGAAAAAATGCTGACACCATCGTGGCACCCGTGTTTCCGGCACTCACCAGCGCGTCGGCTTGTTTATTTTTAACTAATTCTGTGGCTTTCCATATAGAAGAATCTCGTTTTTTTCTGGCAATCAGCGCTGGAGATTCATGCATATCCACGACCTGTGGTGCATGAAAAATCTCAATGCCGGCTTTAGTGCCGCCAAGTTTGTCCAGATGAGATTGGAGAGAGGATTCGTCTCCGACCAAGATAATCGAGAGAGAGGATTCCCTTGTAGCCTGGATAGCTCCTTCGACATTGGGAGATAATCCATGATCCCCCCCCATCGCGTCCACGGCTATTTTCATGGGTTTGGTGTTAAAAGATGACTGACTCGAGAAGGAAAATACGGGCTATCCCTCTTCAACCGAAATAATGGCGATGCCTTTGTAGGTTCCACAATTTAAACATGTGGTATGAGATGGCTTGAGCTCATGACATTGAGGACACGTAGACAAATTTGGGGTGATAAGCTTGAGATGAGATCGCCGCTTATCTCTACGGGCTTTAGAAATTTTGTGTTTAGGATTTGCCATAAGATTGTTCAACTTTTCAATTAAGAGGTGACTGATGCCTTCACGATCCTCTTCGAACGGATGCAGAGGAACGCTTGGATGGATTTTTTTTTAATATGGTCTGCTGAAAATTTGGCACTGGTGCTGAGCTAGTCACTGGGGTACAACACCCACATATGCCATCATTTAAATTGCTCCCGCATACCTGGCACAACCCGAGGCAGTTTACATTGCATAAAGACTGCAAGGGGGTAGCAAGGATGACCTGCTCTCGAATAGCCGGAAGAAGGTCGATTTCATTTCCTGTAATAGGATATACATCTTCCTCTGTCGTATTATCGCCGAGGGATTTGTCGCGCCCCTTACCCCCTTTACCTTTCTCCCTGTGCGGCACAATCACATTGACCGTTTTCACAGCCTTTTTAAATTCAATCTCACACGATAGGGATAACTCTTCCTCAAATTGATCCAGGCAACGCACACATTCCCTGGTCATCTTCCCAGATATTTTCCCTTGAAAATGTGCTGACCGCTCCCCAGTCAGAAATAGATCTCCATGACAACTTAAGTTCCCAATAGGGATTCCTTCATCATGGGAAAGTAATAAGTCCGATGGCTCCACCTCATGATGAATTTGAAACCCTGTGGGTGGAACATCAAGTAGATTGATGGTTATCGACATTGAACAACCCCATCTACACTACTGCCCCATTTCTGAAGAATACTGGTGAGCTCAGTGCTCTTCTGCAAATGAAAGGATAGCCACATGCCTGGCACGCTTAATCGCTTGGGTTAATTTTCTTTGATGCCGCAAGCAATTTCCCGAGGTCCGACGAGGAATAATTCGTCCCCGTTCAGTGAGAAAATTCCTCAATAGATTTGCATCCTTGTAATCCAATGGCGTCTTATCGAAGCAAAAGCGGCACACTCTTTTCCGCTGAAACAATCGTCCTTTTTCCACAAAAACCTCTCCTAGGCTAAAATTTAGGGCATGGGGTCTGGATAATATTCTTCCGGATCATAGCTAGACTCCTCACTCATTCCTGACCCAGAGGTACCCGAGGAGGACTTTTTCGGCAAGAACGTTACTGTTTGAGCAACGATTTCATGTTTGCTTCTCTTCTGCCCGTCGTCCGTTTCCCACCGCCGTTGTTGTAGACGCCCATCAACGATGGCTCCGTCACCTTTATTCAGGTACTGACCACAATGTTCAGCCTGTCGCCCGAACACGACAATATCAACATAGCACACCTCTTCTTTTTGATCATCGGCCTGACGATATCGACGGTTGACCGCTAACGGGAAATTAACCACAGGTGTGCCGCTTGGTGTATACCGAAGCTCGGGATCTCTAGTCAGATTTCCAATCAATATGACTTTATTGAATCCCACCATCTTCTGCATCCTCCGCACTCGCTTCACCTACCGTTACCAAATCAGCTGGATTCAGCCGTACGGTCATAAACTTCATCACCTGATCTTCCATGCGCTGAAAGCGTTCCAACTCAAAGACGACCGTAGGTGGGCCTTCAAATTGAACCGTAATATAGGTCCCTTTCCGCTCATGTTGAATATCATAGGCCAGCTTCTTTTTCCCGCTATTATCCAACTTCAAAATATTGGCTCCAGCCTGATTCAGAACTTCCTTCATTTTTTCAATCACTCGCTCATTTTCTGTTTCCGCTTGAACAGGACGAAGAATACACAGTGATTCATACAGCTTCATACGTAACCTTTCCCTCTGACAGTATTTTTCTAGTTTCAGGCAGAGCAATCGTGTTGTATCACAAAAGGGGACACAAGCTACCATAGGGTAAATTGGAGTGTCAAACTCCTCTCAGGTAAAAATTCTGCCATTCTTTCTCAGTGAAGATGAACTGCTTAGGAGTTAAAAACAAGCGGCAAACGGTTCATTCAAATATCCCACCCAAAACGGTATAGAGGTCATTATCGAAAAGATGACACCCTAGATAGTCGAAAATCTACTCACCCCTTCATTCCACAATACCCTCACGTATGCTAATTAAGGTCGGCGAAATCAGGTCCGTTCACACGCAAAACTTTTTGAAGCACCAAGGTCATTTTCCTAATGCAAAGAACCGAGCAATGAAAAGCCTGGCCCAGATAAACCAAGAGAATTTAACGGGATGGGTTGATCCGCTCCTGTCAGGCAGAATGGTCAATAAACGAAAATTTACAGGCCCGGCTCAGAGGACCGAACATGAAATCGGTTCATGGCAATGCCCGGCCCTTCACAAATAAGACATTCCAACGCATCAGCGGCTTTCGGAAGAATTGAGACAACCTGCTCCCACTCTTCTGATAGAAAGGGTGAAAGCACATAATCCGGAATGCTCTCATTACCCTGAGGACGTCCTATGCCAACCTTGACCCTGGAGAATTCTTCCGTTTCTAAACAAGATACAACCGACCGCAGACCATTATGGCCTCCGGCGCCACCTCGGGTTTTTATCCTGATCACTCCCAGAGACAGGTCCAGATCATCGTGGACCACAATAAGATCAGGCGAATAGGAAGACAACTTTTGAAGAACAGACTGGACCGGAATCCCTGCCTGGTTCATCCACGCAAGGGGAAGAAGAAGCAAAACCGGATGGCCCTTAACCTCGCCTTTCCCTAAAAACCCATCCTCCTGCTTGGCCCAACGAATACCCCACCGAGCTGCCGCCTGCTCAAGAACCATCCAGCCAAGGTTGTGTCGCGTGTTTTTGTAGAACTCTCCTGGATTTCCGAGTCCCACCACCACATGCAAGGGTTACTTTTTGCCTTCCTTCGATTTATCTGAAGCCGCCACTGCCCCTCCAGTGGCTGACGCCTCTGCCGCTTTTTCTGCAGTGGCAACAGGAGCCACACCTTCAGCCACCTCACGAGCCAAAAGAGACTCTAACTTCGCTTCAGACATCTTCGTGGCAACATGGGCAACCATGAGATCCTCGTCATCCAAAATCTTGAGACCTGTCGGGACTCTAACTTCCTTCACATGCATCCCATCACCAATCCCGAATCCTGATGCATCAATTTCAATATGATCCGGAATTTGAGCCGGCAAACACTCAATGTGAAGTTCACGCATCACCTGATGCAAAATACCTCCCTCCTTCACACCAACAGGGACTTCTCCAATAATCGTCACGGGAACTTTTACGCGAATAACCTTTTTCATCGAGACTTCAAAGAGGTCCACATGTAGAATGGCCCCCGTAATAGGATCAATTTGATGGTCTTGAAGGACGGCGATCCGTTCTTGCCCCCCGGAAATCCGAACAGTCAGCAAACCAGTGTGGCCAACCTGAGAAATCACCAGATTGCGGGCAGTCTTATAATCCATGGCCACAAATTCAGATTTCCCCCCTCCATAAAGCACTCCAGGAATTTTCCCTTGTCGCCGTAATTGCCGCGCCACGCCTTTTCCAGCCTGATCCCGTTTTTCAACCTCAAGTTCATATTTCATTGTCTTACCCTTTTCTAAATGAGAGTGAATGAACAGTTAGCGTATCTATACAAACAAGGATGTCACCGACTCTTCACGATGAATCCTCAAAATCGCCTCACCCAACAAAGGAGCAACAGTGAGGGTTTTCAATTTTGGACATTGCTGATCCTTCCCATTTAAAGGAATGGTGTTCGTCACCATGACCTCACGGAGACAAGACGCTTGCAATCTCTCCAGTGCCGGACCCGACAGGACTGCATGGGTACTCCCAGCCCAAGCCGACAAAGCTCCATTATCCATACAGGTTTGGGCCGTTTGGACAATAGTTCCGGCCGTATCAATCATGTCATCAAACAATAATGCATGCTTATCCTGAACATCACCAATAATATTCATCACTTCAGCCTGATTCGGCGATTCTCGCCTCTTATCAATAATCGCGAGGGAGGAATTCAGTCGTTTGGCAAATGCTCTCGCTCGCTCAACCCCTCCCGCATCAGGGGAAACGATCACCAAATCAGAAATATTTTGCTTTTTAATGTAGTCCAACAACACAGGCATGGCATAAAGGTGATCAACGGGGATATTAAAGAATCCTTGAATCGGTCCGGCATGAAGATCCATTGTCAAAATCCGATTCGCGCCAGCAGCCGTGATCAAATCCGCAATTAATTTGGCACTAATGGGCACTCGGGGTTGATCTTTTCGATCTTGCCTGCCATATCCGTAATAAGGGATTACTGCCGTGATCCTGGAAGCCGATGATCGTTTGACCGCATCGATCAGGAGCAACAATTCCATAATGGAAGTATTCACCGGGTGGCAGCAGGATTGAATCAGAAAAACATCGCCTCCCCGCACATTCTCATCAATTCTGACTCTGATCTCCCCATCACTAAAAGTCGTAACCGTTGCCTGACTCAAGTCCTGCCCAATATACTGAGCAATTTCTCTGGCCAACGCGAGGTTGGAGTTTCCCGTGATCAATTTTAAATCTCGGAGCATGGTGCTAGTCTCAACTTGCCTGGGTAAACCTGAACCGTAACAGATGTTCAGGAAAAAAGCAGAGCAAAGGTAATTCTAGTATTGGCGGCTTGTCAACTCAAACCACTGAATTTACACTTTGGAAACGTGAAAAGAAGAGCCAACTGGGAAAGGGTCATGAGGTAAAGCAGTCGAACCCATCGGGGCATCAAAGATTGTCCAGTTTGTATCACGGCGCAACCGGCTGGAGGCCTGCCGGGCCTCTTCCTGAGTGCGAAAAATCCCAAATACGGTAGCTCCACTACCCGATAATAGTGCGGCTTGAGCCCCAAAAGAAAGCAAAGTGTCTTTAATGAACCCCAAAATCGGATAAAACGGAAACAACGGGGGTTCAAAATCATTCTCCATTATCCCGATCACCTCCTCCCAAGAAATGCTCAATTCACGACCTACTCTCTCAGTAAATTCACTTAAAGGCCTGACGGCCTCCCGTTGGGAAGCCAGCTGTTTATAGGCCCATTTTGTCTGAATCTGAAAGCCTGGGTTGACGAGAACGACCCACCGTTCACCTTTGAGATAACAGGGCGCCACCTCCTGCCCCCATCCCTGAACCACTGCACAAGGTGCTCTAAAAAAAAATGGAATATCACTTCCAAGCGTTGCCCCCGCCTCACACAAGTCAGATAAAGTCCAATTTAACCCCAACAAATGAGTAAGGCCATACAGAGTGGCAGCGGCATCACTACTCCCACCTCCCAACCCAGCCGACATGGGAATGATTTTATTTAGCTCAATATCAACCCCTACACTGTTTTCAGAACGTTGAAGGACCAATTCAGCCGCCCTATAAACCAAGTTGCCCTTATCCAAAGGCAACGGGGCATCTCCACAGGTCAAAGCGAGACCCTCCCGATCAGGGTTAAGCCTAATTCGGAGAAGATCAAAGACATCGACCGTATGCATGAGAGACCACAAACTATGATACCCGTTGGGTAATCGATCCAAGACCCGAATCAACAGATTCACTTTGGCCGGTGCCCGCACCACGATTTCGGTCATTGACATAACACTCCTACTCAATAACGAAAAGTCTCCAGACTCACCCAATAACTGAACCAATAGAAAAAATGGGAAGATACATGGCCACAACGACAAGGGCAATCCCACAACCCACAACTAAGATAATTAAGGGCTCCAACACCGAGGTTAAAGTGGCCACCGTTCGATCGACCTCCTGCTCAAAAAGATCCGCAATTTTTTCCAGCATAACATCAAGGGAACCGGTTGATTCTCCTACTTTAATCATTTGGGAAACCATAGGCGGAAAAGTCTGACCATCCCTCAACGTCTCGGAGAGAGGTCGCCCATTTTGAATAGCCACGGCCGCCAGACTGATGGTTTGCTGAAACACTTTATTACCGGTCACGGTTCCCGCCACACCCAAGGCCGATAGTAATGGAACTCCACGACGAATTAAAAACCCCAATGTTCTGGAAAAACGCACCGTTGCCGCTTTTTGAATCACGGGCCCCAAAAGAGGGACCCCTAAAATCCACCTATCAAGGACTTGCCGACTTTTCGGATTTTTGAGGAACCACCGGATACCCAGAACCAAACTTCCACAAAATGCCGCTAACAGAAAAAAATGATCCCGAACCCCCTCAGCCACGTCAATCACCACTTGTGTCAACCAGGGAAGCGATTCGCCCATATCTTGGAATAAGCCGGAGAAAAGAGGGACCACCCAAATCAGTAAAAAGACCAGGACAATCATCGCCACAGTCACGAGCAAAGCCGGATAGGCCAATCCAGAGAAAATTTTCGCCCGCAACTGAGCCTGTTTATCAAGGTACACTGCCAGTTGAGTCAAACTCTCATCCAAGCGACCTGTCGTCTCTCCTACTTCCACCATACTCCGGTAAAATTCATTAAAGACGGTGGGGTTGCGCTTTAAAGCATGGGCCAACAAGGTTCCGCCCTCCACATCCTCTCGAATATGTTTAACCACCTGCCGCAAGGTCGGGTTTTCAGCTTCACTGGAGAGAATGTCCAGGCATTCCAAAAGAGGCACACCCGCACGAATCAACGTTGCCAGCTGATGGGTAAAGACCACCAATTCTTTACTACTCACGCCCTGCCAGCTCCACTGGCCGCTCCAGCCGGTCAACTGGCCACTGAGATTGAATACCCTTTCAACTTTTTCCTGCAGACCGGTTACCAAGATGTCCTGTTTGCGAAGAAGCTGTAAGGCATCACTGGATGTGGCAGCCAATACTTCTCCATGGACCGTTTGTCCATCCGATTTTTTTGCACGATATTCAAATTTCGGCATTTCGAGTTATTGTTCGCTTTCCCTGTCGGAGACCAAGAAAGTTCTTAATGACATCTACACCCGAGGACGCAACCTGGCCAAGGACATTGCCCCGGATCGCTCCCGACCGGTGCGCTCCAAAAGCTTGGATAATTCATCAGGAAGTGTGGTGAGTCCCATGGCGAGCTCAGAGGATATCACTCCTTGGCCAGCCAGGTCGGCCAGTGCTTGATTCATGGTCTGCATGCCATATTGGGCTTGTCCCGTTTGCATCATGGAATACATTTGATGGATCTTGTCTTCCCGAATCAGATTCCGAATTGCCGGAGAGGTAACCAGAATTTCCAAAGCCAGGACACGGCCCCTACCCTCCGAACGTGGCAGAAGTCTCTGAGCGAGAATGCCTTCCAGCACCATCGACAACTGGATACGAATTTCTTGTTGCTGGTGGGGAGGAAACACCGAGACCAATCGGGTCAGCGTATGAATCGCAGAATTCGTGTGCAAAGTGGCAACTGTAAGATGTCCGGTTTCAGCCATGGTGAGAGCCGCCTGAATGGTCTCGAGATCCCGCAATTCGCCCAAAAACACCACATCGGGGTCCTGCCGTAAGATACCTTTCAGAGCGGATTGGAATTCGCGGACATCGGACCCGACTTCCATTTGAGATACCAAACTTTTTTTGTGTGAATGCAGAATCTCAATGGGGTCTTCTAACGAAATAATGTGGGCAGACCGCTCTTCATTGATATGATCCAACATTGAGGCCAATGTTGTACTTTTACCGCTTCCGGTCGGCCCGGTCACCAAAATCAGACCTTGTGGCTTTCTCATCAATTGCTCAACAATGGGCGGTAGACCTAATTCTTCAAACGTCGGAATCTTCCCGGACACCGTTCGAATGGCCATGGCCAAGGCCCCCTGCTGGGTATAGACATGAACCCGAAACCGACCGATAGCAGGCACGCTGTACGCTCCGTCCCACTCTCCGGTCTCCATAACCTGATGATGCTGTGCTTCCGTCAACAGACTCGCAGTTAACTGAGACATGTCCTGCCTGGTCAAGGTCGGAGATTCCATAGGGCGTAATTGTCCGTCCACACGCAGGCGGGGCACACTGCCCGAAACCAGGTGCAGATCCGAACCGCCCAGCCGGCACAATTCATCTAGAAGTGCAGTCAATTCCATTGGGCAACCTGTCTTCTCGGGTGCTTACACAAAAGCATCAGATCTTGTTTCCGTTAATACCTCACCGATGGTCGTCAAGCCGTCTTGAACTGCCACCATCCCCGCCTGTCTAAGCGTGCGAAATCCTTCGCTGATCGCACAGGCTATCAAGTCATTTGTCGATGCCCGTGCCAAAATTTTTTCATGCAACCCTTCAAAAATAGGCAGGATCTCAAATAAGGCCATACGACCTTTAAATCCTGTCAGGTGACAGGACACACACCCACGTCCTTTCATTGCCTGAACCGCCCCAAGCAGATTCTCATCAAACCCCAGTTCCTGCAGCTGAAATTGAGATACCGTATCCAGCTCCCGACAATGATCACAAATTTTCCGAACTAATCGTTGGCCCACAATGAGCGAGACGGCGGAAGACACCAAAAACGGCTCAATGCTCATATCGATAAGCCGGGTAATCGCCCCTGGGGCATTCATGGTATGCAGGGTTGAAAGGACTTGATGGCCAGTCAATGAAGCCTGAATCGCAATTTGCGCGGTTTCCCGATCACGAATTTCCCCTACCATCATGACGTCAGGATCCTGCCGCAGAAAAGCCCGCAACCCGGCGGCAAAATTCAATCCAATCTCTTCGTGAATTTGCATCTGATTGATGCCCTGGATTTGGTATTCCACGGGATCTTCAACAGTGACAATATTCATCTGAGGAGTATTCAAAAATTGTAACGCGCTATAGAGAGTTGTCGTCTTCCCGCTCCCCGTAGGCCCTGTCACCAGGATCATTCCATAGGGATTTTCCAGAGCCGTCGTCAACCGGTCCAAATCGGGCTGGTTAAGCCCGATATTGGTTAAATGTAACGCAAGTCCGGACTGATTCAAGAGACGCAGGACCGCTTTTTCTCCAAACAAACAGGGTAGAATGGCCACTCGAATATCGACGTGGGGAAAGCCTTCTATCTTCATCCGTCCATCTTGGGGTAACCGACGCTCGGCAATATCCAGGTCGGAAAGAATTTTCACCCTGGCGAGTAAAGCCTGATGAAGGTCTTTAGGCAGATTTTGAATTGGACACAAGACGCCATCCAATCGAAAGCGAACCCGGATCATGGTCTCCATCGGCTCAATATGAATGTCACTCGCCTCCATTTCAATGGCTTGCTGAACAAGCCCAGTCACAACCTCCACCGCTGAAGAATCTTTATCAATTTTGATATGACGCTTCGCACGAGACATTTCTGCTTTTTCCTGAAATATTATAGATCGTTCTTGATCATTCAACCCGTTACCAGAGTTACAGCCAGGGCCAACAGGCTTCCCCATCGGATTGGGTGGAATCGCGTGGCCAGTTCCCCGGTTGTTGAAAGTACCCATGTCATCTTTTTGCACAGCGTCCATCGTTGAGGAAGATCCATCAGGACCCTGGCCATACAGGTGGGAGATCGCCGTCCGTAAATCCGATTCGGTAGCTACCATGGGGATAATGTGCAAACCTGTCCGGAATCGCAAATCATCTAACAAAGACGCATTCGTGGGGTCGGCCATAGCCAGACTCAGTCGTGAAGTGGTTTTCCGCACCGGCAAAACGAGGTGCCGGCTGACAACGTCATAAGGAACCAACCCCCGAAGACTCCCGTCGATCGAGCACGTAGACAATTCTACGGTGGCAACTCCATAGTGCTGGCTAAGAAACTCTAATAAAGTGGATTCGGACAGAACTCCCATTCGAACCAGAATGCTCCCGAGGCGCCCCCCTTCTCCCTGCTGAATATCAAGCGCTTGAGACAAATCATCTGAGGAGATTACTTTCGCATCCACTAACTGGAAGCCCACACGCTCTCGATTCACCTGAATCCTCCCGGTTAGCCTTATTTTTTGCCTGAAGAATTGAGTCGTTGAATTCCCCGGAATAGATAATGCACTCCAGAACCGGTGGTCAGGATGACCATGACGGAGAGAAAAGGAATGATACTTTCGGAAGGAACACGCCCCGTGGCAAAGAGAATCACGATAATGACATAACAAATTTGCGCAAAAGTGGTCCCCTTTCCCCACCAGGTTGGGGAAATATCAATGTCGATTTCGGTTAAACTAGCCAGTATGGTTCCCGTGAGGAGAATGGCGTCACGACTCACCACAAGAATCACCGCCCAGATCGGAATAAAATGGAGAACGGATAAGGTCACGATGGCCGACATGAGGAGTAATTTGTCAGCCAGAGGATCGAGATACTCGCCGAGGCGGGTGCGCTGATCCGTGAAACGGGCAATGGCCCCATCCAGCCCATCGGTCAACGCCGCGACTAATAAGGTCACTAAGGCATAGTCATAGTATTCGTAGAGCAAAAGCCCAACGAAAACGGGAACAAGGAGAATTCTGAGGACGGTGAGACTGTTGGGAAGGTTGATTAGAATGTCGGCACCCGAGGACTCGCGGACCATTTCGTCACAACCCCTTTCTCACAAACGTATTTTCCTAAACGTAGGGAAGGTTACGTTGGGATTCTGAGCGAAGTCAACCACGCTTGCGACCCCCATCAAGGCGGCCTATAATCCCTGTTCACAAAAAGAAAAAACACTGCTACTCATCGTTAAGCCGGAGCCAGAGCACATGACATCGCTGCCCTTATCCTTTCGAGTCAAAAATGCCGTCGTGGAAAAGCATCAATTGGAGGGCATGGACCCTAGTGATCGATATTTCAATCGAATGATCCCGATTAAACGGGTGGAACGCGGATACTCGGGAACGGTCATGTACGAAGCATTGAATCTCCAGTCTCAGGTTTATCGAACCGTACAGGAAAGCCTGAAGGACCTCATCGATCAACTTCGGGAATTAGGCTTTACCACCATGCGGACCCGCCTCAATTTCAAAGGCCAAACATACCTGGCAGAAAAGGAAACCTGGGTTGATTATCGCGACGCCTAATCTTAGGGCTCACATCCAACCATGATCATGACGACCTTTCTATTCCAAGACCCCTTTCTCGATCACCCACAATAGCGATCTGTATCTTCCTTGATTTCTGCCACTCCCATCTGAACTACCCAATCCCATAGAATATCGCCAAATGGTGGACAAAAATTCATAATCGGCCCTTCGCGACTCCGTGTCTGTGCTCTTGGTCCTTCTCTCATGATCCGGTCTAGATGACATGGCCTTCGCTCCCTGATCCTGAAAATCGCCTCTTCACTATGACGGGCGGCTCCACCCCTGTACACCTTATTGTGCCGCTTCTGCGGTTAACCCTGGATGAGAGAAAGATTCCAGGCCACGATTCGCTATAAGTAGAGACCAGACACGACAATAAGATAAGTCTATCGTCCAGTCATTCAGGCACACACAATGTCGCCTTACCAGGCTGATGAGCGAGGCAGGATTCTGGAAGGATACTCGTTGCGACTTCGTTTCATCGGCGCACCTCTTCTAACACAGTTCCGGTCAGGTGCTCTGTTATATTCGGTCAACAGGGCCTTGCCAGCCGTCTCGACATCATAGGGGCAAGTCGCGGTATCCCCGATATCGAACGCCCGAAAGGCATACAATATGAAATAGCTCTGCTGCCTTACGAGTGCCACGGCTTAACGCAAGACCGAAGGGAAAACTTGTCGTGTCTCTCTGATTTCTCAGCTCGTTTGGTTGGAGTTTTCACCCTCACGAATCTCTCCCTTAACTCTAAACTATACCGCCTTGTCCCCTCGCAATTTTTTATCTCAAGTGGGAGGTTTCAACTGTTCTATGCTCTTCCTTTGGGTTTGTTTTTCTCTATCTTTTCTGACATTTTTCTGGTTAATTCATCAAATCCGCCGCGGAAATAAACAACACCTCAAAGGAGCACCACCATGGATCTTTCAACGGTCCCGAACGGATTAGATCACTTTTTCACTTATCCCTTATTTACCGTCAACCAAACCCCGATTACCCTCTCGTCACTGGCATTTTTTGCGTTCATCATGGGTGGCTTTATGATCATCAACACCTTGATACGACATTTTTTGATCAACCAATTACTCAAACGCTCCAAGATGCCCAAGGCGACACAATAGACCTTAAGCCGCCTCATTCAATACTTCCTGATTCTTATCGGGACCGTGATTGCCTTTCAAGTTATCGGCGTAGACCTGAGCGGTCTATTCGTCATTTTTGGTTTTCTCTCCGTCGGAATCGGATTCGGCTTGCAAAATCTGACTTCCAATTTTATCGCGGGACTCATGTTGCTATTCGAACAACACATCCAGATTGGAGACCGTATCACCGTGGGAGACACTGAGGGAGATGTGGCAGAAATCAACATTCGATCCACCACCATTCGTTCTCTGAACAACGTGGCCATCGTTGTTCCCAATTCCGAATTTATCTCTTCCACGGTTATCAACTGGTCGCACGGTGACCCTAAACCCCGTTTGGAGATTGAGGTGGGAGTTTCTTACAATTCGGATTTAGACAACGTTTTCCGTTCACTTTTGGAAGCGGCAAAAGACAACCCTATGGTGTTACCCCACCCAGAACCGAAGGCCTGGCTAATGAGTTTCGGAGATTCCGCCTGGAACATGCGTTTATTAGCCTGGGTGATTGATCCGCAAGGCAGAAGACAGGTTCAATCCGATATTAATTGCGCCATCGTCAAGAAATTTCGGAAAAATGGTGTGGAAATTCCTTTCCCTCAAAGAGATCTTCATGTCCGAACCTCCGTACCTTTGTCCATCTCATCTTCATCGACCTGAACAAAGGGCCCAAACCTCAATGGGATCAGAAAGGCTCCCCCTCGGCTTAAAGAAATGTCCAAACATTACTCCTCTTGCATGCAGCCTCCACATTACCCCCATGGTATTTGAGAAGCTCTCACAGCATTGCTAGAATGACAGGACACTGGAATGCTTCCCAAAAATTGCAGACATCACTTGTGATCTTCTTACTCCGGTTTGAAATGTTGCCGTCATTTTTTCATACTGATGTCCTACGAACATTCAACTGATAACGATCCAGGCGTCATCCACGATATCCTCAGCAATTGAAAAACTCCATTTTCAAGTGAACGAAAGCACTACATGACCGGAAACACCCAGTGTGACTGGGGGTCGTTCATTTGCACGCAGGAAAATTCGTCTTCGTCAGGGTCTTCGTATAAAAAAGGAAGGGGCCCAAAAGTCCTACGGTAACCGCGGAGAAAACGTGAATGAAATCCTTGATGGTCTACATAGCGGTGTTTGTCTTAGGAGTAGGATTGGGTTTAGGGGCACCATTTCTCGCCGCCCGATATGCCCAACCGTATATACCCCAATTCCTTCAAGAAACCGTTCATCCCCTGACTGGGACGGTCACACATAAGGAACGCCAGCAAGACCGATTGTTAATGACGGTCACCACGCCAGATGGCACAATCCTGGCCACCTTTCGGAAACAGGTTCCGGAGATTGACCTGCTTGTCGAAGAACAGGACTCTGTCACGTTGGACGTCCAGCAATATGAACCTTTTGTGACTGACCCACCAGTTATTAAAGTCAACAAACTCACACAACAGGCCCCAGAACCAGCCCAACCCTCACAGAATTCGATCCAAACCGAACCTCTCCCGGACTCCACATTGAACCAGCCCCCCGCATCGGGAGACACATCTGAGAACGCAGACCCTTCTCTCCTCCCTCCCAATTAATAGTTGCGGGCCCGGGGAAGAGAAACCCCACGGATGAACATGTGGGCTCAATTACACCAAATTCCACTATCGTTTTTCTGATTATCCAGCTCTTTGTCGGAGTGTGTACCATATTTCTGTTTATTTATTTCTAAGGAGGTCAATCCCATGGATATCACCCTTTGGACCGCAACCCTTGAAGAATCGATCGAGTACAGCTTCAAGCTGTTAATGGCCTATCTCCCCAAAGGCCTAGGGGCCTTGATGTTGCTAGGCCTGGGCATCCTATTAGGAAAAATCGTTGAAGCGGGAACGAGCCGCGTGCTGCATTTGATCGGGATCGATCGTTTGCTGAGCGGCACCGGTGCGCTATCCCTGCTCAAAAAAATCGGTAGCCAAAAAACAATTTCACAAATTGTGGGCCTTCTGGGATTTTGGCTGGTCTTTCTCCTCTTTCTGATATCCGCCGCCGAAGCCTTAAGTCTAGCCCTCTTATCCGAAACCTTAACCGGACTGGTCCACTATCTGCCAAAAATCGGCATGGCTACTCTTATTCTCGTGCTGGGTCTCCTGGCCACAAACTTTGTGCGGGACCTCATCTCGATCGCGTGTGATTCTTCCGGAATCCGGCAAGGCACCATCATCGCGCAAACGGTCTATATCGCCGCTACCCTGCTGGTTCTGGTGACGGCCATCAATGAGTTGGGAATTGACACGTCGCTGCTCAATCAAATCATCGTTATTCTCATTGCCGGACTCATTGCCGGAGCCGCGCTATCATTCGGAATCGGTTCTCGTTCAGCGGTGAGAAATCTGATTGCCGCCCACTATATTCAACCCATTGTCCGAATTGGGGAAAAGATTCAGGTCGGCGCCTATAACGGTACTGTCACAGCCATCACTCCTATGGTCGTCGTCCTGGATACGGCGAAAGGACGGGTCGTGATTCCTGCCGCGCAATTTACTGAAGTTACCAGCATTCTTTCTCCAACGGAGGGATAGGCCCATGGATTTGGCCCAACAGCTTCGGGAAACCTTTATTCAGGAACATCCATTAGAGGCGGCACGTTATGTGGAAGAACTTCCGGCTCGGTCAGCGGGAGAAATGTTGCACACCATGGAACCCCAACATATCGCCGCCTTTCTGGAGTATTGTCTTCCAGGCCCAACGGCCGAAATTCTTAAACAGTATCCACCGGCAACCAGCGCGGTCATACTCAGCCTGCTATCCTCCCGTTCGGCACGGACAGTCCTCCGACAGTATGATTCCTCCACACAAACCTCTCTCCTGAATCAGGTTGACCCCGCCATCGCTGCACATCTTCGACGATCAATCACTTTACCCGACCATACCGCCGGCAGCCTCGCCGATCCGCATGTCCTCACGCTTCCCCCGGACATCACCGTCGGGAAGGCCTTACAGCGGGTGACCCAAACCGTCGGGCAAGCCATCTACTATTTATACATCATTGATTATCAAACGATCCTGCGCGGAGTCATTCTTATGAAAGAGCTGCTTGGAGCCGAACCGACGATCACCGTGTCCTCCATCATGCAGCAGGACGTGAAAGCAATCCCGGCCTCGGCCAATGCCCTCGACATTGTCGCCTATCCCGCATGGGCTCACTACGACAGCCTTCCAGTCATCGATCAAGACCGTACGTTTATTGGCGCTCTTCGACATCGAACGCTGAGGCAATTTCTCCAGTCACGATCCGCGGAATATCAACCGGCATTTCTCTCCGATGCCCTCCTGCAACTGTGGGAAGCGTATTCCCTCTCCGGCATTGGGCTGATGACCGCCCTGGGAGACGCCCTGGGCACATCGACACCGCCCGTCCCTCCCAGAAATGAACAGGAAACACCATGACGACACAAGCAACGACTGAACAGATGCATCAGGCCTTTATTGCCAAATTTCCCGACGAAGCCGCACGCGTGTTTGAGTCCCATGACCCCCAGGAGGTAATCCCAATACTTGCCGACCTCCCTCCCCCATTGATTGCAAAGGTCCTCTCGGTCATGTCACCCTCATTGGCCACTGACCTCCTCGGAATCATTCCGCAACCGTTACTCCTCAATGCGCTTCCTCATCTCCAACCCGCGTTGACCGCCTCTCTCCTCCAACGAATGCCCGATGAGACTCGAGTAGCCATTTTAGATGCTCTACCCCCACACGTCTCAGCCGATATTGGGCCATTTATGGAGTATTCGGAGGATTCGGTCGGCATGCTCATGGATGTTAAATTTTTTGCGCTCCCGGAAGACCTGACCGTCGAGGAAGCCATCCGACAGGTTCGCACCCATGACACCCAGCATCTTAATGAAATCTATATTATTGATCGCCGCCAGATTCTCGTGGGCGTCCTCTCCCTCAGGGACTTGTTTTTAGCCCCTCCCAAAAAGAGCCTGGCCGTCCTGATGAAACGAAAATTACCGACCATTCATCCCCTGGAAAATCAAGAACAAGTCGTAGAAATTTGCAACGAATGGAAGGTGCTGACTATTCCGGTCACCGATTTGGACGGCCGTCTTCTCGGGATCATTAGCAGTCAAGACATCATTCAGGTTGAAAAAGAAGAGGCCACCATAAGCATGCAAACCATGGTGGGTGCCAGCAAGGACGAACGAGCCCTGTCGCCCCCGGGATTCGCCATTCGAAAACGTCTCCCCTGGCTGCAAATCAATCTGCTCACAGCCTTTTTGGCAGCGTTTGTGGTGGGATTATTTGAGGATACCATTGCCAGATTTACGGCTCTGGCCGTTTTGCTCCCCGTCGTGGCCGGGCAATCGGGGAATACAGGAGCTCAAGCGCTCGCGGTGGTCATGCGCGGATTAGCGTTGCGGGACATCCGTCCTTCCCAATGGCTCCGCGTGACCTTGAAAGAATCCTATGTCGCCCTGGCTAATGGAGTGGCGGTGGCCGCGACAACCTGTACCGCCGTATTTATCTGGAGCCAATCCTGGGGATTAACCATGGTCATCGGCATCTCCATGATTATCTCTATGGTCATGGCCGGATTTTCCGGGGCCATCATTCCCATCATCCTTCGATCCCTGAAACAGGATCCGGCTCAATCATCATCAATTATCTTAACCACCGTAACCGATGTGGCAGGGTTTTTTAGTTTTTTAGGACTGGCCACGATTTTTTCCAGTCTTTTAGATTAACCTGATGCTCAAATAATTTTGAGAACAAAGGTCATGGTCTGAAAGCAGGATCGGCACGCCCTCTTCCCTTGACAGAAACCGCGGCTTTGATACTCTCGCATTACAGGAATTCTTGTTAGGTCAAAATGACTTAACTCTCGTGAACAGACAAAGAAATCGCTCTACGAGATTTCGTTTCCCAAGCCCACCATCGCAAGAAAAATCCTTTGATTCGTTGTAAGGATCAACATAGGGAGAAAAATCCCCACTTCATAGGAAAAGGACATCGTGCAAAAAAAACAAACCCGAATCTCCTGTTTGGCCTGCGTCATGCTCTGGAGTCTGCCTTTTATGCTATCCGGCTGCTTTTCCCCGAAAGCTCTGGAACATGTGGTCATTGCGTATGACCATTCGGTAACCAGATCTCTGGTCGAACAATTGCTCCTCAACATTGCCAGATCCCATCATCATCAACCAGTGCATTTCACAGCCATCTCCAGCATTGCCGCAACCTTTAATTATCAATTTTCGGCCGGGGCTACCCCGCCGCTAGGTGGGTTAGATGGCGGTTTTGCATTGGCCCCCGTCTTTGGTGGCAGCATTGCTGAGAATCCCACATTTACTATCAGCCCCATTGAAGGAGAAGATTTTACTCAACGTCTGCTGACGCCGCTCCGGGAAGGAAGATTGACACTCCTACTCAGACAGGGAGTCGATATTGATTTACTCCTCCGGCTCATGGCCGGGGAAATCCGTACAACCACCAATAATCAGGAAATCGCCTACTATAATCGACCTGCGGATAAGACCGGATATCCCATATTTCGACAAATCGTTCTTCACCTTTCCCGTTTACAAGACAATAATCAACTCTACATTGAACCATTAGTCTATGACCGGAAATGGGTCCTGCCGTTATCCTCCTTTTCTGCCGGAGACTTTCAAACCCTGGAAAACAATTATCGCATCATTGTGGATGCGGATAAGCAAATCTATACCATTCAAAAACGGTCGATCGGGCATACCGTGATTACAAACTACGACCCGACCACTATCTCCAATGCAGAGCGATTGACTCTACAGGCTAAGGCGGATCGTTGGCCGCCGAACGATATCCTGGTCGATATCCGACCCGGCAATCCAGGAGGAGAATATCCGATACAAGGAGCCTTTCGGCTCCGGAGTTTTCACGGCATTCTCAATTTTCTTGGTCGAACGATCGAGAATGAGCAGGAGTATCATGTGGATCCGGATCCCGGAACGGGAATCGTCGCAGAAAATCCGATCCGGGTCATGGACATTATCGAAACGTCTTCCCCACCCCCCAATGCCAAACTATCCGTCACTCATGAAGGACATTATTATTCCATCGCCGATGATGAGAAGCGGTCATGGAATCAGGAGTCGTTCCGCTTGCTGTATCAATTATTTCAAATGACCGTCACCGATGCCCCACGAGGGAATGTCCCCAGTATCACCATTGCGAAATGAACTCTCTATGCGATGAATAGGAGATGAAACTTCTTAGAGCAATGTATCTCGTATTGAAAAAGAAAGAACGATCTCTCTGAATCGGAACAACACCAGAATTACTGCTCCGCGTTTATGGTGTTAGGCCAGCCGCAACTGCGCCAAGGACGCAAGCGCATTCCCACCACTGGTGTCCGGTATGATGCTCACCTCGAGCACAGTGACCGCAGGAAGGTCAACGTGATGGTCTTCCGTCTGGCTTGTTGCGCCGTCCGGACTGAAGTTCCACTGCTGCCGCACGATTTCCCTGAACGACTGTCCGCCATCAGGCGACCACCGCAACACATACTCTTGCGTGCGCTCCGTGCGGGTTTCCAGAAAGTTCAGGCAGATCCGCCGGAGCGGTTGCGGAGTGGCAAAGAGTAGCCGGATCGTCTGCTTACCCGGCCCTGCAGCACGCCATCCCGAAGTCCCGCCGGATACCAACGCTGCCTCAATTGGATGAGCGGCGTCCTCCGAAGTGATTTCCACCTCCGCAAGCTCTTCCACATTCAGCCAATCACCTGGCGGTTCGTTTCCCTCCTGAACCTGGCCGATCACTCTTTTGCGCATTCGGGGTGCCTCCTGATTTCAAGATGAAGGAATATCCAGCTGCCTACCTATGGATTATTGGGTTCCTTATGAGTCTACCTGTCCGGTCCATCAGCAGCAAATGGCATCACAACGGTGGCGCCCCGTCCCTCCATACTACAAGAAGGATGGTCATGATTCAGAATGCCTACGCCTCTTCAATATCCTCAAATCCACACATGCACGGTAACTAATCCAGGCAGAATCATTTGCCACGATATCCTGAACCGGCCAATGGCTCAACTGTCCTGAGTGAAGTAAAAATGATCAGGAAATTTTGATTGAAGAGGTAAATTCAGATACCCTGTTGAGGCATCCTATCGCGTCATCGCACCAATCAATGCATTCTTTAACTTCTGATCCGCAAAGAGCAGACAAGGACGAAATGCCATATGCCATGTCCTTATGAACATAACGGATGTAACGGACCTGAGAACACCGGTTCGGTTTGCTCTGCCTGCAGCCTGGACCATTTTTTACAGACCATCTACGACAAACGATCTAAAATTTTTTCAGTATATGACAATTCGGGGAAAGACCAACAAACATTCATTTATGGACTCTATGAAGGGACACAGGAAGAGCCGCCTCACAACACTGATGAGGAAAAAGATATACAGCTAAAAGCATTTCTAAAAAAACTCTGTAAATTATCGCAGTGGGCTTCTGACTATTTTTTTGACCGGGTCTTGATTCAAGCGACCGACGACCCGCGTGAAAAATTGAAGATTGGTCCTTTCATGAAATACTTACATGATGTATACCTTTCAAAAGACCCTAGGACCTTCCCACTAAATTTACGCGATGACTTGATGGGAGACTTTTATCATCTATGGGCACGAGATGAAGACAAGAAGATAACTCAGCGTGTGTATATTAATACGCTGGAATGGAATACCGAGGCCGCTCTTAAGGTTTTTGAAAAAATATTTACATCCGTGTTGTTTGAACAAGAAAATGCTGGCAAACCAAACATGAACGTTGACGAAGCTAAAGTTGCCGGGCCAAACATGCTTGGGCGGAATGACACCATCATTCTCTATTTATATGAGGAATCTGCAGTCACGGACATCGTGAAAATTATTGACGGGTTTGAGCCGGCGCTAAAAAACATGATCGGCTCCAAAATTCCACCGATGACTCAGGGCCTGATTAAAGGCAAAGGCGTCGCCCAGGGAGCCGAGCCACCAGAAGTACGGTTTGCCGATAAGAATATTCCGGCAGTTAATCATGGAGAAAATAAATCTCGTGTGATGAATGCCAGTTCCTTCGGATCATATCGTGCGTATCTGATCGCTCAAATCTTTCAGGAACATGCCAGGGTGCAGCAATTATTTGCTAAGAAACGTGCCGGGATAGAACGATCAACATTATTTGATAGTTTCCAAACATTTTCAGAGGCTGTCAAACAACGATTTTGGGAGTATGGCATTAATCCAAACACACCTCACCTCAATGAAAAAGTACTCGAACATCCACAAGCGGGTCATTATCCCAAGATTCAGGTTTCACAGAGATGAGTCTTTCTGCAATCGAACAGTCTATGCGACATGCCCTCAAGGGGTCTGAGCTTGTCTTCAACGCGCAAACGACGGATTGTCAAGCTGTCGACTCCCTGCTCGGGCTCATGTTAAGCGACCGATCCATGGACCTCCAAGGCATTGAACTTCTCCCATCTCCAACGCAATTAGTCGTTAAGGCCAGGGGCTCCTTCTACAAGTTTTCCAATGCCATGATCGAAGTCGTATTTATACAGGAGAGCAAAGGCCTCACCGTGCAGCTTTTTGCCATTCCACCGATCGCCGTTCCCCTCCTCAAAGGGCTGGATGCCTTGACCGATGTACTGGGAAAGAGCATCGCGAGCGAACTCCCGACACCACTTCAACGCCCACCCGGCCTTTCTTTAAACAAAATCATTCTTACGAGTGGGTCTGCAGAGGGGACTCGTTCCTCCATGAGGATAGCTGTCGGCACAACGGCTAGTTGGTCTATTTGGCCCTCTCAGGTGAGTCTGGACGACATCGTGCTCGAATTCGAAGTGTATTCGCCTTCGGACCCTCAGCATCGGCAGGCTGGCACTTCCATCCATGCGGCGAGCACCATAGCAGGGGCGCATTTCACAACCTTTGTTCAGCTTCCCTCTTTGACTCTGTTTGGCGGGTTACGGGATGGCGAAAATCTTCCCCTTGCGAAATTGCTCCAAACTTTTCTGCCTTCTGTGTCCCTCGCACTTCCCAAGAATCTTGTGATCTCAGATTGCTTTCTTCGAGCCGATACAGCCAATCAACAGTTTGAGATTGCGGCAGATCTGA
>BQIW01000018.1 GCA_021604105.1 Nitrospirales bacterium | reverse complement strand
ACGAAACGTGGCGGGAGTCAATCAGGTCGAAAGGTAAAAGGGACTCTCCACTGGGTCTCGGCTCAGCATGCCCTTCCTGCCGAAGTGCGACTGTTTGAGGCTTTGTTGGCGCACACGAATCCTGGTTCGGGGGGTGAGCCTCAGGACCTTCACCATCTGCTCAATCCACATTCCTTGACCGTGTTGTCTGATTGCCAGGTCGAACCCGGTCTCAGAGAGGCGCCATCAGGTAGTCGGTTTCAGTTTGAGCGGCAGGGATATTTTTGCCTGGATCCGGACTCTACTCAGGATCGGTTAGTGTTCAATCGGACAGTGCCTCTTCGGGATACATGGGCGAAAATTGATAAAAAGTGAGCGTTCATTCACCAGGGATTCAATCCCAATGTATTGGTATTTTGAAAATTGCCAACAATTAAGTTTCCTCGTCGGGAGTTGACCTTCCTCTAAGCGGGGTATCCACCGGCAAGTTGCTGATTTGTTGCGGGTTTGAAATCGAGACCTTTGAGCGGCGTATGAAATTTTGGTTCTTTCAGGGCATCAAAGGTTCGACGGAGATGCCGGTTTTTCCCTCCCGTACGACGACCTCTAAATGTGTTTTGGCCCCGACTTCACTTTCTTTGTAACCCTCTGTACGTTTAATGTTCCGATTGAAGTGGAAGCTCCCTGTGACACACGGGATAGGTCTTTGTCTGGAATTCCTTCACGGATCCCACCCTCATATGTTTTTTGGCCTTTGCCTGGTTCTGTGAGCCGGTCAATCACTGTTTCATTTGAGTAAAGAGCGGGAGGCCACGGGAGTCTTTGTCCAATCGGCCGATTGGTACTCAGCCTTTCTGCAAGTCGAAAGGCGGTAGGATATGAGAGACCGTTTTTCTCTCCCTCGCATCTTTTTGATTCACCCCGTACCCTTTGGGTTAATCGAATAGGGTGACACTGGTTCGCGCCGGGGGCTGATTTCCTGCTCCAGAGTTCAACGTCTTGAAGTCGATCATGGTTGTTTTTTTGTTGAATCGCCAGTGATGCCGGAATTTGAGATCTCTGGTGGTTCTTGTCGCAGGGTACCCACAAGTTCTTGCTCCATCTTTGCCAAATGGTTGGGTTTTGAAATAATTGTCATCATGAATCGGTTCTGGTATTTCAAGTCCATCATTCCCGTCTGATCCAAGTGGGGTATACGAATCAACTGTAGCCTGTTTTCTATAAATCATTGTTTTATATGAAAAAATATGAAATTTATCCAGAGGAAAGTCTTGCCCATTGTTTTGTAGAATTTTTGGAGGTATTTTCTTTAAGGAAGCGTGTATTTTTGGTCATCTAGTAAAGACCTATAAAAACTCTGCCGATACAGAGAGTATTGGCAGGCATGAAGAACCGCTATCCTGGGGGGTCTTCGACATGTTAGGGAAAATTTGTTTTGTCTTGGCCATGATTGCTTTAGCTTGTTTTGTGACGGTCCTTTCCTGGTTTGGGTGGGTCCATGGAGTGTCTTGGTCAAGACGCAAAACCTGTTCTCCTTATCATGAGTAATAATCCCCTGGCTCGTCTCCCCATACCTGCCTTTTTTATTCGTATTGTCGTTTGAGAACCGACACCATTCTACTTGACCGCGTTATCAGTCTTCCTGAGTATTTGCGGATTTGAGGTTGGTTGCTGGAATGTCGCGTAGGCCGGGATTGATAGGCATGACTATCTTTGGCCTCGGCATGTACCTCACATCCGGTGATTTATTATTGAATACTCCCGAATTGGAGGTCCCGCGATATGTTGAACAGTAAACGACCGCCCAAGGAAATGCACGGGCATCCCCGAGTGTTAGAGGCCGAACCCAACTGGCAGAGTGAGGATACCTATCCCTGCGCCCAGAGTTTAAACGATACATTTTGGCGGTGGGAGTTTCTCCGTCGGCGTGCAGATTACCGGAAGGATTGGGAGCTTCATTGCTGGCAAACATACGATTTTGATCTGTCCTGTGCCAAGGATCCTCAGTATCCCACTCGGTATCGCAAAAAAGTTTTTACCCCGGATCACCCGGCATTTAAGGCTCGAATGCCGAATTCATTAGAAAAATATCATCTCAGTGGCCTTCCGAATCCATCAATTGCCAAGCCCTGGATGTTGTCATTTGATTCGAATTACGGTCGGATCTATTTCGGACAAGGACCGGATTGGTTGGGGGGGGGGGAAGAAGTCTCCTTGTGTTTGTCGGAATGGCGAATGGCGGCCGTATTTGATCTGAAAAAGCCGTTGGCGGCTCAAATTGAAAAAGTTAAGGCGGATCTTATGGAATGGCAAAAACATCAAGTCGGTCGAAAACTTGAACGGCGAAAATGTCGTGATGAATGGCCGATGTATCTCCGCGTGTTGGATGCCGTCGAGCTCGGCGTGCCATTTCATGAAATCGGACGAATCTTATTCCATCTACAAGATGATGAAATAGCGGAAGCGAGAGCCAATCAATTGTATAAACGTGCCTGTCAAATCAGTGTGCATTTTCCTGTGTAAGGGATCCAAAGGTAAGAGAGCCGGTCAGAGTATGTTTTTGGGCATGGAATCAGGCGTGGAGTGGTGGAGGTCCGAACAACTCAGAATGTACATGAGGGAAGGAACCGTAGGATGAGCAAATTAATTGAGGCCTTAAATCGTCTTCAGTCCGTGAGAACAGAAGAAGGTGTCCCTTCCTCCTCTTTTTTGCTCACTGACTCACGTCCGGACGGGTCGGAAGGGGCACAACCACATCAGTCACATTTGAAGCCATCGCCAAAAAACAAAATTCACTCCGAGGAGGAACCACGATTTAATCTGGCTCTCTGCGAATGGCTGGGCATTCTTCACCGTGAATATCTTGGAACGTTCGTCCGTGAAGGGGGTGGAGCGGTCAAATTTGCCGTGTTCCCTGGTGAAGACGTATTGAAAACCTGTCAACAAGAATTGGAGAGACTGGCCAATCGTGAAGGATATGTGTTGGCAAAAGTTGATGCGCGATTTACAAAAGCCCACATGGTCGAGCGACTGTTTCAAAAAATTGCCAAACAAATAGATTGGGATGAACTCGCCTATCGCTTTCTTCAAAGGTTGCTCGAAGAACATGGGCATCAAATTCCTTCAAACCGACAAGAATTCTCATTGCGGCAGGTTGCGATGATGAATGAACGGAAGGAGCCGATGCTCCGCCGGGATATTCAAACATGGATGGAAAAAGCGATTGAAGGCGATTGGGGACTGTGCCGTGAATTTCGCATGGCGATGATCAGGTTGTGCATGGCTCAGTTGGATGCCGGGGATTCCGATCGTGTCTTGGCCACAGCCGTGAAAGAGTGGTTGTGTGGAGACCTTCGACTGGTGACTGGAGTCAAAAAGGCTCTCATCTATCAAAAAATCTCGCGTCATAATGCACGGTATATGCTGTCTTCCTTAACACGCTGGCTTCGTTTAACGGGACAGGGAGGCCTCATTCTTTCCCTCGATATCTCTCGGTATTTTAAGAAAAAAGATGCCTTGCTGAATGATGGCTCTCTGTCATTTTCTCCTTCAGCCACCATGGATTTGTATGAATTGCTTCGTCAATTTATTGATTCGGCTGATGAGATGGAAGGCTTGCTGATGGTGGTCATGGCTCCACAAGAGTTCCTGACCGATTCCCGCCGTGGCGTGAATCGGTACGAAGCGTTGAAATTGCGCGTATGGGATGACGTTCGCCCGAAATACCGCCAGAATCCACTGGCATCGTTGGTCCGGATTCAAAATCGCCATGAGCCGGTTCCGGAAGGAACGCATGATGTTCCCGCCCCCACTCCGAGGAGAATGGTGCCTGATGAAGAAGCCCGTCGTGTCATTGAGGGCCTTCGGGCTGGGGTTCCGAACCGGCATGTGGTGACGACGCTTGGATGTCTTCAGCCAGAGGTGGAGGGACGTTTTCGGCGATTATTAGAGGCCACACAGCAAAATATTATGACGGGACCGTGTCCCCGTGGCATGGTGATCGAGGGGGAGTTTGGTAGTGGCAAATCGCATATCCTGGGGTATCTCCAAAATCTGGCGCTGGATGCCAATTTCATCTGCAGCAGGATTGTGATCAGTAAGGAAACGCCTCTGTATCATCCAGTCCGGTTGTATTATTCGGCGATCGAAGCTGCGGTGATCCCAGATAAACGAGGGGAAGTGTTCGCGGAAATCGCGGGTCAATGTGATGTCTGGGAACCGCGATATAAGGATCTTGTGACGTGGGTGAATAATCCGGAGAGTCAGATTGATGCCAGGTTTGCGGCGACGTTGATGCTGTATGAACGATTGAGCTCCGATATGGAGGTGGGTAACCGGATGACTCGATTTTGGACGGGAGACCCCATCGGGGTGGGCGATTTAAAAAGGTACCTGCAAGAGGCCGGATTTGGAGAGCGGTATGCCTTTAAAAAAATATCTGGTGCAGAATTGGCGCTTCAGCGCTTTCAGTTTGCGGCTCGTCTGATGCAAGCCGCTGGATATGCTGGCTGGATTCTGCTGATTGATGAAGCCGAACTGATTGGCCGATATTCGGTGAATCAGCGGGCGAAATCCTATGCCGAAGTGTCACGCCTCATGAATTTAGATGGCGGTCCTTCTTTGCCGGGGTTGGGTGCCGTGCTGGCATTAACCAATGACTTTCGAGAAGAGGTCTTAGAGAAAAAAGGTGACAAGGTTAAACTCTTGGAGAAACTTCGAGCCAGAAATACGGAAGCCGAACGGATGCTAGCCGATAAGGCGGAGAAAGGCATGGGCTTATTGGAGTCCCAACGTATTCCTCTTGGACAGCCACCGAACGACATTATTCAAGATGCACATCAGACGATTCGATCGCTTCATCTGAAAGGGCATGGGTGGCATATGTGGGAAAATGCCGCAAATGGTCCGGCCCAAATAATCCCAGGAACCAGTATGCGGAAATACGTGAAGAGTTGGGTGACGCATTGGGATTCCCTTCGTTTCTATCCCGGAGAAGAATGTGAAATAGAGGCCTCGACATGGAAGCCGTCTTGCGTCGATCAAGAAGACATCCAGGAAGAGGAAGCCCCTCAAGAATGTCCGGAGGAAAGCCATGCGGGCCGTTTTGCTTCGGAATCCGAGTCTGCTACAGAGGGAGTGCCTGAAGATCAGGAATTCGTTGCCCATGCGATTCAGGGTGAATCTCACTCCTCCACTAATCCTTCCAATTCTTCCTTGTAAGAAACAAGCCTTTTGGCAGATCCGCTCGCTTTCATGATATTGTAAATTCTTCACGAAGGGGGTCCTCCCCCTTTCGTGGATGATTTTCTGTTGTCCTTATCCGAGCAATGAGCTGTAGTGAATGGGGTAGGATCATGTCTTTTGGCTTTATCTCAGGTTGTCTGACCGTGGCGGAATCTGCGCAGGCATGTTCAATTTGAGCCACTTGTGGTTTCGTGGCTGCTAACTCACCGGTTGTCCTCGTCCCTTCTTCTCCCTTCTTCACGATTTTTCGCATGTGGTGGCCATTGGCCGCGAGTTGGATGCTCATGGGTTTGGAGTTTCCACTTGTCACGGCCACGGTTTCTCGCCTGGGGGATCCTGAGGTCCATTTAGCAGCCTATGGTGGAGTGGTTTTTCCTCTCTCATTGTTGATTGAGGCCCCCGTCATTATGATTCTGGTTGCCTCTACCGCCTTATGCAAAGATTGGTTGGCCTATCGGCTTATTCGAAATTTCATTGTGACTTTGGGAAGTCTTCTGACAGTCGTTCATGTCGTGGTGGCTTTTACTCCGGTGTACGGGATGATCGTCCAAGACGTATTAGGTGTACCCGATATCATTGTAGAACCGGCCAGAATCGGTCTTCAATGCATGACGCCATGGACGCTCTCGATTGCGGTGAGAAGGTTTTTTCAGGGTGTGGTGATTCGGGCGGGGCAGACGCGCCTGATTGGACTGGGAACCTTGGTCCGTTTATTCGTAAGTAGTGCCGTCCTATTGAGCGGATTAGTTCTCCAGAGTTTTCCGGGTATTGTTGTGGCGACGGTCGCCATGTCTTCCGGGGCAATGGTCGAGGCTGGCTTTATTCTGCTTTTCGTGCGTCCGATCCTCAGCAATCTTAAAATGAGTCCTGCCCATCCATCGCTTCTCACGCTGAGTCAATTAAGCCTGTTTTATTGGCCTCTCGCATTTACTCCACTCATTTCCCTTGGAAATTTACCGATTGTCAGTGCGGCCATCAGTCGAATGCCAAACGCTATAGAATCCTTGGCTGTGTGGCCAGTGTTAGGAGGGCTCTCGTTTGTATTCCGGAGTGGAGGATTGGCGATGCAGGAGGTGGTGGTTGCCCTGTATGACCGACCTCATTTTCTGGTCCCTCTGAGGAAATTTGTGACGATGGTTTCAATCGGTACGAGCGGAATCCTGTTTATGATTGCCGCTACTCCTCTCTCCACGTTCTGGTTTGAATGGGGCGCGGCTCTGACTCCTGAGTTGACCGTGTTGGCTTCGACAGCGCTCTGGCTCATGGTCATTTTCCCTGCTTTGAGTCCATGGGAAAGTTTTTTTCAGGGTCAGTTCGTTCATCGTGGTGTCACTTCCATTATTACCCAAGCTGTGTGTTTGTATCTATTTGGAAGTTCCATCTTCTTGTTGGCCGGAGTTCTGTATGGGCAAGTGACCGGATTATATGTGGGCTTGGCCGCGATGCTTTCCGGGTTCGGATTTCAACTGTGGTGGCTATGGAGGAACAGTGGCAAGTTTGCTGTTCACTCCCAAAATCCTTAAGGAGTTTTCGTGGGGTAGTCGTATGGCTTCAAGGCCAGTCACCCTTTCTAAAAGTTCATCAGGCAGATTATTTGAAAAGCAGTGAATGGGAATCCCTGCATACTGAATGTTTTCTCCTTCATGCCGGTTACCATATTATTTCTAAATTACAGTCGTATATTGTTGTTTTTATTGATAAAATTTTTTGCAGGCCATTTAGGCGATTTAAAATGAGGAGGGAACATAAATTGCTCGTTAAATAGTCAAGGTAGCTGTGTCTTTTCCACATGCTAACAAGTATTTGTAATTGTGAAACACTTTTGGGTTAGCTCATGAATAGAATTTTGGTGATTGATGATGATATCCAGGTGAGGGAGTCCGTTTCTCTTTCATTGGAAACAGCCGGGTATACGGTTATGGCTGCAGGGTCCTGTCAGGAAGGCCTCCAAAATCATGAAAATTTTCAAGCATCCTTAATTATTATGGATGTGGTAGCGATGGAAGAAAGAGAACACGAATCCCCTGGGCTTGATTTTGAACAATCTTCTCATATTCCGATGATCACTCTGACGGGAAATATTCCCGCATCTGGTGAAATGCTGAAAGGCCCTTACCCAATATTCCAGCCGATTTGTACCTTGCAAAAACCCTTTACTGTCGATGAGCTTCTCCAGACAGTCCAAAAGGCTTTAGTACATTAAGTCGATAATTCCTCCGTTCCTGCTCCATTTTACATGACAGGATCTTTTCCTTCGGTTCAACTCAATCTTTGGATACGAGAAGGTTGCGTCGTTAATCGTTGGGGGGTTCAAAGTGTCCTGGAGGTCTCGACCCCCAGGGGACAGTGGTGGGGCGCACCTGCTTAAAAAGGCTTTGGAGGTTGACCTGAGCGGCGCGAATTAACTTGGGGTCACCGTGGTGAAGCAGGCTTGTGAGCAAGACGAAGAGGTCTTGGTAATCACGGCTGGTTTGGATAATTCGTTGAAAGAGGGGATCGGGAGAAGAGGTGCTCGGAAGTTCCGGATTATCTTCGTCAGATTCATTCCATAATCGCAGAAGGATCCGGGGATCAAGGTGGAGCCAGGACTCAGGCACATTCAAGGATTCGGCAATTAACGCCATCGTGGACAAGGGTGGGTCCCAGTTACCCTTTTGAAAATCCTGTAATTTCGTCAGGTCCACGCCCGTTTGTTGACTCAGGTCGGCCAGAGAGAGTCCTCTGGTTTGACACCACTGACTTAAATGTTGCTGAATGGACATGGTTGGATCATAGGGAAATGGTCGTCGGTCTGTCCATCTTCAATGTCGGCCGGACCCCAGACGGTTTCACCTGCGATAATCGAGAGGATCAGGATCGTGAAGCCATCAGTGCCCCACAAAGCCTCCAAGGACGCCGGTATTTTTTACTGGATTAGTCCGAGTCCGGTTGGCCGCCTGCTTTTGGTGGGAAACTCAGCTGGGTTGCAGGGTCTGCAGTTTCAAGATGGAGTCCACCCTCTGGACATCCAGCCGATGTGGACACAGTCACGTGAACCGTTTCACACGGTGCTAGCGCAACTGAAGGAATATTTTGACGGTTCCCGAACACGGTTTCAGATCGCATTGAACCTTCAAGGGACCCCCTTTCAATGTCAGGTCTGGAAGGCTCTCCAATCTATTCCCTATGGCCGAACGGTGTCGTACGGAAAAATTGCTCACCAGATCGGCAGCCCGAAGGCCTCACGAGCTGTGGGAGCCGCCAATGGCCAAAACCCTGTCTCTATTATTGTGCCGTGCCATCGGGTGATTGGGTCAAATGGAAAACTGGTTGGTTACGGAGGCGGACTGCCCATCAAAACCGCCCTTTTGGCATTAGAGCAGTCGAGGGATTAATCCCTACCTGTCATTCCCTCTTCTCCACTGCCCTCACTTGTCACAAGCTTTGACCAGTATCTTTGCCTTCACGCTAATCCTTCGCCCCACATTTTTGCTCTCTTGGTAATTTGGAAATGCCGGTGCGAAATCGGGCAATACAGAAAAGCCGTGTGATCTCACTGGTGTTAAGGCAAGGCAAAATAATCACACCCCTCTCTTTTTCCACTGTTCCTTCAGATTGACCTTCTTCCTTTTCGGTGGACGGTTAGGATGAATAAAAGGACAGAGGTTTTTTGGTGGGGACGACGGAGGAATGGGTTTGAGAGGTGGAGGTTTGGATATCCTTGACGTATCGAGTTAACGATTCATGGATGACGGGGAAGGCCAGATGTTTCCAGGGGATGTCGGCTAGGGAAATCAGTTGGACTTCCAGGCTTTCCGGACCCGGTTTAAAGTTCAGGTTTTGTAGATGGGCCCGGTAGACCACATAGACTTGAGAGACATGTGGAAGGCTAAATATACCGAATAAACTATGAATGGTGATTTCCGCGTGTGCTTCTTCCAGGGTTTCCCGGATTGCCGCCTCTTCCGTGCTCTCGCCTAATTCCATAAATCCAGCCGGGAAGGTCCAGAGCCCTGATCGAGGCTCGATGGCCCGTCGGCATAAAAGAATTTTGTCTTCCCATTCGGGAATGCTGCCCGCGACGATTTTGGGGTTTTCATAATGAATAGTATGGCAGGATGGACAGACGGCTCTGAAAAGGGATTCACCCGAAGGAATTTTTTCTTCAACGACGCTTCCACATTGAGCACAGTATTTGATGTTGTTTAGCAAGGTGGTCGTTCTGAATTTAGATGGACAGAGTGATGAGCGATAAATGTGAGTGGGTTCCACAATCTGAAAGACCTGCACCATGTGGGGCTTTCTTTATCATACTCTTTCTCGCCTGTAATTCAATGGCGTATTTACAGAATGGATCCTCTTCTTAATGGGCAGCATATCCCAGGCACATTTTGAAGGAAAGGGGCTCATTTACTCCCCTGCATTGTGAATCTTCGTATTCCTTTGGTAAGGTTGGCATCTGCATGTGTCTTCTTGCAACCCTGACAAATTTTGGATTGTGTGAGAACTGATTGGAGCGAACGGCATGAGTACGAATGATCGACAAATTATATTTTCTTTGGTGGGAGTGGGCCGTATCCATCCCCCAAAAAAACAGGTCTTGAAAGATATCTACCTTTCATTTTTTTACGGGGCAAAAATCGGGGTTTTGGGATTAAATGGATCGGGAAAGAGTACCCTTCTCAGAATTATTGCGGGATTGGATACCAACTATATCGGGAACATTACCTTCTCGAAGGGATATTCCATAGGGCTGTTTGAACAGGAGCCGTATTTGGAGCCTGGGAAAACGGTGAAAGAAGTCGTTGAAGAAGGGCGGGCCGAGGTTGCCAAATTGCTCCGAGATTACGAGGAGATCAGTCAGGCCTTTTCGGGAGATGTGAGTCCTGAAGAGATGGAAAAGTTGCTCGAACGGCAGGGCAGACTGCAAGAGCAAATTGAAACGGTCAACGGGTGGGAGTTGGAGCATCAATTGGAAATCGCCATGGATGCCCTTCGCTGTCCACCACCGGATACCAGAGTTGACCACTTATCCGGGGGCGAACGTCGGAGGGTGGCTTTGTGCCGGTTGCTGATCCAGGAGCCTGACATCTTGCTGCTTGACGAGCCCACGAACCATTTAGATGCGGAGACGGTGGGATGGTTGGAGCAACATCTTCAAGAATATAAGGGCACCGTGATTGCGGTGACCCATGACCGGTATTTTTTAGACAATGTGGCCGGGTGGATCCTGGAGTTGGACCGTGGGCAAGGGATTCCCTTCCAGGGCAACTATTCTTCCTGGTTGGAGCAGAAGCAGGCGAGACTGGCGCAGGAAGAAAAATCCGAGTCGAAACGACAAAAAACGTTGGAACGGGAACTGGAATGGATTCGTATGTCTCCCAAAGGCCGCCAGGCTAAGGGAAAAGCCCGCGTCACGAAATATGAACAATTAGTGAGTGAAGAGGAGAGTCAACAAACTGACGATTTGGAGATTTATATTCCTTCCGGCCCGCGTCTTGGTGATGTCGTGGTGGAAGCCACCAATCTCTCGAAGAGCTATGGGGATTCCCTGCTGTTTGATGATCTCTCGTTTTCTTTGCCTAAAGGGGGTATCGTCGGTGTGGTGGGGCCAAATGGGGCGGGAAAGTCCACCCTGTTTAAAATTATTGCCGGGTTGGTTAAGCCGGATGCCGGCACTCTGACTTTGGGTGAAACCGTTTCATTGGGCTATGTAGATCAGAATCGCGAGATTGATGGTGATTTGAATGTCTGGGAATGTATTGCGGATGGAAAAGAAACCGTTACCTTAGGAAAGATGGAAGTGAATTCGCGTGGGTATGTGTCCCGATTTAATTTTTCAGGATCTGATCAACAAAAACTAGTGAAGGATTTATCAGGTGGAGAACGCAACCGGGTGCATTTAGCTCGCACGCTGAAAGAGGGGGCGAATCTGTTATTGCTGGATGAGCCCACGAACGATCTGGATGTCAACACGCTACGGGCTTTGGAAGAGGGATTGAATCATTTCGGTGGATGTGCGGTGATCAGCAGTCATGACCGATGGTTTCTGGATCGTGTGGCCACACATATTATAGCCTTTGAAGGGAATAGCCAGGTGAGTTGGTATGAAGGCAATTACAGTGAATATGAGGATAATCGCAAAAAGCGATTGGGGAAGGCGGCAGAACGTCCCCATCAAATTCGTTACAGAAAGCTGACCAAATCCTGATGGAATAAGGATGCCAAGAGAACCTGTCAATATCCCTTCTTCCTCAGAGAAGTCTCCTCCTGTTTCAACATCGACGGGGAGACGTCGTTCCGTTTTGATTGCCAGAGCCATTGGGATTCTGTGTGTCGCGGCAGGGTTTATGCTGGGTATTCATGGATTAGAACAACCTGGCTCTTCCATGCTTCCGACCGCTTTAGGGATGATTGCGACGGGCTTAGTCGCACAAGTGTTTGCGTTAGTGAAAACCTGTTTTGTGGGTTCACAAGGCAAGGGGGATGACTGAATCATCCGGTAGTGCGATGCCTCATCGTCTTGTTGTGAGCCAATTGAAATGGGTAGGCCTTATGCTTTGTCTCGCACTTGTAGCCTGCTCCCACTGGCGTGATAGCTATTTTGACGATGGCGTGGGGGTGTTAACGCAATCAGATATCAAAGAGAAGCTGGGAAAACCTCATATGGTTAAAGATCCATTGCTTTCGGATGCGACCACATGGACGTACAGGTTTGCCATGTCTGAAAGTGAATTGGATCCGTCCGGAGTCAAAGCCTTGGGTAAGCAGGCTGGAAGCCTGATGGGTGGCCCTGAAGGCGGCCCACGTGAAAAAGTCTATTGTTTTAGGTACGTTTTGACTTTTGATAAAGAGGAGATCCTGCGCCATTGGGAGCGGGAGCTCTGCCAAATTCCCAAACCACCCGATCCGTTTCAACGCGGACTTTCCGGCTAGGCATCGTTCATTTCACAGAAGTGAGCAAGAGATCCTCACGGTGGTGAGGGGAGTTTACACAAGGGAATTGATGGGGTCCACAGTATGCCTGTGCATAAAAGCGGAGCGTTTCTTCAGCAATGTTTCTCAGTGCATCCGCTCTGTCTGACTGTTAAGCTTGTTTCTCCCCCTCATACTGTCGGCGTGCTCTGTACGAATTGTCGGATGCGTCATCGTTTAACGCTTCCGCAGGCTTGCGTGGCCACAGAAGCGAGTATCCAAATCCCTAGTCATGACCTCTCTCTGCTTCAAGGATGTGTTCAGAATCATCCGAACGATGTCCGGGTCAGCTTGGTCGATATCGAACGGTCTGGGGTAGAATTCAGGTGTGGATCCTGTCATCGTACCTATGAGTTGGATGTGGCCCTATTTGAGACCCATCAATCCTGACTGATCTTTTCCTGCAACTCGTTCCTGTCCCTTTTTAACTTTTCGCTTAAAAGCCCACAGCCATTCCTTATTTTAGAGCAACTTCTGAGAAGGGCTGAACGGAACCGAGTCCTGATGAGGATTTTATACTTGTCTTTCAGTGGTCTCTCCCTCGTACAGAATTTAAGAACACTTGTTCTTCTGACTTGGTGTGGTCCTAGGACATTTGCGATTTTGAGGGTACTCCGTATAAACCATGAATAATCGTCGTCAAGGGGGCATGGGACTATAGAAGGCATGTGAAAACATGAATACATTCGCAGTTGCGAGGGGATGAGAAGAGGAAAGGTTGAACGCATCACAGGCAGCGCCACACACATGTGGCGCTGCCTCAATTTTTTCCAGAAGCTCTAACGGTTGGGTTGAGGGGTGAAGCGTAGATAGGGTTTTACCGCACGATGACCTTTCGGGAACAGTGCGGGGATTTCTGCATCCGTTACGGCTGGCGTGATAATACAATCCTCCCCGTCCTTCCAATTTGCCGGTGTGGCCACTTTATGTTTGGCCGTTAATTGCAGTGAGTCAATGACACGAAGAATTTCATTGAAATTCCTGCCAGTTGATGCGGGATAGGTGAGGGTTAATTTGACCTTTTTGTCGGGTCCGATCACGAATACCGAGCGAACGGTCATATTATCGAGGGCATTGGGATGGATCATATCATAGAGGGTTGCGACCTTTTTTTCGGGGTCCGCGATAATGGGATACCCAACCGTGCAGTGTTGAGTTTCATTAATGTCGTTGATCCAACCTTTATGGGAGTCGAGAGGATCCACGCTGATCGCCAACACTTTCACATTTCGCTTTTTAAATTCTTCCGTCATGTTCGCCATGGTTCCCAATTCCGTGGTGCACACAGGGGTGAAATCCTTAGGGTGTGAAAAGAGTATGCCCCATCCGTCACCAAGCCATTCATGGAAATTCACGGTACCTTGTGTCGTTTCGGCTGTAAAATTTGGTGCTTCATCTCCAAGACGTATTGCCATAATATTTCTCTCCCCTTTTAAATAAAGTGAATAATACATCTCTCAGGAATATAAAACCCCGCGAGAACAATTGTCGGCCCAGAGAGGATTTTTTTAAAAACAGAGGAATTGTAGTGTAAGACAGATCCTGTTATATGGTCAACTTGGACCAGGACGCGTTATCGTACGCCCGTGTATTAGAGACATGGACTTTTTCCCATTCGTTGTCATTTAGGAATAGATAACCTATAGAAGGAGTGCAAGAGGTTATGGCTGAGTCATCATTTCGGGTCGCGATTATCATGGGCAGTAAATCGGATTGGGACACTATGCGGTTAGCCAGTGAAACGCTCACCAAGCTGGAGGTAACCCATGAAAGTCGGGTCCTGTCTGCGCATAGGGCTCCAGATGCGTTGGGGGAATATATAACTGAGGTGGAAGCTCGTGGAGTGCAGGTGTTCATTGCCGGAGCTGGAGGAGGGGGCCATTTAGCCGGGGTGATTACGGCTAAAACCCAATTGCCGGTATTGGGTGTCCCTCTGCAATCAAAGGCTCTGCAAGGCCTCGATTCCCTTTTGTCGATTGTGCAAATGCCAAAAGGTGTTCCCGTAGGAACCTTAGCCATAGGGACCGCTGGCGCCGTGAATGCGGCCTTGTTGGCTGCTGCGATTTTAGCGTTGGCAGATGCTTCTCTCTCTAAACGGTTGCATGCCTATCGAGAAGAACAAACGCGTGCTGTGTTAGAAGAACAGTTGTGAGTGTCGATGGAGAATATGCAGATCGATTGCGAATCAATGGGCATGACAGGCACGATGAGAGATGAGGCGAATTCACAGCATTTTCTCGAAGCGGACCCATAGATGATTGTCTGGCCGGGCTAGCAACCAAAATGCCAAGACATTCTGTTCCACCCGGCAAAATCCGGTTAAACTCCTCCCGGTTTGAGAGTCGTGGTGTCAGTTTCAGCGTTGGCATCCTCGATCGGCTCAAATCTAAAGACTAATTTTCCCTCTATTTCAATTTTCTCCCTAAACATTGTTGCCGGTCTGACCCAAAGGCCAAATTCACCATAGAGTGCTCGATAGACCACCAGATTTTCTTCTGTCTCGGAATGTTTGGCGATGCCAATAACTTGATATTCTTTCCCTTTATAGTGCCGATATCTACCGGGTTGAATCATCGTAAGGTTCTGATCCTGGGGTGACTGTGGTGTGTTCATAAGATGTGTGGGTGTTGTTCTGTTTGAGTGATGCCACAATCAACTACGGAGCACCTCATAAGTGGTCGGATCGCAATTGGTTAGGCCTGTGAGTGGTGTTGGCGATATGCATAGAGGGCGATGCTGCCTGCGACGGTCGCATTTAACGGGATCGATGGATGGATTTGAGGAATGCACAGGCGTTCCAGAAACTGAAAGGGTGGAACACCTACCCCTTCTTCTCCAATAAGGAGTCGAACATGCTGAGACCATTTCACCGTAGACATATTCGTCCCGTGTAAATCTAATGCGGTAATCCATTGCAATGTTTCCGGATCATTCAGTTCGGTGATGGAGCCTGCCCATTCCAAGGACTGGACAAACACCGCTCCGCTACTGGCACGAATGACCTTCGGGTGGAAGGGGTGAACGGCTTCCCGAAGTAACACGACCGTTTGTACGTCAAAGGCTCGACAGCACCGGAGTAAGGCTCCAAGGTTCCCGGGGTCTCCAATCGGGCATAGGACTTCCAATCCGTTGGGGGGCCTCCTGAGATCGCTCCGTAACATTTCGGGGACACCGCAGATCAGAAGTGGTTCTTTTGTCCCAAATACGTCCAGCTCCTGAAATAGGGCATGGGACAGTTCATAGTGGAGGGCTTCAGAAGGGAGGTCATCTCTGGAGGTCCACGATGGCGGAAGTAAGATTTCGTGGACAGTCACTCCCGAATGGGTCCCAATTTCCCTCCGGAGTTTATTCCCGGAAACGAGGCAGAGGCGATGACGTTTAATCCCATGAGAGTCAAGTAAGGACACCCATCGTTTGAATTGGGAATTTTGTCTGCTGGAGATCCTGTATGCTGGATTCACGCGCGTTCAGAAAAATAAGAGTGAACGATGAAATTGAATATCAAGTGGTTCATTTAGGAACGTTGTGTTGTCGCCATTGGGGAAGAGCATAACAAATATGTGACTTAAGAGACATAGAGGAAATGCCGATAACGGAATCAAACCGTTACCCCGCTCTCCCCATACATTGGCTGGATAGTCACCGATATAGACAAAGGCAGAAGAGAATTGAAGAGGAGGAAGACATGATAGGATCGTGGTCTATTGGGAAAAACGATCACCATAATGAGAATGGGACACAAAAAGAGCAAATCGCTAACGGTTCTCGGGCTTCAGAAATCTCGGGAGAGGCTGACAAGGCCTTAGAATCCTTGGCCAGGGTTTTACGATGCCTGGGCCGTCATGCGTTTGAACTTGATCAACTATCGGAAGAGGAAATAGAAAAGGAGTTTGAACGGTGGTCGAGACATGTGTTGGTGGGCGCGCAGATTGATACCGACGATTCAAAAAAACACGAGGCCTGTCCACGCCGTGATTGGGGGGCACTCACGCAATTTGTCAATGGCCATCGTCAAAAGGAAAAATCCTATGTGACACGTAATCTCCAAGATATGCGAACTGTTCTTTGCGAATTTACCAATATCATGGGGCGCGCGTTTGTGGAGGATCAGGAAACCGATCAAAAAGTGACCACCCATCTCGTTCAATTGCGCACGGCAACCGAGGACGGATCCTTTCAGGATGTGAAGCAGGCCCTATTGGCTGTGGTTGAAAACATCAGTGCTCTTGTGGATGAACGAAAAGAACGTCAGCAGCAACGATTGGAAAATCTTGGAGAAAAATTGCGTACCGTTGAAGAGGAACTGGGGGGCGCACGAAAGCAAATGAGGCTGGATGCATTGACCCAGCTGTATAACCGTGGAGCATTGGATCTTCAATTAGAACGAACGGCCAGTATGAGTTTTTTCTCTGGGACGTCAGCCTGTATTTTGATGGTGGATATCGATCATTTTAAGCATGTGAACGATACGTATGGCCATCCGGCTGGGGATGTGGTGCTACAGCAGGTGGCGAAACGTCTGGTGTCGACTTTCCCCAGAAAATCTGATTTTATTGCCAGATATGGGGGGGAAGAATTTTGTGTCTTGCTTCAGGGAGCCGACGGGGAACTGAGCCAACGATTGGGCGAGCGGTTGCTGGATGCTATGAGAGGAGAGAACTTTTTCTACCAAGATATCATCATTCCCGTTACGGCATCGATCGGTTTGGCGGAGTTCCTTCCTGGCGAAACCGGGCTCTCCTGGCTTGAACGTGCAGATCGTGCATTATATCGGGCAAAGGACAATGGTCGGAACCAATTGTGTCTGGCGACTGAGCATGACGGAGTGGGGAAGAAAGGCTGAGTCCGAGTGGAGGGCGTTGACCCCGGGTTAGCTGAATAATTGGGGATCAGTGCATTTCAGCTGTTGTAAGGCTACATGATGGATGTGGGCGATGTCTTCAAAGTTCCCAATCCGGCTGTGAAAAAAACTGGCAATTTTGGGAATTCCCGTCATTATATGCTCAAGAATCGGCTCCCAATCTTTCAGTTGCAAGGTTAAGCGACCCTGACTATTGTTTCGGGCTGAGGCAATGGCGGCTTCGGTATCGGGGTTGATCCACATGTCCGCGATGATACCGGAGAGTGCCACGGTATCCACCAGAGCTTGAAAGTCCAGCGGCGTCTCAAATAATTCAGGAGTATGACTGTAGAGAATGGCCACCTGAAACTCCTCAGGAAGCTGCCAATGTTGGGCCAACCAGGCTCCTACCTGTGAATGGGCAACTCCCAAGTGTTCAAGTTCATATTGGTGTAAGTTGCCATGATCATCCTGATTGTAACCCTGGAGTGAGGCCATTTCTTTTGAAGCCACCTCGTTTAATGCTAATAGTCCGATGTCCTGAAGCAGGGCACCAAGAAACATGAGTTCGACATCAGGAAACGTGAAGTGTGTTCCAATGGCACGAGCTGCGACACTGGCCAGAATGGATCGCCGCCAAAATTTTACATGGTCAATCCCGGAAGTGGAGACCTCTTTCATATCTTTAATTAAACGATAAAAGCAAAAAGATAGAGCCAGATTGGCGATCGTTGAAAATCCAAGCAAGGTCACGGCCTGTCCGATGCTGGTCACCTTGTGTCGAGACCCGCCGTAATACCCCGAATTTGCCATAAATAAAATTTGAGCCGCCATTCCCGGATCCTGACTTATGATCGTGGCCAATTCTGAGGCATTTGTTTCTTCATTTTGGCACATCTTGAGAATGGTTGAGGCCAGAGGGGACAGAATAGGCAAGGATTTACAGCTTTTAATTCTGGCAAAAATTGTGGATCGCTCTTCGTCCTGAACCGGATCTAATGGAAGGATGAGTTGCATGAACGATTCCTAGTGAAATGTAAGGTAGGAGGCGATGTTTATCAACCCTTCGCCTGCCTCTTTTCGACGTCTTTTCCTTTTTCGGTCAAAACGCGACCTGGCTTAAGCAGATTTCTGCGATAGGTTTATGGAGAAAACTTGGTTGATGATGTAATCAATGTCCTCTTATGAGAAACCAGTACTGATCTTAAAATTCTGGCCGGTATTCCAATCCTAAGCGAAAGGTCAAGGGCGGAGCTGGGAATCCGGCAAACTGTTCATATGAGGAGTTGGTGACATTTTCTAGGGCTGCATAGCCACTCCATTCAGAAAAGGGATGGTAATTGACCGTAATGTCTGCCTTGGCGAATCCTCCTACCTGTGTAGTTTGGGTTGGAACTTGAAAGTCAAAACTGGAACTGACCCATGTGACTTGGCTTTTGACATTGAGGGTCGGAGAAAGCTTCATCATGACCCCAACCCAACCGCGCCACTTTGGGCGGTTTCTTAGTTGAGCTCCCGTTTCCGTCACTCGAGTGGTGAGGCGAGTGAGACTCGATTGGAAAGAAACGGCAGGGATTGGGGTGAGGGACAGGGAAATATTCCAACCATGAGTTTCTGCCTTATCAATATTGGCCAGGCGAATAATTCCTTGATTGAGGAGGTCGGGATCGAGGTCAATAAGGTTTTTGAACCGGTTGTGAAAGTATTCTATGGTTGCGGTAAATCGTTTATCGAATGCGTGATAGTCTAGGCCGAGATCCCATCCGACGCTGGTTTCGGGTTGTAAGGAAGGGTTCCCAATCAAGGGGTCACCTAAACTGGATAAGCTAGGCAATTTGAATCCCTTTCCATAGCCACCACGAATCTGGATTGAGTTCAACAGTTGAAATTTCGCTCCAATCCTGGGACTAATCTTCGGCTGGAATCCTTCTGAGATATCGGCTCGAACACCGGAATTCAGGGTCAGTTTTTCCCACCAGATGGACGTTAATTCCGCAAAGGTTCCTCCGAGGGTCCGCCGGATGGCAAAGTCATCCGGCTGGTCAGAGGAGCCTCCGAAGGAACTCAGGTCTTGCGTCCCGTTCCGTCTTCCGCGTTCATGGGTCAGCTGTTCGCCAAGTGAAAACTTCCATTGGGGGCTGAGCGTCCATGTTGTCGTCATGCGTGTTTGAAAACGGGTATAAAGAGTTTCAAAATCTGCCGGGGGCAGGGCATAGGTGGTTGGAGTCGCAAGAATTCCGGGGTTTGACACGTCTTGAAGTCTCCGAGTGACGCTCAGAAATACCTGATGCTGCCAACCCGAAGGAATGTGAAATGAGGCGGACAAACCGGTCAGAAATTCCTGGGTCTTTCGTCGTTCGGTTTCCCGGAGTAACGCCAGTTTCGACCCACCACTGCCTTCCGGAAAACTCCGGACCGTCGAATCTGTATATTGCCCGTTTAGTTGAATGTCAAAATTGGAATCTGTCAGTATCGAAAAATTCCATCCGGCCGAGTCCATCAAAAAGGAATCTTTCTCGATTTGCTCTCCATTTTGGGTATGGGACAGCGTCAGATTGGCGGATAATGGTCCAAGAGATCCACCGGTTTGGATAAGCCCTTTGTAATAATCGTATCGACCTCCTTCGCCCAGGAGGCGAAAGGAGGGAGCCGTGGAAGCAGATTTGGTAATGAAATTGATTGCGCCCGCCATGGCTTCAGAACCATAAAATGCCGAGAGAGGTCCCCGAACAATTTCTACTCGCTCGATCCGATCAATAGGAATAGTGGAAAGATCAACTGATCCGCCACGCTGGTTCGTTGAGTCATTCATGGGGACACCATCCAGCATAATCAAGGTGAAGTTGGGATCGGCACCTCGGAGATATGCGGAGCTGATTCCACTTCTCCCGCTCATCTCATCGGTATGGAGTCCTGGGACTTGTTGGAGGATGGTGGTTACCCGATTTGGCTGAAGGGGGGCAATCTGTTCCGCGTTGAGGGTCGTAATGCTTTGGGTTGATTGGTGGGGTTGGGTGGGTTGAGCGGAGCCTGTGACAATCATCGTATCAAGAGTCGTAACCGATGATTCCTGAGCCTGTCCCGGCGCGGGAAACAACATTCTTAGAGCTGAAAGACTGGCCAAGAGGATTAAGCCTGGGAATGGCGGGAAAGGGGTCGGCATTATACAATGACATCCCGGTGGGGACGGAGGTTTGCTGGTCGGACTGACACAGCCGTTCTCACCGGATAGGATCTATACGAATTTTCAAAGCTTGTCCACTTCTTATCGATGAAAGTTTGTTCATGAAAAAACATGAATTTCGGACCGAATCAACGACGACAGCTTCCATGCCGTCGGGAGTCGTGCATTTGGTTGTCAATGAAGGTGCTGAGCGATTTAGTTACTATGGGATGCGAGCCATTCTGGTGGTGTTTATGACGGGGATGTTGCTGAATACAGAGGGAAGCCTGGATCCCATGGGCGAGGCAGAAGCGAAAAGTTATTTTCACCTTTTTGCCTCGGGAGTGTACTTTTTCCCTTTTTTGGGAGCGATTTTGGCCGATGCCTTTTTGGGGAAATACAAAACCATTATTCTTTTATCTCTGGTGTATTGTGGGGGCCATGTCGTCTTGGCTTTAGACCACACCCGATTCGGCCTACTTGTTGGATTGGCTTTAATTGCTATCGGCTCCGGGGGAATTAAGCCTTGTGTGTCAGCTAATTTAGGGGACCAGTTTGGTTTGGCTAATGGACACCTTTTATCCAAGGCCTTTGCCTGGTTTTACTTCGCAATCAACGTGGGAGCCTTTGGATCCGTGATGCTTACCCCCTGGCTATTGGAGCATTTTGGCCCTGGCCTGGCATTTGGGGTGCCTGGCATCTTGATGTTTGCGGCGACCATCATTTTTTGGTCTGGCCGGACCCATTATGTGCATATTCCTCCTGACCCCTCGGGCGTGCTTCATGCGCTTTCTTGTCCAGAGACATGGCGAGCGATCGGGAAGTTGGCGGGTATTTATGTGTTTGTCGCATTTTTTTGGTCTCTCTATGACCAAACATCTTCAGCGTGGGTTCTTCAAGCTCAACATATGGATCGGGTCTGGATGGGTGTTGAATGGTTGCCTTCGCAAATTCAAGCAGTGAATCCGGTTTTGATCATGGTGTTTATTCCTTTGTTTACCTATGTGGTCTATCCGGTTTTAAATAGAATAATTCTCCTCACATCATTGCGAAAAATAGCCATGGGGTTTTTTATGACGGTTGGGGCGTTTTTGATCTCAGCCTATATTGAGCAACAAATTGAGTTGGGCATGGAACCGCCGATTGGCTGGCAGTTATTAGCCTTTGTGGTAATTACGGCTGCAGAGGTCATGGTGTCAATTACCTGTCTCGAGTTTTCTTATACTCAGGCTCCACTTAAACTCAAATCGCTCCTGATGGGCTTATTTTTGCTCTCAGTATCATTGGGTAACGGGTTTACCGCCTTTGTAAATTTTTGGATTCAGAATTCAGATGGGACGGTTGCATTGACCGGCCCCGATTACTATTGGTTTTTTGCGGGCGTCATGTTTCTGGTCGCTTGTCTGTTTCTTTTGGTGATGCAAGGCTACAAGGAAGAAACGTATTTGCAGGGAACAGAACAGGGATGATTTGAGTAGAGCATCAGAGCCCGGGTTTTCCCACATTAGTTGGTGGAGATGAGTATTCTCCTCAATTTTTGAAACCGGATTTAGACGAAGAACATATGAGGAACTGATGTCTGTCTAAGCTTTGACAAGAAGGAATAGGAAATCGAATGAAAACGGAAAAGGCGTTATAGGGAGGGGGAGGTATTCCTACATCAGGGTACTTTTTTCTTTTGACTGAGATACAGAATTTGGTTCACCCGAAAGGCCTGGTTGTATTGGCCGGATTGGATATACTGGGAATGAAAACAGCGTCCATCAAACATCATCAATCTGTTTGGCCGCATTTCGATAAGTTTCAGTAATTCCCAATATTCATTTCCGTCGTTAATATACCTATTGCCTCGACAAGCGAAGAGTGGATTGAAAATCATGCTATTTTGGAAATTTTCATACCCTTCCGGGCTGGTGAAGAATTCGTCGCTGAGTTCCAGTTGGATCGCAAGTTGTTGGATGGTCCCGTCAGGGACCGGTGGTACGCGTTCGAGTCCTGTCGGGCGGTGGCGATATAAGCCGGTTCCACCCGTACATGAATCCGCAGGATTTAAATAGACCATGGCGGTGATATCCTGATCAATGTGAGGTTGTCGTTGCCCAACGTTTAGGGCGTAGTTGTCAGTTTTTATTCCTTGAAAGACGACTGGTTGGGGAGAAAAAAATGTGAAGAGAGGGCATCCCCAAAGGGCGCTTAGAGATTCCACAAGTTTTTGGTGCTCATAATTGAGTCGGGCTCGAACTCCAGGAAAATTCCCCACGATTTCAAATCGGTCGGTATAGGGTAGGCTCAACGCAACTTTCAGGATTTCATCAGGGTATTGATAGAAATTATCCACAATCACGACCTGATGGTGCCCCAGTCCAACGCGCTGAATTGAAACCGTTTTGTGGGGATTGAGGTCGAGAAGATCCGAGCGAATGAGATTGGACATGGAGTCCCTATTGGGTATTCGGCTAGGATGACGTAAAAAAACGGGCCTATAGTGAACCTTGTTTCAGGAGGAGTCAAGGGCTTTAGGTAAAATTGCCCGGAGAGAGAATGATTTTCATACAGAGGCAGGCAACGCTGAGGAATCTGGAGGCAGGGGAACTCTATAGAGAAATGTCTTAAAGCAGATTCGAGTGGTCTTTCCTCATCTGATGTCGGACCGAGTCCAAGACTTCTCAATTGGTTCAGTTTTATTCAGGGCTCACTGTATGAGGACACCCGCGGATCCAGCAAATCGTTGTTCCCCTCTATACGATTTCTTTTCTTATGTCTTGCTCGGTTTACTTTTGGTCCTCCCGGTTTTGTGGACACCTGGTTGAGCAGGACAGCCCGTTTTTCACACTCGGCGGGAGTCGGATGGCCGACCGCTGAATGGCGTCGCTGCTGATTGTAAAAGACTTCGCTAGATTCAAATCTTTCATTCCGAGCCTTCTGGCGTGTGTGAAAATCTTTCATGAATGAGCGTTATTTTAAGAATGTGGAAAAATTTTCGGCCGCTGCGTTATCCCGGTGGAGTGGTACGCTCCTTGACCGATTGTTATCGCCACACAGATTGTGGAGGGGCAATCGCCGCTTTGAAATCAATTATTCTTTCGCTTTTTGGAAATGAAAATAATGTTGAGGCGGTGCTTGATACGATGATAGAAACCAGTAAGTTGGTGCCCTTGCCATGGGGGAGGGCTAACCCGAAAAAACACATGATCGGCTCCGTGCGAGGCTTGCTGCGAAGGGCTGAATTTTGAATGGTGTATTGTTGATGGTCTGGGAATTTTAGCTGTTAATAGGAATTATCAGAAAGTGTGTCAAGAAACAGTGGTGCATAGATCCGACCCTCCACAGTTAAAATTCCCCGCTCTCGAAATCCATGATAGGTGAGTGTGATTTGGGTTTCTGGCCCGCGCCAGGTGTAGTGTTGGCTTAATCCACGAATCCTTGATCCATACGGCTCGTAAGTGTTTCCAAACTCATTTCTCAGATACTGTAAGATGGCTTTGTGAATAGCTCCCCCCTGGTAATGAAAGAGGGCCCGGGCATACTTTCCATTTAAGGTATAAAGTTTGACGGATTCCAACTCAATGGATCCAAGCAGGGGGGCACCGCGTTTTATCGTATAGATATGCATGGAATCAATTGAATCGATTTCTTTCAGGTCCGAGCGACCCTGGAGAGAATGGCCCCATAGACTACCATAGAATCCTTTGGGATCATTTTCTATTGGTGTAGCGCTTAAGACCGGCGTCCATGGGAAAAGGCACAGGCAAATTATGAAAAGTAATCTGAGTTTGCTTTGAGGAAAAGGTCGGACTAAGGATTGGAGACTCATAATTATGCCAGACGCTATCATGCGTAGGGAATGAAGACAATAGAAAAAAGCATTTCTTCCCTGTTATTGCTGGGCAGAAAGCGAACGCAAAGGTGGCTGGGAGCACACAGTGAGAAAGGAGGGAGAGGTGTCAGAGTGCGTGAAAGGCAGGTTGGAGTTCAGGGAGACGTATCGTTGAATTGAAGGAGGACTGTCCGTTAAGGATGCCACCCTTTCCGGTTTCTCCAGCATTTAACATTATCCACTTGTCAGGATTATGGATGATGGCTTGGACAAATTGAGTATGGAGAGCGTGCCCGGCACATTTTGCGTAGAAATGACCAATAACGGGGATTCCCAATAATGACAAATCGCCAATAAGGTCGAGCACTTTATGTCGAACGCATTCGTCCGAGAAGCGTAAGTCATCATCATTGACCAATCCGGTTTCAGCGAAGACGACGGTATTGTGTAGTGAACCACCGAGCCCCAATCCTCGTGACCATAAAAATTCGACTTCTTTTTGAAAGGCGAAAGTTCGGGCTCCGGCAATATTTTTGCCATACTCATGGGGCGTGCAAAAATGGTGATATTCTTGTTGTTGAATAAGGGGATGAGGAAAATCAATGAAATAGCTTATTTGGGGGAGGGCAGAGGGGAGAACACTGATTGATCGGTGCCCATCTTCCACAGTAATTGGTTGCACAATTTTAAGGTATTTGCGTGGTTCTTCCTGGATGAGAACACCACTTTGGTAAATCATGTCGACAAATGGAGTGGAGCTTCCGTCTGCTGCAGGGATTTCACTGCCAAGCAACTCCACATAGGCATTATCGACTTCCAGGCCAGCTAGTGCACTTAACACATGCTCAACCGTCTGTATGTCAAATTCACCGACTTGAAGTGTGGTGCAATGATCTGTTTGGCCTAAATAGGTAATGCTAGCTGGGCATGACTGGATTTGATCGGCTATATGCTTCACAAAGACCACCCCGGTGTTCACCGGGGCCGGGTGAATGGCAATTGAACCAGGGTTGCCAGAATGCAGGCCAATGCCAGATAAGAAGGATGAGGTTTCGAGGGTTTGTTGATGACGCATGAGGTACGAAGAATCCTTAGCTTTTGTCCTGCAAAATTTGTACTACTTGATATCCTGGCGAAAGGCAATATTTATAGTTGAAAAAAGGTTTTTTGGTTTCCGAGTGTTGCAGAAACCAAACAAATGTATACTTTTTCCACTAATTGGATCTTACTGGTTGGTTTTAGGTAAGAATTGGGCTGAGTGAGGAAGATGACCGGCTCACTTAGACGTGGATTCCTGTGAATTAGTTAAGAAAATTTGTAGGAACCGGCCCGATTCAGGCGAATCAGCTAGATCCCTAAAATGGGAATGTTGGGAAAGAGCTAATTGTTCAATGATTCCTCGATGCTTTCTATGTAAGCCAGAGGCTAAGAAAATTTCCTGAAATACGGTCCACTTTTTTGAGGCATCCTGTAACAATTTCTGAGAGAATTCTTCAGGTTTTGTTCTAAGTGTATTAGAGAAATGTTGAACCGCTTTTTCAATGCTGTGATATGGAGGAGCCAGATTCAGATGAGTGTAGAATTCTTCAAGATGGCCTCTGAATTCTTGTCGAAGTTTGTAAATAGAGTCAGATGGCAACAAAGGAGTTGGTCTTTATGCATAGATGAAATTGATACCGAATAGCCCTATGTTAAGACGGTAAATGGCTGATTGACAAGTCTTCGGTCAGAAAAGGTAAATCCACCTATAAGAAATTATTGATTGCAATGGTTGACTCGGGAATGAATGCAGCAATTTTCTACTTAATGGTAGATAGCATATCCTTCATAGCAGGCTCCTTCAATTTTTGAAGGGCTTTGGCTTCAATCTGACGGACCCGTTCCCGGGTAACCGACATACTTTGCCCGACTTCTTCAAGGGTCCAGGGTTCGTCCTGGCCAATGCCAAAGCGCAAGCGAATCACCGTTTGTTCCCTTGGAGTCAGGGAATCCAAAATCCGTTCGACTTGTTGATTCGTTTCTTGGCGTGAGACAGGTCCATCGGGCGTCAAAGTTCCCATATCTGGAATGAAGTCTGTGAGAAAGGTTTCTCCGTCCCCAACCGGAGTTTCTAACGATATAGGATCCTGAAAGGCTTGAATGGTGTCATGAACTTTTTCCACACTCAGCTTGAGTGCTTCTCCAAGGTCATCCAACTGAACTGGGCGGGCATACTGTTGTGTCAACCGTTTAGAGGCACGAGCAATCTTATTGGAGATTTCATTTAAATGGACGGGGACACGAATGGTTCTAGATTGGTCGGCGAGTGATCGCGTAATCCCTTGTCGAATCCACCATGTGGCATAGGTGCTGAACTTAAACCCTTTCCGATATTGAAATCGTTCTGCCGCTTTCATGAGCCCAATATTTCCCTCTTGGACTAAGTCCAAAAAGGCCAGTCCATGGCCCGTATATCGTTTCGCGATGTCCACAACCAGGCGAAGATTTCGTTGAACGAGTTCGGACTTAGCTTTTTCTAGTTGAACTTTAGCTTTTTGAAGTTGTTGGCCGAGATCCTGAAGAGATGAGGATACGGAGGGATATGTTTGGCCTAAGACCACCAGAACGGATTTCAATTTTTCGATTGCGGGGGCCGAAAAACCACTTAGGGCAATCGTTTCCTTGAGTAGAGCAATTGTCTCTTCCTTCTCTGGGTCTTTCTTGAATGGCTGTGTGAGGTGAAGGATCTGCTTAATAATGACCCTGATGGCTCTAGAGGCTTGATCTATCTCCTTCGCTAATTCGATCTCGGAATCTTTGTTGAGAAGAGGTCGGCTGCCAAATGATCGGAAATATAATGATTCGAGGGGTGGCCCGCCACTCCTGATTGAAGGTTTGATCTTCTCATTTTTTATGGTAGCGAGTTCGGTTTCTGTGGGCTCATCCAAAACAGTTTGGTATTCCATAACAGTTTCCCCTGGGGGTTCAGGTTTCCGATAGCCTATTGTTCAACATCAAGGTGAATCTTACATTATGTTACAAAAGCAAAAAGCAAGCCAGTAATATGGTTCAGCCCGTTTAGCTTTCAATGGCAGTCAACTCAACGCCTTTTTTGAAACGCTGGATTTCCTCCATATGAATGGTTGGATTTAAATCTCATATTCTATGAAATGGATAACCATATGAAACATAAGTATAAAGCTGCTATCTGTAAAAATTTCCTGCCTTTTGGAAAAATAGGGTAGCTATTGAAGAAATCGGTAATCCATCGCAATCCCTGGATAGTGCGAAAGGGGAAAATCTTAAAATTTAGGAGGTGAGAGGGGGTGATGAAGTAAAAAGTGCAGAGGTAATTGACGGAACTGTTAAATTTCTTACACGTTATTGCAAAAACGGTCTAAATCTTCTTCTCGGCCAATCATGACCAAAACATCACCTTTTTCAATGACGTCATCGGGTTTTGGGGTGAAATTAAATACTTCTTCTTTCATCATACGCCCTTTAACCATTCTGGTAACTTGTTTTTTTATCCCAATCACATTCAAGTTATGCTTTCCGCGCAACTTAACATCCTCTAGACTCAGTCCTGACAAGCTCTCCGAAACGGACACTTCCTCCACACTAAATCCTGGAGCCAATTCTAAGTATTCGAGTACGCTGGGTGAGACCAGCCTGTGGGCGAGACGGACGGCTGCATCTCGTTCAGGGTAAATGACCTCATCGACTCCCAGGTTCATTAATATTTTCCCCTGGATTGGTGCCACGGCTTTCGCCACAATGGATTTGACCCCCATTTCCTTGAGTGTTTGAACAATAAGAATGCTGGCTTCAATGTTTTCACCGATACTGACAACGGCGACGTCGACGTTTTGCGCACTGACTGCTTTTAATGCTCGTTCATCAGTCGCATCGCATTGGACGGCAAAGGTTGCAATGTCACTGATGGCCTGAATTTTTTCCTCATCCTTATCAATGGCAAGTACTTCGCATCCTTTGGTTACCAATCCTTGTGCCACACTATAGCCGAAGCGCCCAAGCCCGATAACTGTGAAAAGGCGTTTCATCGTAGATTAGGTTTGGGACACTGTATTCATCGGGCGACTATTCTTCTAGCAAGAGCAGCCGAGAGTGTGGTTATGAAAATGCTTCTGATCCGTTCCAGAACTGATGTTCGGTTTTTTGCCTATTGAGAACATTCGCACAAGAGCCATTTGGAAATTTAAGGGATCTAAATAATTTGGAGAATTTGGTGTCGATAGGTATGTAAAGCACTGAAGTTGTTTAATCATACGTCTGAATGGGGAGGGTGTCAAGAATGATCCAATTGAAATGCCGATTAGTTGTCGAGTTAATTCCATTAAGAAGGTTCCACCATTATGGTGGGTATCAAAGAAGAGAAAAGCCTTGCTAGAATGCGTGCCTTATGAAAACTTTTCAAGCTGGAGAACGAGTTCATTTAATCGATAAGAAAGAACGGCCATATGCCGTTACACTTAAAGCCGGAGAAATCTTTCAGCATAGTGGAGACCGGATTAGTCATGATGACATTATTGGAAAGCCGGATGGGACAGTGGTCCAGTTTTCAAATGGAAAGTTAATGGTAGCCGTTCATCCAACGTTAGCTGAGTATACCTTGAAAATGCCTCGAGGAGCTCAGGTGATTTATCCAAAAGATTTGGCTGTCATTCCAATGTGGGCGGATATTTATCCAGGAGCCAGAGTCTTTGAGGCCGGGGTGGGCTCTGGGGCATTAACGATGGCTCTTTTGCGTGCGGTGGGGGATCGTGGGTGTGTGGTGAGCTATGAAATGCGAGAGGATTTTGCCGCTACGGCCACGAAAAACCTCGAACGGTTTATGGGAAAGGTACCTAATCATTTTCTTCAGATTCGGAATGCATATGAAGGTATCGAGATTGGGGAAGGGGCGTCTTCCTGGATGTTTGATCGAGTGGTATTGGATCTTCCGGAGCCCTGGCGAGTCGTTCCGCATGCGGCGCGGGCATTGCGGTCCGGTGGCCTGTATTTGAGTTATGTCCCGACGGTGCCGCAGGTGATGCAAACGGTACAAGCGTTGGAGCAGAGCCGAGTTTTCATCATGGTTCAAAATTTTGAAACGTTGTTGCGGACGTGGAATATTAAAGGCCGCAGTGTTCGACCCGATCACCGAATGGTTGCCCATTCCGGATTTATTACCGTGGCCAGAAAAGTCGAAAATAATATTTGGAATTCTGAGCAAGGCAACGCACCTGTGTCTCAACAAGACGATCATGTCATCAAGGAGGATGAATATATCGGTGATGGATTAGATATTCCCTGAGCCCTTGCGGGCCAACCAGGAGGAAATGTTCACCATGGTAGGTCCCGTAAAAACGATCCTCATTGCCGATGATGAGGAAGATCTTAGGCTGCTGGTCCAGGTTACTCTTGAACACCCCTCGTATCGAATTCTCACTGCGATAGATGGTTGCGCGGCGATGGATGCCGTTTGCACCCACATTCCCGATCTTTTGATTCTTGATTGGATGATGCCTGGTCTAAATGGGTGTGAGGTGGTAAGAAAGCTTCGCCTGCACTCCGATACGGCTAGAATTCCAATAGTCATGTTAACGGCGAAAGGCGGGCTTGATGCACGGGAGCAGATGGCTTCACTTGATCTCGCAGGATATTTGGTCAAGCCCTTTAGCCCATTAGCATTGATTCAAAAAGTTCGGGAGGTACTTGCCTAATGAGTAAGGATACACCCAGGGAAGATGGGATTTCTCCTTCATTCTTTATGGCGCACTCAAAGGCGGAAGGTTCCCAAGGATCTGCCGCAGGGAAACTCCAGGCGGCCCGCTCGCAACTCATGGCATATGCCAAAGATCTCAGGCAGATGTTGGAGCAGGAAGGTCAGAAAACTCAACTGCTTAAAAAAGCTCATGCCCAAATGCTTGCCTACGCCCGAGACCTTAAACGCTCATTGGAGGCAGAGCAACTCAAAAATGGCGAATTGGAGCAGGCCTATGCCGACACTATTCTTCGTCTAGCCCGAGCGTCACGCTATAAAGATGAGGAAACAGGAGCACATATTGAACGGTTAAGCCATTACTCACAATCGCTTGCTTTGGCTATTGGATGGGATCGGCCACGCGCTCGTTGTTTATTCGCAGTTGCGCCGATGCATGATGTGGGGAAAATTGGGGTTCCAGATGCTGTTCTTGGAAAGCATGGACCGTTGACAGAAGAAGAATGGCAATCGATTAAGCAGCATCCTCTTTTGGGAGCGAGTTTATTGGATGGCTCGACTTCTCCCTTGCTAGAGATGGCCAAGGAAGTCGCCCTGACTCACCATGAACGTTGGGATGGAAGTGGATATCCACGAGGTCTAAAGGGAACACAGATTCCCATAACAGGGCGAATTGTGATGCTGGGTGATCTTTACGATGCCTTACGGAGCCAAAGGCCATATAAACCGGCGTTTACCCATGAAAAGACATGCGACATCATCTTAAACGGAAATGATAGAACCAAGCCGACACATTTTGACCCACACCTTTTGGAAGTTTTTCGTGAAACGCACCAGGACTTTGATGGAATCTATTCCACCGTGGCGGAAATCTAACATTCTTTGCAGTTGGCCATTCTCCGTTACCTGGGGTGTTCGATAGGATACCCGGCTTCTGTCCAGGCATTCATACTACCATCCACATTATAGACATGCTGATAGCCTAACCCCATTAAGGTTTCAGCAGCAAGATTGCTACGGTGTCCAGATTGGCAGTACACCACGATGTGCTGATCCGGTTTCGCTTTGAGCTCTTGGTGTCGTCCTTGCATTTCGCGAAAATCAATATTGAAATCCGTTCCGGGAATGAAGCCACTCATATGTTCGTCTGGACTCCGAACGTCGACGAGCACAAATCCTTTTTGTTTGGGCTGGGGAGCCTTGTCAAGTCCTGCTTTGAGTTGCTGAACGGTTAAAAGGTAGGGCTCAGCATCGACGATGGCGGGGTTCCACCATCCTGAAAAAAGAAGGACGATGGGCAAGAAGAGAAAGAAAGGTTTCATGGTGATCCTCCGTAGTATTGGAAATGGATTTCTTCTTTGGAAAAATTAAAATAGCCTTGTCCTTTTTCGGAAAGGAAATTGCCTAGACAATCGCAAATAGGTTGTTTTGAAATTGTATGGTTGGTCAGAAGAGACGGTCAAGTAAGTCATCCGGAATGGGGAGAGTACCGACGAGGTTGTGAGTTGAAATGTTCTTCATAGTATCAAATTGGACTGGATAATTTTTGAGAAATAGGCTGCCTACCCGTTGAGGCCTAAGAACCGATTAAGGTTTTGAACCGTGGTGGGAAATATTCCGAGGACTTACCGGGCAGAGGGGGGCGTTTGTCTTAAATCCTCCAGGGTGAGGAGGGGGAGCAATTGAATGCCCATGCGGGCCAGATGGCTTTTCCCTTCAACTTCAGATCGATCCACAACCACTAACCCGTGAGTGACAATTAAGCCCTGGGCGCGAGCTGATTCGGCGGCCTTGATCAAAGATCCGCCTGTGGTTAGGACATCGTCGACCACCAAAGCTGTTTCCCCGTTATGGATGGTGCCTTCAATTAATTTGCCTAATCCATGATCCTTAGGTTGTTTACGTACGACAAATGTTCGCCACTTCCGCTGCGGATCGGCCCTATAGCCATAATCTGAAATACAGGTAGCCAAGGGAATCGCTCCGATTTCGAGCCCGCCAATGAGCGTGAAATCTAAAGATTTAAGCAGGTGATAGGCTAATTGAGCCACAAGGTGACGTGAGTGCGGATGAGCCAATACAATACGACAGTCAACATAATAGGGACTGGTTTTCCCTGAAGCGAGCCGAAAGCCTTCTTGCTGATTCCATTTGAAGGCTTCCAGGTGATGGAACGCCTGAATGAGAGCATTTTTTGGCATAGGAAGTTTAGGGGGTGTTATGGTTGAGTCATGAGCGGTTTCCTTCTACCATTACGACTTCGAGATCTGCAACAGGGCGCGCAATAGAGAGTGGTGATACAAAAGGGAATGTCCGGATGGAATCGAAAAGCCCTGGTGTGGCGGAAATCTTGCCTATTCCATGAGGGCGAAGGAGTCCAAGGCCAAATGGAAACTCACCGTGAAGGAGCGTATTGAATGTTTAAAGTGAAAAAGCGTCCATTAAAAAAGGAGAAGCCCCCGGTTCTCTATAATATTTTAGAGAACTATACGGATTATGATCCTCCTGGAAATGTCATGGTGTGCGGAATGACAGAACCGGAAGATGTTGAGATGCATGCACGAGTCCTGTCTGAAAGTTATGACATTCCTCTTGAAGCCATAACGGGGGTGCTTCAGGACGGAGGGATATATCTCTATCCGCATGAAGGTACGCTTGTCACAAAAGGCGCATTCGTCTGTCGTGTTGATCCTCTTGGCAAAGATCCGAAACAGACTTGGGTCATGGATCTTGAGCAATATGCTGCAGCCGAGCGCATGCGGCAAAGTTATGGTGTGACCTTGGAAGAAGGCATGGAGCGGGTTTTTTATCGAGGACTTCCACAGGAATTGCAGGATCGGTTGCGGCAAAAAAACTTAGGGATCGATTTGACAAAAGTTGACTCAGGTCACTCGTGTAGTGGAGACATTCAATATATTGATTTCCGAAAAGATTGGTCTCCCCATTTTAAACGAAAATGTGTCATGCCTGATGGACGATTGATTGAGACCAGTGGGCTCCATGATTTTGCGGAGCTGCATGGGATCAGCGTGGACGAGACCCGTACGTTGTTTGATCACGGGGGTACTCTTGCGTTGAAAGATGGTGGAGGCCTTGCGTGTCAGATCATCAATGGCCAGCCATCCGTAGCTCGCTTTAACTCCCGACAATTCAGTAAAGCTAAAGCATTGGCAAAGGAAAAAGATCTTCATATGTTGGACGCCTTAAGTGAAGTGGCTTATCAAGATCCAGTATTGATGCGAGCTCTCCGTCGTGCAGAAAGTTCCGCAGTTTAATTCATCCCTGGATTATCCTGTGAGTCAGGATTCGATGAGGAATCGACTTAAGGTGAAAGCTCCCACGAACAGGGTCTCGAGGTATTCCGACCCCATTTTCTTTATGTTTATTTCCTGATCTATTCCCAACCAATCGAATCGTATCCTCGTTCCGCAAGACATCGGTTGACGAACGCCTTGTGGGCGGGTGTTGGTTGCGAGGCCTGGAATAAGCCTCGGAAAAAGCCAACGGTGGCACCTGTCGCGGCTCCTATGGCTGCTCCAATACCAACTCCTCCTCGGATGGCCCCACTGACTGCCCCGACGGCACTCCCTGCTCCAGCCCCAACCGCTGTATTCCCGGCCACCGTCGCAGCATCGTGCTCCGGCACATAATCTTCTGCAAGTTGCTGGCATTCCTCAATATCCTGTTCAGCTCGATCGGGGCCAACTTGTTGAAGATGGTCGTTGGGATAAAGGATTGGGCGAGGGCCAGAGCACCCAAAGGCTAAAATGCAGGCACTGCAGATGCTAAGAGAGGTAATAAATGAATGAAAATGGGAATGGGACATGCTGTGCTCCTTTAGTATGGGAGGTCGTGCGTTCAATGAGAGGAGGAATTCGGTCGAACAAATCGGATGGTAAGACGCATAAGCCATTTTTTGGGAATGAATGACGTTATCCATTGTGTGGCCAGTCCCTGCCATCCAATAGTCACGAGAGTTTTCCGCGACCTTAGGGCCTGTAATGAATTTTGTACGACGTCGTGGGGAGTGTGAGGGGAAGAAATGTGGCGTGGACGGTGCCCTGCCGTTTTATGGAAATCGGTGTCTGTGTAGCCTGGACAGCATACCTGGATGATCACCTCATTATCTTTGGCCTCCATCGCCACGGCTTCAGAGAAAGATATGATAAAGGCTTTGGTGGCGGCGTATTCCGCCATATAGGGAATGGGGAAAAATCCTGCCACGGACGCCACATTGATTATTGCACCCTGCCGTCGATTCATCATATCCGGTAGGAAGAGTCTTGTGCTTTCTATGGTCACATGGATATGAACCTGTAGCATGTCCTGGATGGTTGAGAGTGGCATGCCTGAAAAAAGACCATACAGTCCAAAACCGGCATTGTTGACCAGTAACGACACATGCGGCTGATATGATTGGGCTAATTGGTAAAGAGTTCCAGCCGCGTTTGGTTTGGCCAAATCCAGCGTTTCTGTCCAGACTTGAACAGAAGTAGTTTGTTGAATTTCCTTGGATAATTGATTCAGACGGCTTGGGTCCCTGGCGACTAACAGGAGATGATACCCTTGATTCGCTAAGGCTCTGGCATATTCGGCTCCAATCCCTCGTGAAGCTCCTGTAATCACTGCAAATGGCGCGAAATTTCTCATGAATAGTGTCTGAAGAAATGGTTCAACCATAAAAGGCTTTCTTCCTACAGGTCAACTGCAGGTTGAATAAAAAGCGCTGAGCCTCCCCAAAAAACGTTGTGGATTTTCCCTGAACTAGGTTCATGAAATCAGTGGGAAATTATTAAGAATTATCAGAGATGTACCGAATGAACAGGTATGCGCCGACCAATCGGTTCGTTAACGCCGATTCCTGTATTCACCACAAACCAGAGGACTCGATAACCGACATGAGTGCCGAAGGAATTGACAATACGATAGAAGCCTGTGGGTCGAGTTCGGCAACTGGTGTGCTGGAGTTGCCGGATGCCTCCCCACCTTCAAAGCCTGTCCTGAAAAACGTCAATTTGGAGCAGGCTCTGGCTGATATCGAAGAGCAGGCCGGGGGATTAGTGAAAACCACAAAACAGGTGATGGCGTCATTTAAAAAAATTAAAGATGCAGCGAAAGTGGGCGATTTGGTCAATCTGCGAAAATTACTGGACGAAGGCAAGGAGGTGACGCTGAGCCTGGGGTGTGACTTTGTGAAAACCCAGGAACGTCTGAATTTTGATGAAGCGGGATATCTGGAGGGCAAGGCTTTTCGCCAGGAGCTTCTGACCACGGCCCAGCAGATGGGTGTCAATCTCTATGAGCACGACGGTTATTTATTTTCCTATCCCGTCTTATTGCGCATTCTTCACAAAGAACGCGCGGTTGCCATTGACCGAATGCGGGAAAACCGGCTTCGTCCTTCGGTCTTGGTTAAACGATTAAAGGAAGTTCAAAATAAACCCCTTCGATTCAAACCCCAAACGTTTCTGGAGATGGTCTTTACCGCCTATTCCATTGTGGTGGCGGGTCGAGGGAAGCACCTCATTGGCAAAGGAACGGTGATTCCACTCCTGGAACTGTATCAACTCCTGACGCTTCTTCCGTGGCAGGCGAATGAATACACCAGACAAGAATTTGGGCGGGATGTCTATTTATTGGATAAAAGTGGAACCATTACCACCAAAAACAATCATCGGGCAAACTTTCATGCCAGTACCGGCGTGCGGGATGCCACCAAAACGTTAACCGTGATTGCGCAAGGGGGACGGGAGAAAACCTATTACGGAATTTCCTTTGTAGGGGGATAAACAGACCAGGATCGTATTTAAGTTTCCCTAGGGTGAACCGAGAAGACCAATGAGATTAACAGGATATTGAGGAAAAATTTATGTCTCCACAGGAATGGTTGAACGTTCTCAAATCCGCCTATCTGCAGGGTTTTATTCGTCGTGGAGGATCGGCGGTCAAATTTGCGGTCGTGGAGGAGGCTCAGAATACCAAAGCGGTGAGCGTGGGGGTGGGGGAGCTAGCACGGGAGCAGGGCTATGTCACGATACACGCGGATTCCCATTGTACAAAGGTTCAACTCATTGATCTGTTGTTTAAGGAAATAGCCAGACAAATTGATTGGGATGCTTTGGCATTCGAGTATGTCAAAAATCTCTTTCGAGAGCATCAATGGAAGATCCCTGACCGGCGGGAGGAATGTTGCTGGTCTTTTTTGGCCTCTCTCAATAGTTGCGATGAAGCCACGATGCTCCGGGAAATGAACGCATGGTTGGAAGGGAGCTTGTTTCATGATTTTCACATGAGTCGTGAATTTCGACTGGCCATGATCCAGTTGTGTTTAGCGCAGTTGGAATTACCTGATAGTCCCTCTAAAGAGTCGGGAGCCATTAAGGCCTGGCTTCGAGGCGAGTTGAAACAAATGGCGACTCTTAAAAAATTATTAATTTTTGAAAAGGTTACCCGCAGCAATGCGCGTGACCTCATTGTCTCCTTAGCCCATTGGACCCGCCTGGTGGGAAAACCCGGTATGGTCCTGACCATCGATATTTCAGCCTTTACAGGCGGCAAGGAAGCCGGTGTGACCTCCCTGAATTATTCGCCCTCTGCCGTTATGGATGCCTATGAGATGCTGAGACAATTCATCGATGGCAGCGATGAAATCGAAGGGCTATTGGTCGTGGTGGTCACCTCACATGCCTTTCTCTCAGATCAACGGCTGGGCCTGAATCGGTATGAAGCCTTAAAGCTTCGAATTTGGGATGATGTCAGGGATAAAACCCGTCAAAATCCCTTCGCACCGATGGTCAGGTTGACGGATCAGACCGCAGCCTTTACCGAGTGCAGTCTACTGGCCAGAGTGGGAAACCGAAAAGATGATGTGCAGCATCAACGGGTCATTGAATCCTTGCGTGCAGGTGTCCCGAGTCCGGGAGTGGTCCAAGCGCTTGGATGTCCACAGCCGATGGTCAAATCCAAATTTCAACAGATGTTGCAGGACGCGCAGGCCAGCATTCATAAGGGTTGGACCACAAAAGGAATGTTGATTGAAGGGGGGTTTGGGACGGGGAAATCGCATTTACTGGAATCCTTGAGGCATATGGCATTGGAATCCAGATTCGTGTGTAGCAAGGTCGTTATAAGTAAGGAAACACCTCTGTATAGCCCCGCATTGATGTTTCGATCTGCCATTGAGTCTGCTCATATCCCCGAAAAACGAGGAGATGTCTTGGCCGAGGTGGCAGCGGATTTGAATTTTAAGAGTCCCCAATACGCAAATTTTTATGAATGGGTGCATCGTCAGGGTGGAGAAATTGATGGGCGGTTTGCGGCCTCGGTGTTTCTGTACGAACGTATGGTGAATGACCCGGAATTAAGTCACCGGATCATTCGATTTTGGGCAGGGGACCCCTTGACCGATGCTGAAATTAAGCGATATCTCAAATCCTGTGATGCGGGTGCTTCCTATCGATTTGAACGAGTCTCACCCATGGAGATGGCGTTGCAACGCTTTAAATTTGTTTCACGTCTCATGATCGCGGCAGGGTATTCCGGTTGGATTTTACTGATCGACGAGGCAGAAATTATTGGCAGGTATTCCTTTAAGCAACGTGCCCAGTCCTATGCGGAATTAGCCAGGTGGCTGGGCCGCCTGGAAGCGTCCAGCTTTGCAGATCTTGGCTATAAATCCGGATTGGCGGCGGTGATGGCGCTCACGGATGATTTTCAAAGTGCGATTCTGGATGAAAAGGGTGATCGGGAAAAAGTGCCAGAAAAGCTGCGAGAATCAGGATCGGAAACCGATTTGGTGCTGTCCCGCCAAGCGGAACAGGGAATGCGGCTCATTGAATGCGAACGCATACCCTTGGTCGGTCCCTATGATCAGCTTGTGGAAGAAATTTACCATAAAATTCGTGGCCTTCATGGCGCGGCGTATGGGTGGGAACCACCTCAGGTCCCAACAATTGAGCGATTATCCAGCACTCGGATGCGTGAATATGTCAAAGGCTGGATTACCGAATGGGATTTGACGCGTCTTGATCCAACACAAAAAGTCGAAATTGAATTAACGGAAATTCGACAAGATTATTCGGAGGATTCTGAATTAGAAGGGGAGCAGGAAGACCGGCTTCATCCGGCACTTTCCGAGTCGTGCTAGTTTGGGCCTTGATCAAAATGGTTGTCATCGGAAAATTGGCGTATGAGTATCTCCAGTCGAATCCATCGTTCCCAGACGGGGCAACCCATGTTTTCAGAATAGATCTCTGGTTATTCGTCAGTCCGTAAAACCCCATCTGCGTATGCATGTGACTTTCTAACCTGTGAAGGATATGAGCAATGGAGTTACGACCTCAAGAATGGTTTCATACGCTTCGGCAAGATTACCTTCAACGATTTATTGGGCAAGGAGGCTCATCGGTCAAATTTGTGGTGACAGATTCTGTTTCGGGAAGGGAGGACAACCAAAACCAATTGGCTGCCTTGGCTCAACAGGAGGGATATGCGTGCATCTCAGTTGCTGCCCAAGACACTAAAATTCATATGATGGATAAGTTTTTTCATCAGATTGCTCGACGCATCCCATGGGATGATCTGGCCTCACAATTCGTTCGTCGACTCCTTCAAGAAAATGGGTACCAAATTCCCGAGAACAAGGAAGAATTTTGCATGGCTGGAGTCGCCCGGATGAATGAACGGGCGGAACCCTTACTCCGACGTGATTTAAATAGTTGGTTGGAGCGGGCTATCTATCGAGATACGCAGATGTGCCAGGAATTTCGTATGGCCATGATCCGATTGTGTTTGGGGCAAATGGACTCCGGTTCAGAAGTCCCCTTTATGACCGAACCGGTCAAGGCGTGGCTGGGTGGGGAGATTCGTCAAATTTCCGCTCTCAAAGAAGCCCTTATTTTTCAGAAAATCAATCGGACCAATGCCCGGTATATGTTTGTTTCGTTGTGCCGTTGGTTACGGTTAGTGGGGAAAACAGGGTTAGTCGTTTCCTTGGACTTGAGTCGATGTTTGCTCAGTAAGAAACCGGATTCTCCTGAGGGCTTGTATTATGGCGTCTCAAGCACGTTAGATGCCTACGAAATGCTTCGTCAGTTTATTGATGGGACGGATGAATTGGAAAGCTTCTTGTTGGTGGTCCACGTGCCGAATGAATTTTTGACAGATGAACGAAGGGGGCTCAATCGGTATGAGGCGTTGAAATTACGCATTTGGGACGAAGTCCGTGACCGCCAATACCAAAACCCCTTAGGGGCACTGATTCGTCTTGTCTCTCAACAGGCGGGGGATGCCCATGATCTCGGCAAGAAGGAATACCCTGATCGACCGGCAATGGCCAATGGTGATGTTGGACATCAACGTGCCATGGAAGCCTTGCGATCCGGAGTGCCGAACCGTGACGTGGTGCAGGTGCTTGGAAGTCACCAACCGGACCTGGAAGGAAAATTCAGGAGGCTGCTTCAACAGATGGAGGGGAACGTTCCTCATGACACGCCCACCAAGGGTCTCGTAATTGAAGGGGGATTCGGCAGCGGGAAATCCCATCTTCTTCATGCGTTGCAACAGGTAGCACTGGAGAAGAACTTTGTCTGCAGTCCCATTGTAATCAGTAAGGAAACACCTTTGTACAATCTGGTGCCCCTTTTTCGTGCAGCCATCAATAATGCCATTGTTCCCGGTAAACATGGCGATGCTCTCACCGAAATAGCCGGTGAACTGAATTTCCAAAGCCCGCACTATGCCGATTTATTTGATTGGGTGCATCGGAAAGACCAGGGATGCGATCCTCGGTTTGCTGCCAGTCTCTATCTCTATGAGCGGATGATTAATGACCCTGAGCTAAGTCATCGCATGATCCGGTATTGGGCGGGAGATCCATTGAGTAACAGTCAACTCAATAAATATCTCCAGGGGTGTCCGCCGGAAATCCCATACGTATTTAATAAAATTTCCAGTCAGGATTTGGCCCTGAACCGGTTTCAGTTTGTCTCGCGTTTGATGGTGGGGGCTGGATATAAAGGGTGGATTTTGCTTATTGATGAAGCGGAAATTATCGGGCGATATTCCTTTAAACAACGGACCAAGTCCTATATGGAGGTGGCACGGTGGATGGGAGTGTTAGCCGAGGGTACCTGTCCGGCTATTGGGGCCATTGTGGCTTTGACCGATGATTTTCAAAGCGTGGTCTTGGAAGAAAAACAGGATTCTCAAAAAATTGAACAGATGTGTCAGGAGGAATCGACAGAGGAAAGTCATGTTCAGGCATTGCAGGCAGTCCAGGGTATCCGCTTAATCGAACAGGAAGGCGAACCATTAATTCGTCCCTATGAATCAATGGTGGATGCCCTATATGAGCGGATTCGAGCGCTTCATGGATCCGCCTATAGTTGGACACCACCCCCTGTTTCAGCTGTAGAGAAATTATCCAGTACCCGGATGCGCGAGTATGTGCGCGGGTGGATCACGGAATGGGACCTGCGGCGATTGTACCCTGAAGCTCAATTAGACATTGAAATTCTGGATGTGCGGCAAACGTATGACGAGGATCAGGAACTGGAACCCACGATGGCGGAGGACACCGACTCAGGAAAGGTCTCAGAGTTGGATGAAAGCTTGATGGCTGTCGCCTTACAAAATCAATCTCCCGTGTGAGTGAGGGACCAACTGGGGATTCGGGCGTCTGGCACGGAGGCCAAGCTCCTGCCCGGGAATGAGCGGCCTAATGTTCTCGCGTGAGCCTCAGGTTATTTTTCTCCAGGCCGTCTGCTTGACATGCGTAGGGTGTAGGGTTCGCGACGAGAGTACACTCCCGGTGCCAATCGTTGTGGGCGGTCCTTCCCGGTTAACTTACAGTCGTTCTTCCCATCCACTCCCAGTTGTCACCATGCCAGATTATTAGATGTTTCGGGCAGGATTGGTCTGCAGGAAGGCGAATACTTCATAGACTATCCGTGCGAGGTTCTTGGAGGAGAAGGAACCTGATGCACGATATCTGTTGATTCCTACTCAAGATCTCGGCTGTGCTTCCCCTCCTTTCTCATATTGAGGGTCTGCAAATATATTTGCCCGGATGGGGTCCCATCATGATTTAAATTGCGGGGGCCCATTAGAAGGCGGATTCAGACCCAATCCCTTCGAGAGCAATCGACAGTCAAAGGCTTCCGGGCATTGGTGATGAGTAAGGCCTCTCAGGGGAGAAATGCTCAATTTTGTTCGTAATAATCCGATAGCATTAGTCAAAACCCCGCCCTCAAGAGGGAGGGATATTGAAAAGTCTGGCATGAGAATAGGAGAGACCTTTGTCGGTATCTGAGTTAACGTCTCGTAAAGAAATGCGGTGGTCGGTTTTGGGACTCTGGCGCACCTGTATGAACAGGATCCTGGGAGCCATGGAGCTCCTACATCGACATACGATTTTGGTGTTAACCATGCTTTTTGGGCTCTGTCTCATTGTGATTTATTTGCATATTTCACAATTGAAAACCCAGATGGTGACGGCCATGGCCTTTCGGGGATCCGATATTTATACCAGAGCGCTGAATGAGATGCGGATATGGTACACCGTCGAGGTTGTCCAACGCCTTCATAACCAGGGAATTAAAGCCTCGGCAGAATATCGGGACTATCAAGGGGAAATTCCTCTCCCCGCAGTTCTCAGTCGTGACCTGGGCCGTCGATTGGTCGCTGGGCGACCAGGCGAGCGATTGCATTTACTGAGCCCCTATCCATTTAACCCTGAAAAAAAATCCGGAGGACTCACTGACGATTTCCAGAAAGAGGCGTGGAAATTTTTCACCCAACACCCTGATTCAAATGATCCATTTTATCGGTTTGAGCAAGTCGATGGGCGAGAGTCCCTCCGTTTCGTAAAGGCCGATCGGATGCAGAAGGAATGTGTGGAGTGTCATAACAGCCATCCGGACAGTCCAAAGCGTGATTGGCAGATCGGGCAAGTGGGAGGCTTGTTGGAGGTCGTGTATCCCGTTGATTCGTTGGAAACGATCATGGGTATGAGTTGGCAAGGGACGTATGGATTGATGGGCATGTTGGTCGTCATTTGGATGGGCGGATTCGGGTTAGTGGTGATAAAGCTCGGACGGGTGGCAAGGGAATTGGAAGAGGAGGTTCGTGACCGGACGGGCGCACTGCAAAGTGCCAACAAACATTTGGAATCGGAAATTCATGATCGACTATTGGCCGAAGATACCCTTCGAAAGGCGAAAGATAATCTGGAAAAGCGAGTCCAAGAGCGAACGGGGAAGTTGGCTGCGTCAAATGCGGAACTCATTCGTGAAGTGGCAGAGCGGAAACGGGCTGAGGAGGATATACGCAAACTCAATTCCCAGCTGGTCCAGCGCTCGGCGCAACTGGAGGCGAGTAATAAAGAACTTGAAGCGTTTAGTTATTCGGTCTCCCATGACTTACGTGCCCCGTTGCGGGGGATCGATGGATTTAGTCAGGCCGTGTTGGAAGACTATGATGAAAAGCTTGATGAATCAGGACGAAATTATTTGCATAAAGTGCGGACTGCCAGTCAACGAATGTCCAAACTTATCGATGCCATGCTCAATCTGGCCCGGTTGACGCGAGCTGAAATCCATACTCAAACATTTGATATGAGTGCCGTAGCCCGAGCTGTTCTGGAAGACTTTCAAAAAATGGAACCGGACCGCAAGGTAGAATGTATTGTGGCCAATAACGTATTTGCCACCGCTGACCCGCAATTGCTTCGGGCGGTTTTAGAAAATTTGATAGGCAACGCCTGGAAGTTTACCCAGCAGCAAGCTCACCCCCGTATCGAATTCGGTTATGGACAATATAAAGGGCAGGCGGCCTACTTTGTCTCCGACAATGGGGCGGGTTTTGATATGACCTATGTGCATAAACTTTTCGGGGCCTTTCAACGCCTCCATGCCTATACGGAATATCCGGGAGTGGGGGTGGGGCTGGCGACGGTGCATCGTATTATTCAACGACATGGCGGTCAAATTTGGGCAGAAGGAGTGGTGGGCAAAGGCGCGACCTTTCATTTTACCTTGTAAGACAACCGGAGGAGGAGAAGATGACCAACAAAGCAATTCTGTTAGTGGAAGATCATCCCGATGATGAAGAGTTAACGATGCGGGCGCTCAAGAAAAACAACATAAAAAATGAAGTTGTGGTGGCCCGGGACGGAGTAGAGGCATTGGAATATTTATTTGGAACCGGAGCGCATGCCGGTCGTGATTTAAGCCAGATGCCTCAAATTATCCTGCTGGACCTCAAGCTCCCCAAGATTGATGGGCTGGAAGTGCTTCGACGATTGCGGGCCGATGACCGGACGAAGTTTCTCCCGGTGGTGGTGCTCACGTCGTCCAAGGAAGAGCAGGACATTGTGAAAAGCTATCAACTTGGAGCCAATAGTTATGTTCGCAAGCCAGTGGACTTTCAAGAGTTTTCTCAAGCGGTTCAAAACCTGGGGCTCTATTGGCTGATTTTAAATGAATCGGCACCGGAAAGGGTGTGATCCGGTCAGGTCAAAGAGTTTTACCCTGCAGTGGAGGGCAGGTGGTTTTCTTGAGAGGAACCGTGGGATCTTACGGCCTTTCCTGGTCTTGTTCATTGATCAACCTCCTTATGGGTGCTGAATCTTTCCGCTCTCATCCTCTATGTCAAAGGTCCCAACAGGTGTCACAATTCCAGTGACTTGAAACAGGAAAGATATGCCCATCTCCCGCAGAACCTGCCTATCCTCCTGATCCCGGATTTCTGGTCATTGAATCTCTTCTCTTTTGTTTCCACACGCTTTTCTCTCTTGGATTTATCCGGTGCAATATCAGGCATATCCCTTGCTGAAGGTAAGAGGTACTGATCCAACGACCATTCTTTTCAAGGAGGGGGCCATGAGACGAATGCTGACATGGGATATACCTGATTCTGTCACGTCACATGAACATGCGTGGAATCCAAAACGAAAACATATGGCGGAAAACATGGGTCTGGTGACTCAGCGGGCCTCAAGAAGCAGTTCGACCGGTGCGATCTGTTGTGCCAAATGTGGTGGTGAGGTGAAGGTCTTGGTTTCTCCCAGACGAAATCCTCATTCCAACAAATTAGGACGGGCTGTCTCGTTGAAGGATCATGATCTGTGCCGGCGCTGCTGGCGGAGGTTGATGCATCAACAACGCAAAACGGAGGTGGTGACCCTGCCCATTTCCTGTTTTCTGAAAGAGGAAAATCTCCGCCCTCGCCTGTTGCTACCTCAAATGGCTTCCATACCCAAGCAAGCGTCTTAATCCTCGCCTAGGCATAGGGACCAACGGTTCAAACGCCAATGGCAGTTCGGATATGGTCTGTCAGTACGAATTTAGTTGGAGGAAGCGGTCGCGTCTTGTCTCTGTTGAATAAATGCTTTCGCAAGGTCGGCATTTTGATACACGACCTTTAACTCAAGGTTTCCGAACGGGCGGCGCACGACCTTCAGTAACACCTGTCCATCTTCAAAGCCTGAATTCAGCTCGTTGAGTTGTCCAGCCAGAAACGATTGCTTAGTCGCTTCAGTAAAATCCTGCGTGAGGTGATAACTCGCTCCAAGAATAACCTGTAACTGCTGGTACCATTCATCCCTATAGAGCCCCATATCGATGGTAATCTTTGCCAGTTTCCCGGCTGGTTCGGTCGTATCTGAGATTTCGTCGGATACATAGGTCAGTTCCACATATCGATTTTTATCGGTCAGTTCATAGAGACATTCCTTAGAGTTGTTGCAGGCTGGCAGGGCGAATACCTCTTGTTCCGTCATGCCGAATTTTAATTCCCGGAACCCATCAATTCCGGGCTCTGCCAATCCCAGTCCACACGAAAAGACAATGGAAGTCCAGGTGAGGAGAGAGCAGGTTCGTAGACCAAGAATGCCGGACAGAAATTTCATAACGTGAGGTTCCTTACTGGTGAAGATAAAGAAAAGAATAAAAAAAAAGGCCATCCAGGTGATATAGGCCGTTCTGAATGAGTGGTCACCATACCAAACCTTTCCTGAAAAAGGCGATGATGTCGTGTAGGGAGACCAGCAGATGGAGGCCATACAGGTCGTTTGGGGACTCAGAAAATAAATTGTGAGCAGGGGCTTTGAAATCACAAAGGAAATGTGACAGGTACCGAATTTATTGAAAGCATGAAGGCTCTCTTGGATAGGTCCTCTCAATTAACGGGGCAGTGAATACTTCCTTTCGAGAGAGTGGCACTTCTTGTGCGCGTTCTCTTCCTTAAGGGCATCCCGAATGTTCAAAACGGATCGGCGTATAAAGGTGGAACAAACGATTGGTCATAATATTCTCAGTAAAGCCTCAGGTGGGAGGAATCACCCTTATCCACGGTCAGGGGCTTGCCGAAGACCGCCTCAATTTGTGCTATGGGGATTCCTGGTGGACCTGGAGAAGTGGGCCCATCCAGTAACGCATGGGTCGGTCCCCTTCCGCGGCCTTATGAGGAAGATGGGCCACATACCAAAAGACCACATTAGTCTCTTGGACGCTTTCATCACTTTTAAATTCCAAATCTCCGCGTGCGCCGAACGGCCACCCGGCATCTTCATCCCGATAAAATTTTCGAATCGAAACATCGCGATCGGAAAATTTTTTCGATTCGCCATCAAAGGGACCTGGAACAATCCAGACACCCTGTCCGGTGGGGTAATCACGCACAAACCAGACCCTATCCTGGCTGTTGGCATCGGGCTTCTTGTCATCCTCTTCTACCAGATATTTTTCCCATCCTGGTCCCCAACCGTTGTCTTTTACAGAATTCCGGTCCAGGACAAAGACCTGATCCTGATCAGGTCCGCCAATATCGAAGTCCAGTCGCCAGTAGGCATGGTGTTCATGGTCGGTATTGCAGGAGAGATTCCAGCTCTGAACGCTGGGATACAGGCGACCGTCTTCGCTGAGATACCAGGCCTGATACAGATGGTATTGACCAATTTTGGCGTAGATACCTAATTCCAACCACTTGACGCCTTGAATGGTATGTTCGGCCTGACAAAGCTTTTTCCCATCGCAGTTAGGATTTTTTTTGAGGCGCGATGGGCTGATCCGGTCCTCGAATGGTCCGCATCGGCCACTGGATCGCCCTAGGCCAAACCAACTGAAGGGATGCCAGGCCGGCCACTCGCGAACATACTTGACCCTGATCACCGGCAAATCCGCTTTACCTAAAACCTGGTTGCCTTGATAAGCCACATTGCGTAGCCCCAGGCCGGCAGCATCTTTCATCTCAAGGTATAAATTCCAAGGACCCCAGGTAAACGGTTTGGATTCCCAGTCGGCCCAAGCGGGGCTGACAACCAAAGCACTGGTCAATGCGACACCGGCGAGGAAATATTGAAAAGATGCCATGCGCCGCCCTCCTTGTTTTGGATTAGTCATTGGGGTCCTTCCTCCTTGCCTGCGTCTAAGACGGTTTGAGAAGTGAGGTCGACTCGGGCAAAGTAAAGGGCCAAGCTCTCTGGCGTTTCAGAAAATGTGACCCAAAACACTCGGTTCCCGAACCCCGCTTCGTCGCTCACCCAGAAATACCGGTATTCTTCAGGGGAAGTCAGAATGGCATGCCCGTGCAGATGCTGGACCTCCTGGGCGATTCGTTGGTCGACTCTGGCCAGCTCAATGGCCTTGGTAATTTCTTCTTCACCTTCCTCGGGCTGGTAGCCTTCACGCGGGTCCTGCTGGACAGAAGACATCCGGTCATTTTCCATGCAGACATGCACAGCCACATTGTGGGTGTAACTGTAATAGGTCAGCCGATAGGCTAAGGCATCGGAAGCCGATCCCCGTTCAGTCGTTCGAGCGTCAGCAGCGTCGTCTGCTTGCAGGGTCACCAGGCATTGGTCAGCGGGAACTTCCTCGGTATTGATATAGGTAAAGCGGTCCCCCAATTGGGTCTTCACCTCGGGATCTTCTTCTGCTGTGGCACGTAAGGCAGGCTGATCAGAATCGACAATGGTAATCTCCGGTCCCGGACCGGATAAAGCCGTGGGGGACATGGAATCGACGGGGCGTCGTGGACCTCCTTCCGGTGGCAATTCCAATGGTAATTCAATCAATGGAGGGGGATGGAAAGGCAGGGGTTTTTGGGGAACCTTTGTGAGTTCCACGCTGGAGCACCCCAGAACAAAGCTGCTCAGGACCCAACCCGCCGCCACCAGGATATGAAAAGGCAATTTTGAATGCATGAGGCCGGCTCCTTAAGGTCGAAAATAAAAAACCTCTATCACGAATCTTTCATCAAGAATACCTTAAAAATTCTCCATAAGAATAGCAAGAGAGTCAGGGCGATCCACTGAAAGAAGGTGGAAAGGTCTGTGTTTCAGGACAGTCATTGCTGATTTGGAGAAGTGACAGGTGAAGGATATTAAAACACATGAGGAGAAGTTGCCACCTGGATGAATGTCGACAATATCCTGGCCGTGAAGACGGTGGTGAATCAGTATCTGGTCAAAAGCATCAATGATGCCGGGGGCGTCCATTGTAGCCAAGTATGTCTCTGAACAGACTTCTGCATATTTGAAATGTGACACATTCAGATTGAGTTACTTGGACAATCATTGGAATACCAATGCATTTACGTGTACTTGAAAGGTAGATCGGAGACTCATGACTTGTGCACGAACATGACTAGGGACTTCGGGTGGATGAATGAATGGAAGATCCCCCATTCAGCCTGGTGACGCCTGTCAATCTGTTCTAAAAGTTCCATGGTAGCGGTTCCCTTCGGCTGTTCTGTAATTTTTTCGTATGCGTAGTACAGACAACTTCGGTTGCTCCTTCCTCGGTAGTGTCCATGATGGCGATGGCTAATATTTGTCGATCGGACTGGCTTTCCGGGTCCATGGGTGGGACCTCCCTCGATGAATTATCGCTTTTTGATGCCGCGGGTGGGTGGAGCCTGGAAAGGGTCATCCGGCCAGAAGTGTTTGGGGTAGCGGCCCTTCAATTCTTTTTTCACTTCCGTATAACCGGTTTTCCAAAAGCTTGTGAGGTCCTGGGTGACTTGAACGGGGCGTCGGGACGGAGAGAGCAGATGAATAAGGACAGGAACTCTCCCGTTGACCAGGCGGGGGGTGTCGCATTGTCCGAATAATTCCTGAAGGCGGACAGCCAGAACGGGAATCTCTCCTGACAGATAATCCAAGGGAATGTGCGATCCGGTCGGCACAGTGAGATGGGTGGGCGCCAGGCTGTCGAGTGTTCGCCGTTGGTCAGAGGAAAGGAGCGCTTGAAGCGGCCAGGCAAGATCGATCCGTTGCAGCTGATTGAGGCTGGAGAGATTGCTGAGAAAAGGCCCAAGCCACTGGTCCAATGTCTGAAGGAGTGTGTCGTCCGAGACATCGGGCCAAGCGGATCCCGGTTCCGTGGCGCGGCGCAGAAATTGGACGCGCGCCTGCCAGTTTCTGAGTGTGGGGTTCCAGGGCAAACGGGAGAGGCCCGTGTTCCGAAGGCCGTCGAGAAGCGCGGTCAAAACCAAATCAGGATCAGGATCTGGAAGGCGGCCTTCCTCAAGAATGAGTTCTCCGAGTCGTCGTTGCCGGATGGATCTGACCGCTTGCGTCGATCCATCCCACATCACAGAATCCGTTGACTGTATGAGCTCTCCACAGTGGGAGATCAGATCTTCACGTGAAATCGGGGCAGCCGTATAGATACGTGCCGTTGCTGGAGCACCGTCCAGATCGGCGATCACGAGCCATTCTTCATGTTCCAAGGGATCGGGGTGATGAAATTTTGCACTTCGCCCGTTGGCCAACCGGTATCGTCTGGCCCCATCTGATTGTCGTTGCGCAATCCGGTCGGGGTAAGCCAGCGCCAGGAGGACACCCATTTGATCAATCTGTTGTTTGGGGGCCTGGCGAGGAGTGGTAATGGACAGTGTCCGTTGCCAGGCCTGTGAGACCTGGCGAATGCGTTGGATGGTTCCCCTATTCGGCGTCCCGGTGGTTCTGTGAAGGCGGGCGCCACCATAGAGAATATCAAATCGGCTGCGAAGATCGGCATGCTCTCCTGCGATTGCTCCTTTGAACAGGTTTCGTTCGCTTAAGGCTGCGGCGAGATCACATGCCAAGGCTCCAAATCCCAGCGCTTTTCCCTTCAGGACCATATGCGCCAGCCGCGGGTGCATGGGGAGATCGGCCATGGACCGGCCATGATCGGTGATGTGGCCATGGGTATCACATGCGCCAAGTGAGTGAAGGAGCTGTCGCGCCTGAGCGATGGGGCCGGAAGGAGGAGGGTCAACCCAGATCAATTCCTGTGGATCGTGATTGCCCCATCGAGACAATTCCAACGCGAGAGAGGTCAAGTCCGCATCAAGAATTTCCGGTGTGATTCGGGGGGGGAGGGTACGCTGCTCGGCCTCAGACCAGAACCGAATACACAGGCCGGGTCCCAGACGTCCCGCCCGCCCGCGACGTTGTTCTGCCGATTGTTGGGAGACCGTGAGCGTGACCAACCGGCTCATACCGCTGCGTGGGTCAAAACGCGGTACGCGCATGAGTCCGGTATCAATGACGAGACGAATGCCTTCAATGGTGAGACTGGATTCGGCAATGTTGGTGGATAGAACCACTTTGCGCCATCCGGCAGGCGGTGAAAGAATGGCCTGGTCCTGGTCCTGAGGGGATAGATCACCATAGAGCGGAGCGATGCGTGTATGTGGGTCAAGAGGCAGGTCTGACAGGAGCCGTTCCACATGCCGGATTTCGCCCGAACCCGGAAGAAATACCAAGAGGTTGCCCTGTTCGGTCTTTAGCAGACGATGAATGGTATGGGTCACCTGAATGGCGAAATTTTTTCTTTCCGGCTTTCCGACGTAGCGGGTTTCGACGGGAAACATCCTGCCTTCGCTGGTAATCACTGGAGCCTGTCTCAATTGTTGCGAGATGGCCGCACTGTCGAGTGTGGCCGACATGATCAACAGCCGGAGGTCCTCACGAAATATCTTCTGGGATTCCAGGCATAAGGCCAGACCCAGATCGGCTTGCAGGCTGCGTTCATGAAATTCATCAAAGATGACTAGGCCATAGTTCTGTAATGACGGATCGTGTTGAAGTATTCTTGTGAGAATGCCTTCGGTTACCACTTCCAGTTTCGTGTTCCGACTGATTTTGGTATCCAACCGTGTTCGATATCCAACGGTGGTGCCAACGGCCTCCCCCAGGAGATCGGACATACGGCGTGCCGCTGCCCGCGCTGACAACCGGCGTGGTTCCAACATAATGATGGTTTTTGGGCTCAACCACGGTTCTTGGAGAAGGGCCAGCGGGATCTGGGTCGTTTTCCCGGCACCCGGCTGTGCGGTGAGGAGGACGATCGGGTGCTGTCTGATCGTCCGTTGTAGTTGGGGAATGATGGCTTCAATGGGATACGTGTGTGTTTTCATGCAAAAAATTTGGAGGTGATGGCCAATTGGAGTTTTCTGGCAAGGCCCCATTGTTGGATAGGGAACTTACCTGAAAGGAACCGATGGGAGCATCTCTCTTTGGAATTTGTGGAGCAATTGTCTTTTTATTTCGGGGACATTCAAGGTAAAATGAAGGATTGAATAAGGGCTGTAGTATATCGGGAATGGCGTCAAACTGATCAGGAGGGGAAGACCGAATGAAGCCAGCAATCAAAAGGGAATTGACCACAGTACTTTGCACAATCCTGATAGGACTGGGTCTCACCTCCATAGGATTAGGGAGTGAAATGCGGCCTAATTCAGAAGGGGGAATGATCACGGTTGATGGACATATGGTTCCCGACATAGGTCCACTCCCGACGGTGGTTCCTGTGCCGGCCACCAATTTAAATTATGCCGCCAAAGTGTCTCTGGGTAAACAGCTGTATTTTGATGGGCGTTTATCCAAAAACAATGCGATCTCTTGTGCGTTTTGTCATAACCCTGTTGCGGGCTTTGCCGATCCCAACCAAACCTCCGTGGGAGTGGGTGGGAAGCGTGGAGGGCGTCAATCGCCGACAGTCTACAACACCGCCTTTAATCCCTTCCAATTCTGGGATGGTCGAGCCGGCTCTTTGGAAGAACAGGCCATTGGTCCTATTCATAATCCCGTTGAAATGGCTGAGACCCATGAAGCTGTCGTGCCCAAAATTGCGAAGATAAGCGGCTACAAGGAAGCGTTTCAGAAAGTATTCGGAACCGAAGTGAGTTTGCAGGGAATCGCCGAAGCGATAGCTGCCTATGAACGGACAATCATCTCCACCAATTCGGCCTTCGATAAGTTTGTCTTAGGTGATCCACAAGCGATGGGAGAAGACGCCCAGCGTGGGATGGCCATTTTCAAAGGAAAAGGCCGGTGCATCCTCTGTCACAACGATTCAAATTTTACGGATAATCGGTTTCACAACCTTGGCGTGCCGCAAGTGGGGCCGATGAAAGAAGATTTGGGCCGGTATTATGTGACTCTTCGTGAACGAGATAAAGGAGCATTCAAAACTCCAACGCTTCGAAGTATTACGGAATCCGCACCGTATATGCATGACGGTGCCTTTAAAACCTTAGAGGAGGTGATCGACTTTTTCGATAAAGGCGGGAATGCCAATCCTCAGTTAAGTCCGTTGATGAAACCGCTGGGATTGTCGCCGCAAGAGAAGACCGATCTTATTGCCTTTCTAAAAGCATTGACCGGCGAACCGATTCCGTTTGAATTTCCCAAGTTACCAGAATAAACCAGACTAACCAGCGGAGCCGGTGAATGCCTGTTTCCGGGTTGATACCGGGATAGGGCTGTATCATGCTGTTGAAGGGGACTGGTGCTTGTGGATGATCCCATTGACTATGCAGAGCAGAGCAAACCCGTGTATCGGACCAGGGTCCGGATGATGGTCCGGTGGCAGAGATAGTCTCACGGCCAGCCTCGCTGACCTCTCCCAGGAGACAGTGTAAAAAATGCCGGAGAAAGAATGTTTAACGATTATTCGAGATAAAAAGTGAGTGCCTTCGGTGCCCTCCGGGAAGGGAGAGTTTTCGGGATAGCACAAATGGAATGTCCTGGCATTTCTTTGTACGTTCTGGCGGAATTCAGGAACCGTGGGCGGTCGACTCCGAGAACAAGCCAGGGAGTGGGGAAGGGATATCTGTTTTAACGCAGGGCGTTTATGAAGCCTTGACTGATTTCTCCTCTGGCGACTTCGGTAACGGGCCCTTTCATTGTGATGTTGTATTGAGGATCAACGGTAATTTCCAATGTTCCTCCGGGAGCTTTTACACATACGGGGCTTTTAACTAATCCTAACCGTACTCCGGCGCAAGCCGCCGCACAGGCGGAGGAACCCGAGGCCTGCGTTTCTCCCGCTCCTCGTTCCCAGATTAAAATTGAAATGGTCCGAGGCCCGGAAGGAACGGCCAGTTGGACATTGGTTCGTTTCGGGAAAATGATATGATTTTCCAGTTCCGGCCCGATTTCCAGAAGGTCTTGTCGGGTCCATTGATCTTCCTGTTTTTTATACACGACACAATGCGGGTTTCCGACACTGACCCCGGTAAACCGGAGAGACTGGCCTGCGGCCTTCACGGGCTGTTGAATCAACTCAGGTACCCGTAAGGTACAGGGGAGAGAAATGGGTTGAAACGAGGCTCGTCCCATGTCAACTGTGGCGCCATTCACGTATCCATGTCCGTTGAGTTCCAAATGGACCTCAACCAATCCGCCTTTAGTTTCTACCGTAAAGTGTTTTTTCCTCGTATGTTTGGTGTGGTACAGATAACAGCCGAAAATTCGCAGGCCATTACCGGATTTCTCGGCCTCACTCCCGTCAGGGTTGTATATGCGGAGACCAAAGTCGGCTTTTTTCGAAGGTCCGAGCGCCAGAATGCCGTCACTTCCCACTCCCCAATGCCGATCACAGAGAGCCCGGATGGTCCGCGGTGTTAATTTAAAAGACAATTTGGCTGGGTCGAGCGCAATATAGTCATTGCCCAAGCCATGTCCTTTGAAAAAATTGTTGTTCATGCCTGCTCCACAATGGGATGGATCGCTATCGGGTGAAAAGCCCTGCCGGCAAGGCTTTTTCCCGTCCGGACGGTAGGACTGAATTATACGTAAAAATGATGAAAGAGGAAAGTACTTAAGAGGGGAAAGCGCCCGAGGAGTCAAAATCTTATTGCGAGGAAGAGCAGATAGTTGCCTGATAGAGGATTGAACCCGGCTCTCAAGTCTTTCGTGGGCGATTTCTTAAAGGACTGTTGAGAAAGGCCTGAGTGAAGGGGGTTTAGCATACCTTCTGGTCAAAGGGCATTGGACCAAGTCGAACGGTTTTTTTACAAGACCCGCGGGTTGAATCGGAGAGAATGGCCATGGGCCTCGCCGCACGGGTCCGTGATGGCAAGGCCCAAGAATCAGATCAAAAATTGGAAGGAGGCCGGAGTCATTGAGCCTTTTTGGATAAGTTGCGAGCGGAGCGGCGCTCGTTGTCGGTGAGGTAGCGCTTTCGCAGCCGCACATTTTTGGGGGTCACTTCGACCAGCTCATCGTCTTCGATAAATTCCAAGGCGAATTCCAGAGTCATTTCCCGTGGTGGAATAAGGTGAATGGCTTCATCGGTCCCGGAGGCCCGAATATTGGTGAGTTTTTTCTCGCGAATGGCATTGACGACAAGGTCGTTGCCTTTGTTGTTGACCCCCACCAGCATGCCCTCATAAATATCGTCTCCAGGATGAAGAAAAATTTCTCCACGATCCTGAAGTCCCCAGAGACCATAGGCCACGGCTTGTCCAGGACCATGAGCAATGAGCACTCCAGCCGAACGATGAGGAATCTCTCCTTTAAAGGGTTGGTATTCATAGAAAATTTGTGACATGACCCCGCTGCCTCTGGTCATCCTTAATAATTCACTGCGAAACCCTAAAAGGGCACGCGACGCAATGTGAAATTCCATGCGGACGGTGCCGACGGCACTGATTCGCAGGTCTTTCATTTCGGCTTTCCGGCCGCCGAGCGCTTCAATGACCGCACCCTGATAACCGGGGTCCACCTCAACGACCACGAGTTCGACCGGTTCCAGGATCTCGCCGTCCATTTCTTTGTAAATGACTTTGGGCGGGGAGACTTCTAATTCAAATCCTTCCCGACGCATGGTTTCGATTAAAATGGACAAATGGAGTTCGCCTCGTCCCGAGACGGTAAATCGCTCGCCACCGTCGGCCTCCTCCACTTTAATACCCACATTCATCATGGCTTCGTGAGCCAGGCGTTCACGAATGTGTCGCGACGTGAGAAAGCGACCCCCGTCTTTTCCAGCCAAGGGGCTGGTGTTATGAGAGAAATTCATGGAAATCGTCGGTTCATCAACGTTGACGGTCGGTAGGGCTGTCGGATTTTGAGGAGAAGCTAACGTTTCTCCCACCCGAACGTCCTGATGTCCGGCCAGGGAAATAATGTCTCCGGCTTGAGCGGAATCGGTTTCGACACGGGTCAGCCCCTGATAAGCTAAGAGTTTGGTGACCTTGCCGCGGGAAATGGTGCCATCCCGTTTGACGGCGACGATCTGATTGCCGACTTCAATCATCCCATGGACAATCCGTCCCACTGCCACCCGACCGATATAAGAATCATATTCCAACATGGTGACGAGCATTTGAAATGGTTGCTCCGGATCAGCCACAGGTGGCAGGACCCGATGGATGATCGTATCTAATAACGGTTTCATGTCGACGGTGGGATCACTCAAATCCAGTGTGGACTTTCCTTCTTTTCCGGATGCGTACACAATCGGGAAATCTAACTGTTCGTCGGTCGCATTGAGCTCACAAAACAAATCAAAGGTCTGATTCACGATTTCTTCAGGTCTGGCATTGGGCCGATCGATTTTGTTGATCACCACGATAGGCTTGAGATGTAGTTCCAACGATTTTTTGAGGACAAATTTGGTTTGAGGCATCGGGCCATCAAAGGCATCCACCAGCAGGAGCACACCGTCCACCATGCGGAGAATGCGCTCGACTTCACTCCCAAAATCGGCATGGCCTGGCGTATCAACGAGATTGATGCGGGTATCTTTATAGAGAAGCGACGCATTTTTCGAAAAAATGGTAATGCCACGCTCCTTTTCCAATGGATTCGAATCCATAATGACGGCTTCGCCTTCTTTGAATATATGCGCGCCGGTTTGCCTGAGCAGGGCATCCACTAACGTTGTTTTGCCATGATCGACGTGAGCGATGATGGCGACATTGCGAAGGTCTTTTCGGCGTTTTTGATTCGGCATGACAGTCGGTTCCTTTGTTGGGCACAACCAGACGAAGCACGAACGACATTGTTCTTTGCTGAGGTTGCGTATCGAGGCCGGTCTGAGGAGATTTGGGCTACGGCACCGGCCAGAACAGCCGGAGAATGGCTTGGATCCTGCGAGACGGTCGATTCTTTCAAAACCGTACAGGAAGACGGGTCTTAATGCAACTGGCATTCCTTGATTTTCCTTTAATGTTCAAAAAGCCTTTCAATTTCTTATTGCCAGTTTTTACCCCTTCATTCAGGTACGAAGATTCACAAGGGTGAGGTCCACCGTAACATTTGGCCTTTGGATACCTGGGAGGCCCATGTACCCGTGTGCAATTAGGTAGGATTCGGAGTTTCCATCAGATGGACTCACTTCGGTTCAAACGAAAAATTCAACATGGCCGAACGGAGGAAGACGTACTCTCCTTCCCTCCAGGAATTAGACGAGGACTTTTTAGCTGAGACACGGCCCTTTTCCGTGTTATGGTGAAGGCATCTCCCTCCCAAGCATAAAGGCTTACGTACAAAATGAAGATCCTCGTGTTGGAAGACGATCAAGAAACGGCCTCGTATATTGCCAGTGGACTGGTCGAGGAAGGATACGTGGTCGATATTGTCACGGATGGGAAAGAGGGTTTGAAGAAGGCCATCGATGAGGTGTATGAAGTCTTGATAGTCGACCGGATGCTCCCCAGTCTTGACGGGATCAGTCTGGTCAAGGGACTGCGAGCTACGAATGTGAAAACCCCCGTTCTCTTTCTCAGTGCCTTGGGTGAGATTGATCATCGAGTCGAAGGACTGCAAAGTGGTGGCGACGATTATCTTACCAAACCCTTCGCCTTTTCAGAGTTAAAAGCTCGGGTAGAGGCGCTTCGTCGCCGTCCTCCCATGTCACGGATTGAGACACGGTTACGCGTCGGAGATCTTGAACTGGATCTCCTCACACGAATCGTGAAACGGGGAGAGGTGTGCATTGAGCTTCAACCTCGCGAATTCCGCCTGCTCGAATATCTTATGCGAAATGCCGGTCAGGTCGTGACCCGCACCATGTTGCTCGAGCATGTATGGGATTTTTATTTTGACCCTCGGACCAGCGTGGTCGACACGCATATCAGCCGCCTGAGGATGAAGATCAATAAAGGCTTTACACAGCAACTGATCCATACTGTCCGCGGCACGGGCTATCGTATGAGTGCCGATGCGTAAGCTTCTACGTACAGCCAGTTTCCGATTAACCCTTTTCACCGCGTGCCTGTTTGCCGTGTTTGTGATCACCACCTTTGTCGTTTCATATTGGATAGCCGTCCGGTATTTGCTGGAGCGTGTTGACGGAGAAATCACCTGGCAGATTCAAATGCTCGCCAAGGAGTATGAGGCCGGATCCCTCAATTCGACGAATCCTGATTTGGTGGAGCCGGGGACTTACCTTTTGTTGCGGGATGGCGTCGGGAGATCAATTGTTGAAAATTTGCCATCAGGCGCTTCTGTCCGACAATGGTTTCAGGAGCTGGCACCGAAAGACCTACCACTTGACCATAATTCACATGCACTTCGCGCGCAGGCGGTGTTGTTGCCGGATGGTGCGCAATTGACGGTCGGGCAGGATTTAAAAGACCTGGAAGCGGCGAAGGAATTTTTACGGCAAGCGTTTGGATGGTTGTTAGCTGCTATTCTTATTTTGGGGCTTGCCTGCGGAGCGATTGTGAGTGCCATTACGTTGCGACGGGTGGAAAAAATCAATCTCACGGTGGGGGAAATTATCAATGGACACTTTGACCGGCGTATTTCCCTCAAAGGGACCAATGACGAATTTGATCGATTGAGTCGCCAAATTAATCTGATGCTGGAACAAATTGAAAAATTGATGGGAGGCTTGCGGCAGGTTTCTATAGACATGGCTCATGATTTGAGGACGCCGTTGTCGCGTATGCGACAGAAACTGGAAGGAGCCCGTAACCGGGCGACCTCTCTGGAAGATTATGAAAAAGCTATTGATCAGGCGCTCAAACAAAATGATGAAATCCTCGAAACGTTCAGCGCCCTGTTGGGAATCGCACATGTGGGCTCCGGTGCCTACCGGCAGAAATTTCATGAGATCTCACTCAGTGAAATCTTTGAAGTTCTTGAAGAAACCTATGCCCCGATTGCCGAGGAGCGACAGCAAATTCTCTTTACCACCATCCAACCAGATCTGCAGTTTCATGGGGATAGCAGACTGATCACCCAAATGCTTGTCAACCTCCTGGAAAATGCCATTCGCCATTCCCCGCCAGGTGCCCGAATCTCTCTCATCCTTTCTCAACGACTGTCCGGGGTAACGGCCGTCATTACCGATACGGGACCCGGCGTTCCGGAATCCGAACGAGAAAAAATTTTCCAACGCTTTTATCGACTGGAAACCAGTCGAACGACAACCGGTAGCGGGCTTGGCCTTAGTTTAGTGTCGGCGATTGCCGATCTTCATGGAATCCGTATCAGTCTTTCCGACAATCATCCAGGATTACGTGTGACACTGGAATTTCCCATGCACAATGCCCAGTCGTACAAAAAACCCTCAACCTTACCAATCCGTAATAATTTAAAACAGGTTCGGTAAGATTCATTCGTGTATAATTGAAGAACTATTAACCGTTCAGATCTTTTACTGCTTAAAATTTTCTACATTGGGACACGGTCGGAGCTTAACAAAGGCGAAATGGGGCAGAACGTTCGGAATGACGATCAGAATGAATCCTCATGCCAACAAGAATTATATCCCCCCCCAATTCCGAACGAACAACGGGATTCAATTTCAATCTGCACGGGCAGCATAGGCTGCTAACAAACCCTATTTCCCTTTACTGGACCTTTTCTGTCTTAGCGCTTGAGTTTATGGAGGTTATGTATGCGTCCACGTCGAGTGACGATATTGGATCTTGTTACGAAGGGACCGACCAATTCTCTCTATGCCCGGGTCATGAATCAAAACCTGGCGAGCATTATGCCGCAGGTCGTTG
>BQIW01000017.1 GCA_021604105.1 Nitrospirales bacterium | reverse complement strand
GCCGCCGAATGTGCCTCCATACGAGAGAACTATGTAGGATATTTGCCCTGTGGTTTGATCAATCAGTAAATCTTTGACCGTTCCGAGTTCTTTGCCCGCCTTGTCAATGACCGTATTCCCGATAAGCGTATTGGCATTGAGAAGAAGTTCCCTGGATGGTTGGCCTGACTCGCTAAGGGCTAACGACATGCCTCCTCCAATGAGAGCAAAGGCTAATGCCATTCCGAGCGTGCCACTATTTTTGCGTCTTGTGTTCATCATGATTACTTTCCTCTTTTGAGAGTGGTTAAACGATGAGTGATTGGATGAGTCCACTTTCTGATCTATAAACGTGTATATGGTCACGAGCCAAAAATGGCATCGTGGTTATCTCCTGGGGTTTTGCAAAATATTGCAGTGTGTCATTCAGAATTCAAGAGATCCCGGAACAGCTTTAGGCTCAAATGAGAAAAATCCCCATGGACCATAAAATTGAACCGATACAGGCAGGCCTCACACCTAACGAGCGTTATACCTTTCTCCTGAAAAAGGAATGTGTTGTTGGTGTGATTCCAATTGTTTCTGGTAATGCTCAGGAATTGGAAAGGATATATACGATATTTGGCTTGGATTCTGATCTTTCAATAATTCATTAATCGTTACTGGTTTTTTTGCCTGACTTGTCGCGTCAAAACCATTAAAAAACATGAGCCCCCCTCCTGCCAGGCTACAAGCCAATACCAATCCGAAAATATCTTTGATGGTGAGGAATGGATTCATGGATGTGTTCCTAAGAGTGAAAAGTTACTTTTATTCTTCCCTTGAAAATTCATGTCTGATTGTAGGGAAAGTGGAAAAAACCGGTCCTGGATAAAACCCTTGCATCTGAGGTTCTCTTCCCTTAAGTCCGCCGGACTTGTATGAAAGACCTTTTCCAGGGTTCTTATCAGATGCTTTTGATCTTTAACCGGAAGATAATAATGAGAACGATACAAGGAAAATTTACAAGAAAGGGGCGAAATTATGAAACGACAACATATGGATATCGGTCCCGTAGTATTGGGAATTATTACCATTCTTTTGATGAATGCCTCTCATCTTCCTAGGGATGTGTCCGGTGCAGGTGTCCAAAAACCGACAATTTCAGCCGAAGCAGTCGGGCAGGACCAGCCGGAAGAGAATAAGGAACCCCGGAAATCACAGCCGACCATTCCCCCGAATGATGCGGAGATGGTGGTGGAGCCGGATATCCCGCCAGATCCCGAGGCAGTGGTGACTCCTCCGGTGGTGGATCCGGAAATGGTATTGGATCCTTCCACCCGAGAGCCCATGACTGAAGAGAAACTGGAACAGATAACTCCGGAGGAACTAAAGAAAAACGGACCCGATGAATGATAACAGTCGATTTATCATGAGCAGAGTGCTGAAGACATTTCCATTCGGCTGAGTTTAAGTTTCTTTCATGACAACCCTTTGTAAGAGGGACTCGATTTGGCCTCGGGTGGGATAGGAAGATTGGGAGCCATAGCCGGTAACAGCGTGTGTTGATGCAGCCCCCGCAAAGGCTGCGGCGTACTCTGGAGATTGATGCTCAAGAATCGCCACACTGAATGCTGCCGCAAAGGCATCGCCCGCCCCGGTGGTGTCCACCGCTTTGACCTCGGGTGCGGATATGACAAAACGGACGTCTGGCGTGACTAGTGCGCATCCCCCTGTGCCCAATTTGACGCAGACTCCTTTATTTCCGTGTTTTCTAAGTCTGGAAGCCGCCTCCAAAGCCTGGTCTTCATTTTCAATGGTGATGTTCGTCAATCGCTGAGCCTCCGATTGGTTGGGGATCAAATAGCAGCCGGATTGTAATAATTCCTCATCCAAACTCTCAGACGGTGAAGGATCCAGGACAACGGGCAGTCCACATTCCTCAGAGTGTCGAACTGCTTGTTTGACAATACAAGGGGAGACTTCAAGATCCACACACAGTACAGATCCGGGTGGTGCCGTTTGAATGGCGGATCTGACTGATTCTTCATCCTCTTTGGACCAGATGCCATTGGCATTCGGAGCCAACATAATCCCTTTTCGTCCGTTTGGTGGAACAATGATGACTGACACACCGGTGGCTTGGTTCTTGATGCTTCGGATGGTGGATACATCGACACCCATTGCCCGCAATGGGTGAAGGGCGATTTCCTGAAGGGAATCGGAGCCGACATGGCCAATTAATTGTGCCTTGATTCCCAGATGACAGGCCAGCCATGCCACATGGGCGGCCTTTCCTCCACCTGCCATAAAAAATCCTGTCCCAACAGTGTTTCCCCTGCTTCCGGCCACCGATCCGCACGGAGTTGAATATCGACATTTACGCTTCCGAGGGAGAGAATTCGAGGGTTCATATGCGAAAATCCTGTTGTGTAGGGGTTCCAAAAACATAGCGTGTTCCACGCACGTTGATGACGAGAGGAAAGTTCGGTCATGCAGAGACGTCAAGGCTCAGGCTCTCTGGGGAAATCTGCACCTTGATCTGATGCTGTCGATACTGAATCCTCATCGCTAACCCATCAAGGGTATCCGGAAGACGAGGATTCACCGTTAACACATTATTGTCACAATCAATTCCACCATAGCAACGCTGCATGAGATCAATGGTTCCTGCCATGGCTCCTAAATGGACGCCTTCGCCCGTCGAGCCTCCTTTGATTTCATGAACATCCTGTCCCAAGGCTTCAGCCAGACACGTCCATGAGCCGCTTCGGTTGGAGCGTGCGTGAATCCAGCCGAACACGACCCGACTGAGCGTCGAACCATGAGTGGTGCGCTGTTGATAATAGGCGATGTTCTTTTGGAGCAGGTTTAGGGAAAAAGGATATCCTAAATTCGAGAAAATCGATTCGAGTTCATAGACGGTCAGGAGATAACACAACATGAGGACATCAGGCTGTTTGGAAATCTTGTATCGATTGACCGTGTCTCCCTTGGCTTCGAGAATTTTATCGATATCGCCGGATATCTCCATACCGGGCTCGATACGCGTGCACATCCAATTCTTCAAGATTCTCATAACCCGCGAACTGGCTGATGAGACCGTCTTCATGAAAGGGGATGAACATATGGCGGGTGATGGTCTCCCAGTGTTCCAGGTCCGAGTGATCAATCGAAAGGATTTCCATCAGTTGTCGGCGCGAATAGTCGGGGAGAGTCTGGAGGGCATGCCGGGCGCATTGCAGGGTCCAAACAGCCATGATACTGGTATACGCATTGTCGTGTAGCCCGGGCGTGGGGCTATCCGGATATCCGGTATGAAATTGATCCGGTCCCATGACCCCGCGAATATGATATCGCCCGCATTTTTCATCGAATGTGGCGAGACTGGACCAGAATCGGGCAATTTGGAGTATGAGCCGACCTCCGTGGGACTGAAGAAATTCCAGGTCACTTGTTGCCTGATAGTATTTCCAAATTTGATAGACAATGGCGGCATTCTGATGACATTGCAAATGCGTGTAGTCCTCAATCCAATGTCCTGAATAGGAATTCCATTGAAATCGGGGAGTCTGCTCGGAGCCGTCACTCCCACTTCTCCAGGGAAATCGGATTCCCTGATGCCTATGCTGCTGTGCCTGAACTCCGGCCTGTTGTTGCCGTCGTGACCGATATAGAAGCATGGCGCGGGCAACCTTCGGCAGTCGCATAATCAGAAAGGGAAAGGCAAACACATCATCCCAGAAAATGTGGCCTTGATACATTTCACCGGTCAGTCCACGGGCCGGAAGACTGGCATCACGTTCTGTCAGATGGGGAGAAGCCGTTTGCAAGAGATGAAAGAGATGGAGCCGGAGCATCAGTTGATCTTCGGGACGGTTCTGAATCCGGATATCGGTCATATCCCAGATCCGCTCCCATGCGTTGTGATGGGAGCGGAGCAACTGTCCGAACGATCCGGAAGAAACCAGGCTGTGGTGCACGGCCTCAAGCGGCTCGGAAATGCCACGATCCCGTGAATGGTAGAGTGCCACGGTTTTGACAATCTGTAGAGGAGTCTGCTTCTGAATATCTAGGACGAATTCTTCGATGAGCCTATCCATTTCCTGAAGATTCTGTTGAAGGAGGAGATGGCCGCCAGTGACGTGCGTTCGAAGCCCCTGGGCCAATCGAATGTGAGATTGAAGTGTTTCCGTAACGACGTAGAGCCATCCCTCCTTATGGAACCCCGAGTCGAGCAGTCGATAATGTTTGGTGTTCATCTCACGGTACCGATCAACATTTTCGTTGTTGATCCCGGAATCCAAAGCAGATCGTACATGCAATCGACCTGACCAGTTCAGAGGAGTCAAGGTCCATTGCAGGGTCGCAAGATGGGGATGCTTCATGTGTACCAGCCGGATTGCGTGGAGAATGGTTTCGCGGCCTTGAGGTTCCGTAAAGTGTATGTACCGGCTGAGCACGCCCCGTTGCAGGTCCAATTCCTGGCGATAGGTGTTCACCTGAACCTGTTCCATCGAAAACCATTGGCCATTTTCCATGGCAAATGTCAGGTACAACCAATTTGGCCAGTTCACGATTGTTTCATGAGAGACTGTTTCTCCCGCGATTATTCTTTCGCATTGATCATAGGCCCCGGCGATATAGGTTCCAGGATAATGATCGTCATGGTGTGTGGCCTCTTCAAACGCTCCCCGTGTGGCCCGATATCCGTTACCCATTGTGCACAGGGCTTCACGGGCTTTCTGGTCTTTGATATCCCACTGGTCAAATGTCAGTTTCCATTCATTCATGCACTGCCTGCAGGGTGAAGAATCGCTGTTCGTGTTGATGGGGCTGTTGAAAAAAGCCGCCAGCGGCGTTCTCGCCATTTTTCCGTGCTCACGTACTGAAAGTACGCTCTGCGCGCAAAAATGGCTGCGGCCTTGCTGGACGAACTTTTTTGAACCGCCCCGAGGCCTCTAATATGCAATGTGCCTGTGGGTCAATATGCCCTTGGAAATTATTATTTTTCAACACTCCCTTGATTTCCGATATTTTCGCTATCCCCTGGTCAAGGGGACATACATCAGTAAGATTGCCGTGGCGTTCATGTAACACGGATGAGCAGCTAGACCATTAAAGGCCGGGATGGCACGGTACGGTCGAAAAAGTCCAGCAGATGCTTTGTCACGATTTCCGGTTGATCCCACATCAGGAAGTGTCTTGCGTCTTTCACGCGAATCAATCTCGATTCGTGGATATCTTTCACCAGCCGTTCCCCGTAATGGATCGGCTGAAATCGATCCTTCACACCCCAGAGGACAAGTGTGGGAATTTTGATACCGGACAGGAGATGAGTAATCTCCGTCGTCAGATTGGTATTCAGTGCAGCAGCATTTCGTATGAGGGATAATTTCCCTGTTTCAGTGGTGTAGGGTGCCAACAACCCCTCCATTATGTTCCGGTTCCGGGATGACGAAAATCCGCGTTTTAAGGCTTGTCGAAGCAATCGCACGGCAAGTGAGGCCGATATTTTCCGATGCGCTTCAGGGTGTCCGAACTGGAGCATCAATTCAATCGGCCAGGAGTCATAACAGACGGTGTTCATGACGATCAGCGCTTCGACTCGTGCGGGAAACAGGGTTGCGATCCTCAACGCCACCCCGCCACCGATATCATGTCCGATGATTGTGGCCCGAGGAATCCCTAATTGTGTCATCCAGGCGGTGATCATGTGTGCCTGGCAGGCAATGGATCGGTCAAAACCATCCGCCTTATCACTAAAACCAAATCCGAGTAAATCGGGAATCAGGACGCGACGGGTTCGCGCCAACTCAGAATAGATACCGTGCCACAGGTAACCCCAGACCGGAATCCCATGAATCAGAATGACAGGGGGACCTTCTCCCGCCTCTACATAACTCACAAACCGGGCATTGACCCGGCTGACAATTTGGAGGCGTTGAAATTCGCGCCAGGTCATGTCGATGGTTCCAGGACCGTTGAGGAGAATTCGATGGGAAAGGGAGATCCCTCTAAGTCCTGACGAGATCGCCAATCCAGGGATATCAGCACGATATTGATAATCAGGGGTGGCAAGAGTTGGGTAAAATGAGCGGTCGTCTCAAGGAAGTGTGTTCGTTTCCTACCCAGAACCCTCAACTGATCCTCAGAGATGGTCAGTCGAGGAAGCACATGGCTCGCCATCTGTTGAGCCGCTTCCCGTAGTGTTAGCGCGATTTCCAGGTAAAGAGGATGGGTGATCACAGGTTTTAACCGATGCCATACTGCATATAAATATTCCGGCCACAATGCCAGAGTGCGATAATCGCTGTTAATGCCGGGTAAACCTAATGTTCGTTGGATATCCCGGAAGGTTCTCCGGAGAGTGGCATCGTCGGGGGTTTCGTCGATCATTTCCATGGGATACATGCGAAGGGGAATGCCCCGTGGAATAAGCTCATGATCCGGTCGTTGGGACTGGAACCCGGACATGGTTGGGTGTTGGCAGGCGTACTCCACCACGGACGAAATGACCAGGAGCTTGGGATTGATGTAATGATAGAGGTCGAGAGCCGCTTGTATCTGAAAAATCTGACTATCTCCCAATCCGACGGACGTGGCGGCATCTAACCGAGGAAGTTTCTCAGCGAGGCGGGCAGCTAGCGCCCGGATGTGATTGCATGATTCTTCAAAGAGACGGGTTTCAGCGACCGGTCGTATCGACACCCATAAGACTGGGAAAAACTTTGGATAAGTGGCCCAGGTGCGAAAGTTGAGATTCACTCCCGACACACGAAAGACCTGTTTAATCTCATGAAAAATGCCGTCCAGCTCTCTCTCGGCTTCTTCTTCCGGTATGGGATAGTTTTTCATAACAAGCGAAAAAAATAACATCGGAAGTTCGTGTCTGATTTTGTTCCCGGATCCTCCGATTCTGCCCTAAGGAGCAAAGTGTGACCCACCCGGCAAGAATTGACTACTAGCAGAAACCCTGAAGTTTCAACGTACGCCAGGGTTTTTGCCAGTTGTTGAGATTTTATTCATTCCTTATTTTCTGAATTTAACAGCGCGATCACCCACGGCGTGGAAGTGCGTCGTCCACAGGAATGAAGGGAGGCCATGTATGATCATGTCACCAACGACCACACGAGTTGAGGACCATACCGACGTGGACATCAATGAGGAAATTTACAACCGCACAAAAAACAATGTTCTGTTGTATGCCTCAGCCGGACCTTCGGCCATCGATCGACGTCTAAGAGAACTGGAAGTGGAATGGGATATCGAAAGGGTTCTTGAAGCCAATGCGGCCTCCTTTTCCCTCATGGGCCTGGCCTTGGGCGCTTTTCTTGATCGCCGGTGGTTTATATTCCCTGCCGCCGTCGCCGGTTTTCTCCTGCAACATGCCATACAAGGTTGGTGCCCGCCGGTTCCCCTATTCCGGCGAATGGGAATACGGACCACACCTGAGATTCAACAGGAACGTCATGCGTTAAAGGCGTTGAGGGGAGATTATCGGGACGTGGCCGAAATAGCGGGTCAAGTCAATGGGGCGGATGCTCCCCAAGTGACTCACGCATTTGAGGCAGCCGGAAATCACTCCTCCTTCTCGTGAAGACCTCTAAGAGCAACGTCGAAAATTCAACAGTCACAACCCATGATCATTCAACAATTTCATGTGGAAAGTCTGGGGCACGCATCCTATCTACTCGGTTCGGAAGAAACCGGAGAGGCCTTAGTTCTGGATATCCAGCGGGATGTGGAGCCATACCTGAAAGAGTCGCGCTCCCGGGGGATGACGATTGCGTATGCTCTCGAGACCCATCAGCACAACGACTATGTGACGGGAATTCGTGAATTAGCCGAAAGGATTCCTCTCCAATGTTTAGCGGGTCGGCATGCCAAGCTCGGATATGAAGCGCGTCCCATGGCCGATGGAGAGCGGTTAACCATGGGAGAAATTGATTTTCACATTCTGCATACGCCTGGACATACCCCCGAACACATCAGTGTCCTGGTGACGGACCGCTCGCGGGGGAAAGAACCGGTTCTGCTCCTTTCCGGAGGAGCCTTGTTGGTTGGTGATGTGGCCCGACCCGATCTCCTGGGTGGAACGGAAGAAGCGGCTCATCACGCGGAGGTCATGTGCACCATGCTCCAGGAAAAAATTCTACCGCTTCCGGACTACGTGGAAGTCTATCCGACGCATGTGAGTGGCTCTTTGTGTGGAGGGAATATCGGGAGCCGGTTGTCCACGACGATCGGATATGAACGCCGGATGAATCCTCTTCTAGCCAACATGGACAACAAAGACCATTTCGTCAAACAATGTCTGGATTTGAATCATCTTCCCGGTGTGCCGCCCTATTGGCCCAGGATGCGAAAAATGAATACGGAAGGCCCACCTCTTCTTGGAACATTGAGCGAACCGCCTGCACTCACATCGGATCAGTTTCTGCGACAACAGGAAGAAGGGTGCCTTGTCGTTGATTGCCGCCAGGCTGAAGCCTTCTCAACCCATATCCCCGGCGCGTTGAATGTCGGATTGGGATCATCATTTGCCACCTGGGCGGGAACGGTTATTCCTGCGGATGCCACCATTCTGCTCGTCCTCGACAACCACCATGACTTGTGGGAGGCCTGCTGGCAACTTCTCCGGATTGGCTATGCGCTGCCTGCCGGGTGGTTGTCAGGTGGAATGTTTGCATGGCGCACGGCCGCCAAACCTCTTCAAATTCTGGAACAATGGACAGTGTTCGATCTGGAACAGCAGCTACAGGATAACAAAAAGCTGGTCGTGCTGGATGTGCGCCAGCCGGGGGAGTGGGCCGCCGGACATATTGACAGGGCGCAATTCGTGACGGGAAGTGCACTTCCTCAACAATTTGAGGAAATCCCGCGTGACCGACAGGTCGCGGTCATCTGTGGAAGTGGATACCGCTCGTCGGTCGCTGCAAGCTTCCTCCAACATCATGGCTATCGGAACATCGTGAACGTGTTGGGAGGAATGAGCGCCTGGAAAAAAGCCAATCTTCCGATAATCAAGGTTTAAACCGCCATCCCGGACGATTGAGGGCACCGGAATTCCTTTTGAATTTTCTCTTTCAAAAAGCCTGATCGCCCTCTTATTTGCGATTACAGAGCTTGGGAAAAATTACCATTCCTGAATGGAAAGGGATCCCCGCATGGGAGTGGATTTGGTCGGGTTGGTTGATTGCCGTTGGGGTCAAAGTAGCTTCGCCGAAAAAGAAAGAAGATAGGAAAGAAGGAGATTCAAGTGAAACGGAAGTGAAAAGTCTCAAATATGGGTGTTGGCCGATCGTCCGATCTCCTCTTCGTTCGATCGGCTTCTACCCCTCACTAGATGGCATTCCCTGTCCTCTAGTGATTCTGTTATGTCGTGGGTATTTTCAGATGTCAACCTCACATACCTTGCCGACGTTTCTCCATTTCTTCTGCCTTTTTATCCTCACCCGTATATCCTGGCGAGGTTTCGCCTGGTGGCAGGGAGCTTGGACTACCAAAACTGGATCCTTCTTCGCCCACTCCTCCCGGGCGAGCGGCCTTTTGTTCCTCGGATTCCATGGGTTCTGTATTTTGGCTGGAGGGACTCTTGGATTCTATTGAGGATCCCATACCCGGATCGTTGGATTGGTCATCTTGTCGGGTCATGTTCGTTTGGTCAGCAAACACTCCGACGCTCGAAAGGACAAGGAATGCTGAAAGCCCCATCATGGTCATAATGTTTTTCATTTTATTTCTCTTTCATAGATGATGTGAATGTTGCACGGTTAACATTTAATATGGACCTTCTCCCCTGGGCCGCAAAGACCCAGGGGGTTGGCCCATCAGTTATGGTCGATATCTATCGGGCCGGTAATCATAATCCTTCCCGCCGGAACGCCGGGATTGATATTGATCGGCTCCCCGCCTCTGAGGGTCATACTGCCTTCTCGCGGTGGTGGTGTTGTATTTGGATCGTTGATTTTCACGATATCTAAAATCATCTGAAGATCGGCCTTGTCGATTCCGATCGAATGAACGTTGTCGATCCGCCCCTTCATATTGGAAGGCACGATCATGTGGAGGGAATTCGGTTGGGCTGAAACTGTTACGCCTTGTCCGGAAGTCCTCCGCATTTTGATCCTGGTAATGGCGTTGACGGTTGTACTGACGCTGATCCGCCCCTTCATACTGGAAGGCACGATCATGTGGAGGAAATTCGGTCGGGCTGAAACTGTTACGCCTTGTTTGAAAGTCTTCCGCATTTTGATCCTGGTAATGACGTTGTCGGTCATGTCCCGAACGGCTCATGTGAGACCGTCGCTGATCGTAACGGTCATAGCCTTCGCGATTCCCTTCAAAGGTCGGGGTATCCTCGTAATAACGATCGCGTTTGGAGTAGAACTGATCTAATCCTTCATTCCATTTTGTTAACTTCTCCCGCTCTTGTTCCGTTAAATCCCAATTTTTCTGAACGTGTGCCCCTACATTTTCCCCCTCTTCCAGAATGGGAAGGTTACCTAATTGATTTTGGGTGACGTTCAGCTTGAAAGACTTATTGCCGGCTCCTTCCATCGCCTGCCATGGGACGGAAAACAATTGTCCGTCTGCTTTTCTCACGATGGCATAGGTGAGATCTCCATTATTATTCGTCATCACTCGATACACACTGCCGATTTCCTGTCCATCGGAGGATTTTACGGAGTAATTGGCATCTTTGTCTGAAATATCCAGGCCGCCTAATTGTCCGGCTGGAAGAACAAAATAGTCATCTCCCATTCTTCCGGACTTAAAATAATTATCGTCATTCTGGCCCATCGATCGAACAAACGTGGCATTCCCATCCTCATCCACTTTTGCCTTCACTAATTCACCTTTTTCAAAGTTGCAATCGCCAAATGAGAATCCGGTCTGTGCGCCGGATGAGGGTTGCTTTGATCCTTCCCCGCTTGAACTTCCGAACAGGCTCCCACTCGACGTCTGTCCGGTGCTGGACGAATCCTGACTCGACGAGCCTTGGTTCATTTGGTTTTGTCCTGAAGAGCTTTGCCCCGAAGAGCTTTGAGATGGGTTGGATGTCTTGGAACTCATCCCTTCCGGACACAAACGATTGGTTTCCTCATTAATGCGAAACGTGATGTGTTCTCCATTACTCCCCCGAAGGGTGATTTGGTCGCCATTCTTTTTGGCGATTTCTCCCTGGATGATTCGCTCCATGGAGTTGGACCATTTTTCATCCATGCGATCCGAACGGTCGCGGGACATGGCGCCTTCGGCCACTAACGGTAATGTCAGCAATGGAAGGCCTGCAAGAATAACTGATCGGGTCATTTTGTTCCTCGTGAACATAACGTGTCACCTCCTAACGTAGTGAATGAATAATTGTCTAGCGGTTTCGTTTGTAGGATAAAGGATCTACGCTCCCGAGCAACTGGAGAAAACCCTGGCTTGGGATTTCTTTTTCCAAGGGTTTATCCTAGTTAAGTCCGAAATGAAGAACATGCTATATGCACAGGAAGAGTTCCTTAATTAACTATGCCCTTTTCAACAGAGGGAGGTTTTATGACCACCAAAATTCGTCAGGTTCTTTCATCAAGCTCGATTGTCGGTACCACCGTTCAAAATATGGGAAGAGAAGACCTGGGAGAAATAAAAGATCTCATGATCGATCTCTCAGGAGGACGCATTGCCTATGCGGTGTTATCATTTGGCGGATTTTTAGGAATGGGTGATAAACTTTTTGCGATTCCCTGGGAGGCATTTCAGGTCGTACAAGAAGAGGAGGTATTGTTATTAAATGTGGCAAAAGAAAAGTTACAACAAGCCCCCGGTTTTGCCAAAGATAATTGGCCGGATATGACTGATGTGACGTGGGGAGAAAGCATTCATGCCTATTATGGTTATGATCCCTATTGGGATTAATATAATGGTGTGAACCCGCTGAAACACACGTGCAATGATTGAAGGCTGCCCAACAAAAACCCGCCGTCCCGGCGGGTTTTTGTTAGGGAATCCACTCCTCTTCAAGATGCATCTCCTTCTACACTGATAATCGACTCATTAATTCCATTCCTCGTTGAGTCTACAAATTCTTCCGTTGAGTGATCCAATGCCCGTCCTGCCCGGCCTTTTCCTCTATGGATAAACAACAGGTTGTGTTCCTGTGAAGGAGGGCTGGATGAAGGGAGAGACAACTCATAGGGAACAGGGCGTTGATGATCCGAAAGTTGGAATTTTGGGTTATAGACACGGTTAAATTTCCACAACATTTTGACAAAATTGGTCTGCCCGCGAATGAGATGGCCCGCAGCAATCCGGATTGTTCCTTTTAGCGCACTCCAGCCGAGATGTTTATGATTGAGGATTCGTTGGGTGTTGACCAGCCCTTCATAAAATTCCGGCAACGGTAAACGGGTGGGGAGCACCGAATGTTGGATATCGTATAGTCGGTAATCCCGCGTCTGAATTCTCTGAGATTCCCGGTGCCACGTTTCAGTGCCGGGATAGGGCGTGTTGGCACTAATATTGACCACCTCCGGGACCTCCAAACACCATTGACGCACGGTTTCAAAACGATCCTTATCCCAGTTGGGATCGGCAATAATGTTAATGGCCACGGTGATGCCCAGGGAGTGGACAAATTCCAGTGCTTCAAAATTTTTGCCGAGTAAGATGCGTTCCGATGTTGGATCAATCCTTCCTGATCGATGGCCTCCAGCCCGATAAACATATATTTCATTCCCAGCTTTTTCCACAGGCGAAAGACTTCTTGATTTCTCAACAGGACATCACCACGGGTTTCGAGGTAATAGGACTTTTTGATACCCCGGCGTGCTATGGCTTCGCCAATGGCCATGCCATGCTCGGCCTGGATGAAGGCCACATCATCCACCAAAAACACACCAGGTTCACGGATACCCGCCAGTTCTTCCACGATCACTTCAGGACTGACCGGACGATAACTTCGTCCATAAAATGTCCAGGCACTGCAAAATGAACAATCCCAGGGGCACCCGCGGGTGAGTTCAATGGATGCGCAGGGATCCATTACACCAAGAAAATACTTCCTCCGGTGACGAAGTACATTCCTGGCCGGCCTCACCTCATCCAGAGACGTGACGAATTCAGGAGGCGGTCCCTCAGCTTCCCGTGTGACCACACTGGGAAGCCGGTGCACATTCGAGGGATCATGTTGAATTGCGTTGAGGAGTAGTCCGATGACCGATTCACCTTCCCCTTTGACAATGGTATCGATGGCTCCCTCTGCATGTTCGAGAACTTCTCTGGCGACAAAGGAAAGGCTGGGGCCCCCGGCCACGATATGAATTTTAGAAAAGGAAGCATTGGTCATCTTTGCAAGATCGATGATTTCAGGAACATTCGGCAAATAATTACAGGATAGGGCGACCACATCCGGTCTCCAATTCTTCAATAACCTGAAATTGTCCCGGGATGTCTCCACCTGTAAATCAATAAGCCGCACGTCATGACCGGCCCGTCTGGCTGCTCCCGCGACCAGTTCCAACCCCAAGGGCTCCAAACAAAAAAATTTTGCTATACATCAACGGACCGGGATGAACGGCGAGAATTTTCAAGGCGAACCTCCATCTCCACATGACCGCACTTTCTATTTTTCTGCATGGGTGGCCAAGATCAGCCAGGGTTTTGAAGAGTATGTGGCATGGGTGTAATCCGTTATGGTGTATTCAGACAACCAACCAATACACAGGAGGCGTGGGCACCTATGGTTGATACGAGTATTAAAAAAGTCCAAGCAGATCATTCTCCTAAAGGTTCTATGGGGCAAAAATATTTAGCCACCGGGGTCGGGTTAGCCATGCGGTTATGGGAACAATTGCCTGTTGGGCAAACACAGGAATCTTCCTCCAGGGATTATGAAACCATCGGATATGTGATCCACGGGCGTGCAGAGCTTCAGTTGGAAGGGCAAACAATTTTGCTGAATGCGGGAGATTGTTGGGTGGTTCCCAAAGGTGCAAGTCACAGCTATACCATTCTTGAAACATTTACCGCCGTTGAAGCGACCCACCCTCCAGCCCATATGCATGGTCGCGATGAAATCTCCTCAACCTGACGGGCCTGCTGTCCCGGCTTCAGGAAAAGAACAGTGATCTATTATGGATTGACAGCGGGAAGTTGATGGTCTGGAGCATGTTCCACCTTCCGGAAGATGTTTAAGGCCTCAGGCATTTCTTCTTTCAGACGTGAAATTCTGGTTTCATGGCTTGGATGGGTGGAAAGAAATTCAGAGGGGGCTCCCTCACTTCCTTGTTGCATGCGTTGCCAGACCCTCACCGCTTCCTGAGGGTCATAGCCGGCCCGGGCTGCCAGAATCAGTCCAATGGAATCGGCTTCGGACTCATGCGTTCGACTGTATGGGAGGAGGATGCCGACTTTTGTTCCCAGACCTAGAGCAGCCATCGTGGCCTGCCCCACAACGGGGCCCGCCCCACTTGCTCCAACCCCCACCGCGGCAGCGGATAGTCCGGCTTGAGCAAGAACCTCCTGACTCATACGCTCCGAACCATGGCGTGCCAGGGCATGGACGACCTCGTGCCCAAGAATGGCCGCCAGTCCTGAATCGGTTTTGGCAACGGGGAAGATTCCTGTATAGACGGCGATCTTCCCGCCCGGCAGGGCAAATGCATTTTTAGTCCGGTCATCTTTGATTACAGTAACTTCCCACTTGAAGGCCTTGGCGTCTTCAGAAAATTTAGATTCTTTTGCGGCGTGGATGATCCTTTCCGCCACCCGTTTTACGGCTTCCTGTTCCTCAGGGGATTGAGATTGCTTGACCTTAGGATCGGACAGAATTTGTTGAAAGGCCTGTTCACCCATTTCTGTTGCCTGAGATTGAGGGATCACGACAAGTTGGGAGCGATCGGTGTACGGAACGGTCTCGCAACCCATCGCCATGCTCATACACATAATTAAAGAACAGAAAGGTTTAACAAGATAAAGAGGGGGAAACATGGGTTGGTTATGCATAATATTGACTCTCACGTTAGTGGCTAAATCACAACACATAAACTATTAAAAATCATGATGGAACCGAATGGTGAAAGGCAAAAGACAAGTGACTCTTAGAAGGCGGCCAAAATGTCTATATGCCCACAGTAACTTTCCCTTCTGAGAGGCCGGGTTCAGATAAAAGCAGGGTTGGGATTGAATGAGGAGAAAAGAAGATACCAACGAGGACGAGAATCCTTCTATCCATTTTAGAGCGAAACGGGTTCGATTAGGAATAGCTTCACGCGGGTCCATAGGGTATGCCGGACTGTAGATGTCGCTTCAGTGCCCTATCAAATCGAGGACTGTTTTCAGACCTTCCCAGGGAATAGGGTTTTACCAGAGTGGTGGATGCTGCGAGAGAGAACGCCTGTTCATTCACAGTCCGGTCAGAATGCGGCGCCATGGAAATGATGGGGATCGTAGAGATGTGACTGGTTTGTCTCAGGGAATGGATGAATTGAAAGCCAATCATTTCCGGCATCCGATAATCATCAATCACATAAACAAACCGTGAGGAGCGCAATAGGCAAAGACCTTGGTACCCACCAGCCAATTCCTGACACACATATCCCAACGAGTGTCATTTGGTCTTTTAATATTCCCGATGGTCCGTATTGTCCTCCATGATGACAATTTCCATTTTAGCCGCGGAGTTTGTTGGAGATGGATCAAATGTTTCCCAGGAATACGTTGGGAAATGTGACAGTGTCCTAACCTTACATGATTCAATCCGTTCCTTTGTGAGCGATCGTTGGATATGTGGAAGAGTCCGGTCATGTCATGATCAGTGAAGAACCCGAGGGGAATCAAGGCCCTTGTGACCGCCATAGCTGCCGTATGGGGAGAAGCTATACATATGGTTTTTCCCGGTTGCCGATTTGTCCATTGGTCGGATTGCGTTGAACATGCTAGTGATAAGGGACAGACGGCAATTGAGAATTTGTTTGGGGTTCTCAACCTTTGGTTGAAGACCAACGGTTCTTCAATTGAAAATGTTATTCACTCTTTCAGGAGGTGTGTGATGAAACGATTGTTAACTGTTTGTATGGCAACCGCGTTCATTCTGGGTACGACATCCATGGGAATAGCCGGTCAGGGAATGAAGGCCGGTTCCACTGAGGAGAATGTCCCTGACAACATTCAACGAAGTACGCCGTCCGCTGAGCCCTCACTCGACCAGGGAAGTGGTCCTGGAAGCCGGTCGGATCAACTGACTGAGTCCCAGGATATGACAGGCCAAGGAATGAAGGCGGTTTCGGCAAAAGAAAAAGTCCCTGACAACATTCAACGCAGTACACCATCTGGAGAAAAATCACTCGACCAGGGGAGTGGCCCTGGAAGCCGGTCTGATCAATTGACGGAAATGGAAGATGTCGATCCTAAAAATCCCAATATGTCTAATAAGGAAGGAAAGGCCGCACAGGCCGCCAAAGACCTGAAGAACAAGGATCAACAATCTCCAATTTCCAGTCAGAGTTCATCACAAAAAAGTCACTGATGCACGGAGTGGAATGGCAGCGTGTCGCGTGTTATGAGTTGGCTGTCAATTCGGTTTGCCGGATTGACGGCCAACTTCTCGGTTCACAACTTTCGTGATCATTCATTTTGTGGATGGAGGTTGGATGTCCGTACAGCTGGTAGCCATGGTCGTCTGGACAGGGCTGAACTGCCACTGACTTAATTAGAAGAGGAAATGACATGTTAAGAGATCTCAATAAAATTGTAAATTGCGTGCTTCAGGGGACAGACGGAATTATCGGGACCGTGGCAGATATCTATGCTAATGATCAGACATGGAAAATCCATTATCTGGCTGCTGACACGGGAAATTGGTTGCAAGGCCGACATGTGTTGATTTCTACTCAGAGTTTTGTGCACCCCCAAATGGAAGTTGGTTCGTTCAGGGCCCTCGTCAGTAAAGCTCAAGTCGAGGGTGCGCCGGAGTTTGATATAGAAAAACCAATTTCATGGGAAAAGGAACGCGAAATCTGCAACCATTATCAATGGAGCACCTATTTTCCCATTGACGAGAGGGAACTCACGGTGTTCCCCGGCACATTAACCAGCGCCAATGGCCTCAAAGATCATTCTCTCCAGGCGACCGATGGGGAAATCGGAAAAATTGTCAATTTTCTCATTGATGATGCCAATTGGACTGTGCGGTATTGGGTCGTGGATACCTCGAAATGGTTGGCTGGGAGAAAAGTGTTAATCAGTCCAATGTGGAATAAATCCATTAACTGGGCAGAGAGAAGCATGGTCGTGGATCTCAATCAGGACCAAATTGAAAAATCACCCGAGTATGATCCAACCGCCCCCATTGAACGGGTCTATGAAATTAATCTATATACACATTACGGTAAGCCACATTACTGGTAGAACAATTGAGGAAAAAAGACACACCAGGATTATGGAAGGTTGGGGAGAAGAACATCATGCTTAAAATAACGGGCACCATGTTCATCCATGCAGCGACAGGCCGGTCATCCGGTTCAATGAATTTTCTCCCGATGTTCTCCTAGAACGCACGTATGGGTGAACCGGCAAGGAGATGCCGAACTCTGAAATTATTACTTGAAAGTGAGTACACCAAGACCGTATGTATGAGCATCTGGTCATTTTTGGAGCGACAGGCGACGTCTCGAAGCGGTACATATTTCCTGCCTTAGCTCAAGTGTTCGCCAACAGAGGTCTTCCCGCGGAGTATAGAATCACCGGGGTTGGACGGCGGAATTGGAATACTCCTCAGCTTCAAGAATATGTGTCCGAAATACTTGGAACCCATCACACTCCACCCCTCCCAAGATCCCGGGAAGGGTTTCTGGAATCGTTAGAATATGCACGTGTAGAAGATCTTTCTGATACCCGACAGATTCAGGCGATCTTTCATAATCAGGCAGGGTCCACGCTGCTCTATTTAGGCCTTCCCCCGCAAATATTTTCTTCGGTTTTAAAATCTCTACAACATGTCACGTTACCGACGGGATCCCGTCTCATCATCGAAAAACCGTTCGGGTTGAGCTATGCCCAGTCAAAGGAATTGAACGGGCTCGTCCATCAAAAATTTCCAGAAGAGCGCATCTTTCGCATTGACCATTTTTTAGGCATGCCGATCGTGTCCACCATTTTTGGTCTCCGATTCGGCAATCCGGTATTTACGCCTCTTTGGAACCGGCAGTATATCAAAAAAATCGAAGTGATCTGGGATGAGACGTTGGCGGTGGAAGGGCGTGCCGACTTCTACGATCGCGCCGGAGCTCTGAAAGATATGATTCAAAATCACCTCCTTCAGTTGTTAGCTGTTCTGGCTCTTGAACCCCTGGAGACCATGTGGTCCCCCGATTTTCGGAACAAACGAGTAGAATTGTTTCAATCGGTGAAAAAACTGTCAGAGAAGGAAATCCGGGCCCAGACCGTCCGGGCTCGTTACCGGTCAGGGGAGATCTATGGTGTGCGGGTTCCCGGTTATGCCAAAAGCAAGGGAGTGGATTCCGAACGAAACACTGAAACCTTTGCGCAGGTGATCCTATGGGTCGACAATGAACGATGGCAAGGCGTGCCGATGGTGCTCCGTTCCGGAAAAGCGTTAGGTCGGGATCGAAAAGAAATTCGGGTGCATTTTAAAAGCGGTTCCAAACTTACAGAATCGCACTTTTCAGAAGAAGGCGGTAACATTCTGCGCGTGAATCTCGCGAGTGAAGAAGTCAATTTCGGGATATTCACCATTCCGGAAGCCGGAGGAATCACATCGGCACCGATGAGGGTGGACGACCCCATTGCTCCCGAACATCTTTTTCCCTATGAACGCTTGTTTCTTGAAGCCATGTCCGGCCAATCACGACTTTTTGTGCGGGATGATGAGGTCGAGGAGATGTGGAAAATCATTCAACCCATTGCCGATGCCTGGGCAGAAAACGTGGTGCCCTTACAGATTTATCCGGCAGGGTCAAACGGTCCACCTCTGGAGGATACCGGAGCGTTGACAGAGTCCCGTCAATCCCGAACGACAGCGAAAACTATTGGGTGAAAACCATTCCCATCCTCTCTAGGAGCCCATGGTTTGATCGGTTTTTGATGGTGTAACCGTGACTTGTCTTTTCACCAATGGCATAAACCGAAAGGTTAAAAAATTCAATGCACTTAACACCATGGCGATTTCGTAACGATCCCAGGCAACCGCCATTCCGATGGCTCCGGTGTTCCAAATACTTGCCGCAGTTGCGGTCCCGGCCACATTCCCTCTGTCTTTGAGAATGGCGCCCCCGCCGATAAAACCGATTCCGGTTAAAATGCCATAGATGACACGTCCTTCGGCATCGGTGGAAGTCAACACGTGGATTCCCGTTAACATATAGGCGCATGACCCGAGCGCAACCAAGGGAAATGTGCGCAATCCTGCACCGCGCGATTCTTGTTCGCGATCCCACCCGAGAGGAACTGCCAATAAAAAGGCAATGATCAGATGATAGGCATGCGACCAAATTTGATACCAATCCATTTCAGTGATCACATTCATCGTGAGGTGTCTCCATTATAGGCTCTGTTGAGCAGGGAGGATTGTGAAAAAAACAATTATGAGAGCGTCATGTGTCATGAGAATCTCTCTGGCTCTGTTGATGTCGGGTCATCAGGGTCTGCAACGGTTCTTTAAATGTCAACGTGCGATAGGGGAAAGGAATTTCAATGTTGGCCTGATCTAACGCCCGTTTGACGGCCGCCACGACTTTGTCCTTTGATTTCCGGATGTCCAATGGAAGGGAACCCGTCCACCAGGTGACTTCAAAATCGATGCTACTGCTCCCAAACCCCTGAGCGAAGATTTGGACGGCCTTATCCCGGTTAATCGATTCCAGGCCGTCGAGTGCCTCTTGCATCACCTGTCGGGCGCGGTCGACATCCTCTCCATAGGCGATGCCGCAGATAATGGTGACCCGTCGCAAGTCCCGATCCGTTCGCACGGTGACCGGATTTTTAAACAGCATGCTATTCGGAAGGACAACCCGTTGGCCGTCCGTTTGACGGATATGGGTATCCCGAATGGTAATTTCCTCCACAAATCCCTCCAGCTCCTCGCATTCAATGACGTCTCCCAATTGGAAGGGTTCGCGAAGCAGGATTAAAATTCCGGCAAGGAAGTTTTCAAAAATATCTTTGAAGGCAAATCCGATGGCAATGGATCCCAACCCCAATCCCGTGAGTATTTTTCCAGGGGTTAAACTGGGGAAAACGATCATGGCCGCGATCAGAATTCCCACGATCCAGATTCCGATGTAGACGAGTTTCCTCAGGAGTTCAGAAAGAGATTCCCGAATGCCAAACCGGGAAAAAATCCGGCTTAAGACCCTCTCCAGAATTCTGGTCATCCCCCAGGCCGCCACAAGAATAACCGCGGCCGATATGATATGAGGGAGATTCGCCAGGATTTGACGTCCCAGATCCCGCAGACTGTTCATCGTGATGGTGAGAGGTTCCATAGAAAATATGACAGGCGTTAAGCCGGTTCAAACGTATTAGGGTGTATGAATTTCATTGTGGACCTCCGTGATATTTCCCCGTTTAATCCGGGGAATAATCAACTCCTTCGCAAGAATTTTCAGGCAAGCCGCGAAAGGGATGGCAAGAATTAACCCCAACACACCGCCAAGTGCCCCGCCGATCAGCACCACCAGCAGAATGGTCGCAGCGCTGAGGTCGGTTGACTGGCTTTGAATCCAAGGCGTTAACACCCACCCCTCAAGGAATTGAACTCCTAGATAGACGGCACTGGGCCAGACGAGGAGTTGCATCCAATAATTGTCGGTTGAGCCGGATCCCATGGACATATCCAAATATTTCAAAAGAATGGCGACCGGCCATATCAAGGTGGCGGCATAAGGGACCAAACTCAATAATCCTGCGCCAAGTCCCAGGAGAATCCAATACGGCATCCCCACCCAAAACCATCCGATGGCAAACATCACACTCATCATTAACGCAATGAGTAACCGGCCTCGGAAGAATTCTCCAATAGCCTGATCCATTTTCGTCAGTAATTCCGGCCACCGGTCCTCCTCCTGAGATTCAACGACACTCCATACCGTGTGTTGAATGGAAGGAAAGCTCCAGGCAAAAAAGAAAAAATAAATGATGATTAACGAGAACGAAAATAGGAAGGACCCCAGCGTGCCGATAATGAGATTGGTGAAATAAAAAACCTGACCGGTTCCCGTTAAGAAGGTTTTGAGTGTAGACAATGGATTCTCCCGGATGTTCGTTGAAACCTCCTTGAAATGCCGGGATACCTTATCCACATCAATGCCGTGGCGGTCGGCTAAAAGGGAAAGATAGGTGGGAACCTTTTCAATGAACAGGCGCAATTGTTCGACAAGGTTTGGTCCCACCCAGAGGAAGAACCCGCTCACCAATGCGCAGATGATCATCGCCATCAAGGTCACGGCGAGCCACCGAGGAAGTTTCCATGTCTGCTCAACATAATCCAGGACAGGTTCAGTGAGGTAGGCCAGTCCCAGGCCTATGAAAATCGGAACCAATATGGCCTGCAAGTGAAAGCACAACCAAAGCAAAAAGACCCCCATAGCCAGGATACACAGTTCACGAATTGCGACAATTTCCCAGAGGTGGATGTTTCTGGCAGGTTTCATATCGGTAGAAGGGAGAGTGGAAATGACATAAACGGGTGTCCGATTCACTGTGTATTACCATCTCTAACAAAGTTCAGGCTGATCCAACATGGATAAAAATTCGCCGAGCCCTTTGTAACTTGTCTATTTTAATGAGCAACCTCCAGAGACATTATGAGGAATCAGGATAAATTGAGTTGGGAAATTTTTCTCTTCAAAAAAAATTCTTTTGATGGTACGCCCTCTTTCTCTTGTAGGAGGGGAAGGGGGCCTGAGATGGCTTTGATTATTTAACAGTGTCAGACGGAGGACGGCATGGTTGAAACATGGGCGGCCAATCTGAATGAAGCAAATTGCCATGCTTTTCAGGGAGCCGAAAAACACCCTCCGGTTCAACCTCCGCCCGAACCTGAAAGAAAATCTCCGCCCATCGGTCCTCCGAAACGGGATCCGAAACCGGAACCAATTCACGATCCGCCTATGCCTCCATCGCCGGGAACCGATCCCGACGATGGACCGCTTCCAATTGGTGATCCGCCTGATCCGTCGGATCAGCCTGTTGGGGGGAGTGTTGAATAATAAAGATGTTCAAGGGCAAATTTGCGTAGGATGAGATTCCTCATCAAAGGCTTGGTGATTCCCTTAAACCTCGTGAAAGGAGGTCTTTATGACGATTTTGAAATGGGCGGCCATTTTTTTTGTCATTGCGCTCATCGCCGGAGGATTAGGTTTCTCCGGAATTGCTGAAGGAGCTGCCGGAATTGCCCAAGTATTATTTTATATTTTTCTCATACTATGCATTGTCATGGTCCTCATCGGCGTTTTTGTGGCAAAAAAAATTACGTAATGCACGCTCGGTGTTCAATGGTTTTTCAAAGGTGGGACCGGTCGACAAGGTTGTTTTCCTTATCCGGTGCAATGGAAGGCCCTACCACGAGACATGGTATCCCAAAGGAAACGGATGGTATGACGAACCAAGAAAAAGCCAAATTAATCGCGCCGTGGATAAATCCTGCGGAACGGATCACGGTGGACTTTAACGATGTGACAGGTTTGAATGCGGAAGTGTTCGGATGCACCGAACACGTGGTTCATTTGTTATTTCAAGAATCCTTCCCACATATAAAAGAACAAGTCACCATTCCGTTAAGAGTGGTACAAATGGAAGAGGATAGTGAGCATTATACCCGGGATCCCGATGCTTCTCTTCAATGGCGATTACGCCTGCGGGTGAATCAAAAACGACCGGAAGGAATATAACATCGCACACATTTCATGCTGTGGTGCCTCAACCATAATTGATCCATTGGATATGTTTTCCACGGAGAGCGGATTGATCGTGGACATTAGATAGAATTAGACGATGGACGGTTATTGCCTGCACAACTTGTCCATTCACAATATGCCGGATCTCCGGCTATTGTTAAGTGAAAGAGGAAAGGTCTTCAATGGTAAATTTATTATGAGAAAGGAGAGGATGATGCAATTAGGAACAAGACAACGAATGAAGGTGGGCACGGCCGTATTGGCGTTGAGTTTGGGCATGCCTTTCATGGGGCAAGCCGCCTCATCCTATGATTACGGGAACCGTGATACACGCGGATGGTCCGATTCTCGTTCCATCTATGAGGCCAATCGCGATCGCCCGGACAAACGACAATTTTACACCGATCAATATGGTGATCTGGATACAAGGGAGGATCAGGAACACGATAACAGGTATCGGCGTGAGGCGTATGTGACTCAGGATGGATACCGGTCCAATGTCTCAACTAATAATTCCCGGTATCGACATGAACTCGAACGGACGGACGAAACCATTCGGCGAAATATTGTCAATGAACTTGGAGAGGGTACGGAAAGAGTTCGAGTCCATGTGAAACATGGCGTGGCAACGCTCACGGGCATGGTGTTAAATCGGGAAGCCATGTTGGAGACGGTAGAGGATGCGTATGCGGGCGGCGCTCGAAAAGTCCGGAACGAATTGCAAATATTTCGACATGATGAGCGACCGTGGGGAGAGATGAGTGATAGGAATTTGGCAAAGGCCGTGCGTGAGGAATTATCATGGAGTCCCTATGTTGATAATGATCCCATTCGGGTGAATGCCCGGCGAGGCGTGGTGACGCTCCAGGGAGCGGTTGAAGATAGAGCTGAAATGGCCGCTGCGGTCGAGAATGCCTATGAAGCCGGAGCCCGACGTGTCAATAATCAACTCAGGATTGCAAATTAATTACGAAGTCCCGATAAACCAATTAAATGGAGGATAAGCAATTTGCCATGCTCTATCCCGGCTTTTTACATGCTCAGTCAGGTTGGAACGAACGTGACGAACATGATCGCGAATCATGAGGATTGCGAAAAAACTCCCTGTCAGTGTTATTCCGGGAAGATGGAAATGCCTTATCTGAAAATGAGATGCAGGCCCCGGTTCCGATTAGCCGGACCGGGGCTTCTTGCGGAACAGAAAGGATAACACGTATGCCTATCTTATTGTGGATATTAGGAGTCCCCCTCAGTCTTGTATTGATATTATGGTTGTTTGGAGTGATCGGTTTTTAACAACCCGGTATCCCATCCATGTATGGAATAGAGGATTTGTTGAACCATATGTCTTGAGTCACCCATATCATTTCCAGTGGGTATGATACGACGGGTCCGGAGCATTTCAATGGAAGGAAGTGTCCGGGCCCGTTTCCATTATGCAGGACCCCTGGCTCTTATTTTCTTTTCTGTTTAACCTGATTCGCGCATCAACCCGGATATTCAGCCGGACAGTGACGCGACAGGCCATACGCAAAATTGGACCCAAATGTCCATTTGTTATCGTGTCCATTTATGATAAAGATTATGCCTAATAATGGAGATGGCGGATTTCTACGTATAACCGGAAAGTTGGGTGCCGCGCCGATGTCAGGGACAATACGACAAGCCGGATTTGGAGAAGGACCCGGGGTTTGGGTTTTTTTAAATGGTGTGATGGGGGTATTGGTCGCAACCCTGCTTTTTGCTTCACAAGGAACACATCCGGAAGCAGGTCTGTTGACAAACCCCACTCAAAGCAATTGGCTTCAGAATAACCGTCAAGCGAAATTTTTTTCGGTGAAGGCTCCCGGGACGACCGTTATCTATTCATTGCAACCCTGGGGTGGAGTTCGAGTTGACGATGTCGAAGGTCCTCTCTTCGCAATATGGGATGTCTCTATCCTGCCTTCGATGGTAGGAGACAATCTCCCGTTAACAACCACAGATATGAGTAGAGTTGCAAACTCCGAAGCGGGAATAAAGCGAGAAAATAGTCGGTCCTCTGTTCAATTTCTTCGATTTCGAAATCTGAATTGGACCACGACATCATGATGATGAGCAACCTGTGCGTGTTTTCCATACGACCATTGATGTCACCCGAAATGATGAGAGAAGAATGATGTCTGTTCCGATAAGACGAACGTCAACAGATCCCTTGCGTCACTGGCTGTGATGAGTATTGTTCTTGTTATTGACTCCGATCCTGATTCACAAGAATCATGGGTACGTCTCGGAGATGCATGCGGGGTCGAGATTGTTGTTGCAGGAACGCTTTCAGACGGAATCGGTCTCTCTACACAACAATCCGTGGACCTTATTGTCGTCGACTTGTTTCTCCCTCAGAAAAGCGGGTTTTCGTTAATTGCGGAAATTACGTCGAAAGACAACCATCCTCCAATTATTGCCACCTTCTCAGCCGATCAAGCACCACAGTTCAATATCAAAAGGTTTGCCCATTTACTGGGAGCGGCCTATACATTCGAAAAACCTCTTAACCCCAGATTATTTCTTCAGGCATGTCGGGATCTGGTGACGCATTTTCCCCACGAAACAAGGTAGAGGATAAGCCTTGTAGGGGAGGGTTATGCCATCTGAAGATCCCGTTTGACAACATGTCGTTTTTTATCCGCGCAGAAGGGTTTTAGCCCGGGAGTCGGCCAGAAAATCTCTTCCTCCCTCAACGAATGTGGAGAGACATGAAAACTCAGTGTCACGTCGGGATTGAGGAGAAAAGAGTCGCCGACTTCAGTAATGACCTTCATGCAGGAAAGGCAGAGGGGTAAATGCCACATCCGGTAATCAAATCCATACCCCTCCCTGAACATCTCCTGCCATTTCGTATCCTCAAGGCAGGGGTAGTAGGGGGGATCGCTTTTTCGATAAAATGGCAATAAGGTTTCCAGATTGTCCCGGACCTGATGGTGAAAAAATTCAGGGTTGGACGTTTGATTTTCAACTAATGATTGGATGTCCTGCGTGGTTAATCCAACTTCTTCTGCCGCCTGGAACCAGCCTTTTTGCCGCCATCGTGCAAAGTTCTTATAGATACGCTGAGTTTGGCCTTCCTCCAAACCAAGAAGGAATCCAACTTCGACCGGTTTCATGCCATAAAAGTGGTAGAACAGACAGATCAAGGCATCCCGGCTGAGTACGGCTCGATTGAGCAGGCCATCCAGAAACCGGTACAACACGGGATTGGAGGTTGATGACGCGTGTGATTCCTGGGGTCTTCCAAAAAAATCCGATATGAACCCATCCAACAGCAGTGAAGGCCGACAGGGAAGTTGCGAGGGGCAGTATTCGATAAACCGTTCAACCAGATCAAACGAAAGACGCAACAATAATTTTTCGTGGGCCGAATTATCCGCCCACTGCCCCATGTCTTGAAGAATTCTCCGGATAAGGCCCGAAGACCGTTCGAGGAAATAAGAAAAGTTTTCCGGAATGAACTGTTTGAATTCTTCCGGACTGTGAATCACACCGTTGATTGATGGGGATAACGTTTTCAAGGTCGTTCTCCTTTACTTGGGGGAAATAAAAATGAATGAAAATGAATTAAACATTCCTCATAGTCCATCAGGCTGTAACGTTGTACAAATTTAACGAGGTGACCCCCGGTTCTGTACTGTTAAAATCCCTTGATTCTTCCGGTACCGACCCTAGGGATGTCATGAATCACCTGACAAGATTCAAAGGAGGAACCGTGAAAATCGGAGAACTGTCTCCTCAAAGAGGACGGAAACCTCTGATTTGTCAACTGAAATGGTGGAGGAGATGTGATAGGGTTGAGCCTGCCGAATGTGCGGTTTAGATAGGGTTTCGACGTTCTTCAGTGTCGGCCTACCAGGCCCATTCAGGTGAAAGGACTGTGTCCATGTCGTCTTCAAATCAGATGGCAGCAAAAATTCGTGATAACAATTGGATGGAAACCCCACTAGGGGACATCTCCACATGGCCCCCTCAGCTCACAACCTCCGTCCAAATTATCCTTGATTCGAAATATCCCATGTTCGTCTGGTGGGGGGAACATCTGATCAATATTTATAACGACGCCTATATCCCGGTGCTGGGAGGCCGACATCCGAAGGCGCTGGGTGCCTGTGCATCGGATATTTGGTCTGATATCTGGGATGTGATCGGTCCCCAGGCCGACATCGTTTTTCAAGAAGGCCGTTCCACATGGAATGAAGATCTTCCTCTCTTCATGCGTAGGCATGGATTCCTGGAGGAAACATTTTTTACATTTTCCTACAGCCCGATTAAGAATGGAGAAGGAGAGACCCTAGGACTCTTTTGTGCCTGTACCGAAGAAACCAGCAGGGTCTTAAAAGGACGGAGGCTCAACACTCTCAGACGCATGTCCGAAGTGACCGAAGCCGCCGATGCTGTTGGAGAGGTCTGCCGGCTCTCGGCTGAGATTCTCGCAGACAATCCTTGTGATATCCCGTTCAGTCTCCTATATGTGTGGGATAAGGAAGAAGGCTCCCTCTGTCTGAGGGGACAATCAGGTTTTCCGTCTGATTCGCTCCTGGCTCCACTTCGACTGACGATGGAGGGAGGCACGTTCCATCCTCAGCCATGGTGGCCACTTATCCTTTCACCCAAGTGGGAAGAGACCGTATTCCCTATTGACAAGCAACCGAATCTTCCGGAAGGGCCATGGCCGGAGCCACCCACACAAGGGATGGTGCTGCCGGTGGAGTCATGGGAGACACAAAGCCCATCCGGCTATTTGATCGTGGGAATCAGTTCGAGGCTGGCTATTGATGACCGGTACCGGGAGTTTCTGAACCTGCTCACCAGGGGGATTTCAGGAGCCATCAATCGAGCGCAGGTCCGGGCAGAAGAGCGGAAACGGATGGAAGCGTTGGCAGAACTGAACCGGGCAAAAACCGAATTTTTCAGCAATGTGAGCCATGAGTTCCGGACACCTCTCACACTTATTCTCGGTTCTCTGGAAGAGGCGATGCAGAGGACCACTTCCACCACGGTTGCGGGTGTGGAGGTGGCCCACCGAAATGCCATGCGGATGTTGAAGCTGGTGAACACGCTACTGGACTTTTCCAGCCTGGAAGCAGGCCGCATGCAGGCCGTGTTTGAACCGCTGGATTTCTGCGAGTTGACCATTGACCTGGCATCGTCATTTGAATCTGCCATGAACAAAGCCGGACTGGAATTTATCGTGTCCTGTCCCACGCTGTCTCAACCGGTCTATGTGGATCGAAGTTCCTGGGAAAAAATCATGCTGAATCTGCTTTCAAATGCCTTGAAATTCACGCTGGAGGGGCGAGTGTCCGTGGAAGTCATGCCTCATGCGGATAGCGTGGATGTCCGGATTGCGGATTCCGGGGTCGGTATGAGCCGGGAGACGCTTGCTCATCTGTTTGACCGGTTCTTTAGGGCCAAGGAAGTCTTGGGACGAACATTTGAAGGAACCGGAATCGGTCTGGCCCTCGTGAAAGAGTTGGTAGTCATGCATGGTGGGAAGATTCATGTGGAGAGTGAACTCGGGAAGGGAAGTGTGTTTACCGTGACGGTGCCGTTCGGCTTTCAGCACCTCCCGTCGGCGCAGGTTTGCCATACACCGACGCAACCAACCGACGAACGTGTAGCGAAGTCGTTCATTGTGGAAACCGAACAATGGGCCGGAGGTGGGGAGCATGAATCGCACCGGCAAGGCATTCTCCATGATGAGGAGGAAGGTCCCCTTCAACAATCAGATCACTCACGTCCCAGCATTCTCCTGGTGGAAGACAATCGGGACATGCGGGAATATGTGGCGCGAATACTGCGTGCCGACTATGAGGTGGTTTCTGTCTGTGACGGCCAGGAAGCCTTGGAACGGGTTCACAGGGTTCGTCCCCACCTCATTCTGAGTGATATCATGATGCCTCGCATCGATGGGCTTGAGTTGCTGAAACGTATTCGGTCCAATCGCGAATTGCTGTCGACGCCGTTTATTTTTTTGTCGGCCAGGGCCGGCCAGGAGGACGAAGTGGATGGGCTCCTGACGGGTGCGGATGATTACCTCGTCAAGCCGTTTTCGGCAAGAGAGGTGTTGGCCAGAGTTAAAAAAACACTGGGATTGGCCACGATGCGTCGGGCGGCGATCGAATATGAATCACGCTTTCAGCATCTGGCCCACCACCCTGAGATCATGATCTGGATTACGGAGGCGGACGGGAACTGTGTTTTTCTCAGTCAAACCTGGTACGACTTTACCGGTCAGACAGAGGCAAACGGGCTTGGTGAGGGCTGGATGTCCGCCATTCATTCTCACGATCGCCCATCCATTCAACAGGCATTTTACGAAGCGAACAGAAAACGACATCCGGTTCGACTGGAATACCGCCTTCGTAGTGGGCAGGGTGCGTATCACCATGTGCTGGATTCAGCTTCGCCACGGTTTACCCCGGACGGCAGCTATCTGGGGTATGTCGGTTTGGTTCTGGATCTTTCCTATCAGAAGGAAATCGAGGAACAACACCGGGAAAGTGAAGAGCGATTTCGTACGCTTGCCAATACGATTTCCCAATTTGCCTGGATGGCAGATGCCATGGGGAGGATATTTTGGTACAACGCACGCTGGTACGAGTATACCGGGACCACCCTCAGGGACATGGAAGGGTGGGGCTGGAAGAAGGTTCATCACCCCGATCATGTCGATCGGGTGGTTGAGAAAATACGCCGGTGTTTTCAAACCGGGCAGATATGGGAAGATACTTTTCCTCTCAAGGGCAAGGACGGGGAATACCGGTGGTTTCTCTCAAGGGCCGTGCCCATTCGGAATCACCTGGGAGAGGTGGTGCGATGGATCGGTACCAATACGGATATTACCGAATTAAAAACCATACAGGAGCAACTCCAACACCTGACCTCTCAATTAGAAAGCCAAGTTGCCAAACGCACCCAGGAACTGCGTCATAATCAAACGCGCCTGCAGGCGCTCGTCGGCGAACTGATTCTGACGGAACAGCGGGAACGACGCAGGATTGCCGAAGAACTTCATGATTTTCTGGCGCAACTCCTCGTGGCCTGCCGGTTGCGAGTCAACCGGCTTGAACAGGTGAGTGTCGAGGGAAGTGTGATTCCGGTTCTTGGAGAAATTGATCGTATTCTCGATCAATCGTTGAGGTATACCCGCTCTCTGGTGGCCCAACTGGTCCCGTCGGTGTTGTACCAGTTCGGCTTACTCAAGGCATTGCGGTGGCTGGCTGAGGATATGACTCAATATGGACTCTCTGTGGAAGTCAATATGGAGCGGGACCATCTGACCCTCACGGAGAGTGAAGCCGTGCTTCTGTTTCAATCCGTTCGTGAACTCATGATGAACGTGGTCAAACATGCCGGCGTGGACAGAGTCTATCTGGCCGTGACTCTTTCCTCATCGGATGAGGTCTGTATCGAAATTTCCGATCGGGGCGTTGGCTTCGATCCCACTCTCATCGAAAGACACAGCCAGGCGTCCAACCAATTCGGATTATTCAGTATTCGGGAACGCATGTCCTTATTAGGTGGACGGATGGTCATAGACTCGAGTTCCGGTTCCGGGACACGCATCCGCTTGTATATGGCGCTATCCGAGCAGGACCATCCGAGTGTGCCCATACCGGTTTCAGATGGTGCACCTTTGAAAGATAAGGGATCCGGTCAGAGGCCAAGTCCGGGAATGTCCTCGGGTTATCGAGTCCTTTTGGTGGATGATCATGCCGTGGTTCGACAGGGATTGCGAAGCCTGCTGGATGCCTGGTCCGGCATCGAGGTTGTCGGAGAAGCCGAGGACGGAATAGAGGCCATCCGTCTGGCAGAATCGCTGCAACCGGATGTGGTGGTCATGGATATTAATATGCCACACATGAATGGAATTGAAGCCACCAGACAGATTCGTCACAACAACCCCACTATTCAGGTGATCGGATTATCGGTTCGTCAGGATAAGGAAACGGAACACGTTATGCGTGAAGCCGGTGCGGCAGGATATTTGTCCAAAGAATCGGCCGGCCAGGATCTTTATCGCATGATTACCACTATCGTCCGGGTGCATCCAAAATTCAGCTAAGTCCCAACGTCGATCTGAATCCCGGATATTTTTTCTTCATACCCGCCAAATTTGTCAACTGACATCTTCGGGGTTTATCCCCCATGGTATTCAAGACTGTTCCTACACAGGGTCCAGTTAAGGAGGCCACGCATTTGCTTTTTCCCCTTGCCATAGTGGTGTTGTCGATCTGCCTCATGGGCGGTTTTGGAATCGCCGCTGAGGAGGTGGAAAATACCGCCGAGGTGACTGGAGATGAAGTTAAAGAGGTTCATGATATCGGTATGGCTGTGGCCATTAAAAACCGATTGTCCCGGGTCGATCGAAAATCATTTTCCTCAATCGAAGTGTCGGTGAACGATGGCATCGCCACGCTGACCGGGACAGCCGATAGTCTATGGACGCAACAGCGGGCCGTGGAAATTCCACAGACAATTCGGGGGGTTCGAGGGGTCATTGATCGCATTTCAGTGGGACCAGTCGGTACAACCAACGATTCCATCCTTTTGAAACAACTTGAATACCTGTTCCTCGAAGCTCCTGTGGTGGAACGCGACGACATTCAGGTTGAGGTTCTCAGGGGAGTCGCGACCTTGAAGGGGCAGGTGCAGTCCCGACAAGAAAAACAGACGGCGCTCAATTTGGCAAAAATGGTCAACGGTATTCGGAAGGTTCAAGACTTTCTGAAGGTGGCTGATGTTCGAGAAAGGCCGGATTCAATCCTGAAGGAGGAAATCACGCATCGTCTGACATTTGATGTCTGGGTGGGCAACCCCTCTCTTTTGAATGTCCGGGTGGAAAAAGGTCATGTCATTCTGACAGGACAGGTAGGAAGTGTCTACGAAAAAGGGCGGGTTGCCGAACTGGCGTGGGTTGAAGGTGTCCATGAGGTGGATATTCGTGGCATTATCGTCAATTGGATGTCGCCGGATCCGATGATGCGTACTCAGCGTCCCACATTTACGGATCAGGAAGTTTCCGCAGCGATTCAACGAATGCTGGCTTATGATCGCCGGGTCGCTCCCTTCGGAATCGCTGTGACGGTAAAAAATGGGACGGTGACCCTGAAAGGCAGTGTCCCCTTTCTCTCCATCCGACGTGAGGCTGAGCGTAATGCCAACCACACCGTGGGGGTGCGATACGTCAACAATCTTATTACCGTCCAGTCGGGGGTTTCTCCCAAGGATGCCGATATTCAGGCCCGGTTATCGGCGGCGTTTTCCCGGGATCCAGTTCTGAAGCCCTTCACCCTTGGGGCATTGGTGAAAAAGGGAGCGGCCCAGTTGACGGGGACCGTTGATTCGATTTATGAACGAAATCATGCCGAGAACGTGGCTTCACGGATTCGAGGCGTGAAGACTCTGACCAATCATATCAGCTTCTCCCTGTCTGAAATCGAAAAATCGGATTGGGAAATTCAATTGGATTTCGAAAATCAAGTCTGGTGGAGCCCATTCTTATCGAGCCAGGATATTGTGGCCACGGTGGAAGACGGGACAGCGACGTTGTCCGGATCAGTTCAGCATATGCACCAACGGCTTATAGCCGAACAGCAGGCGTTTGAGGCGGGAGCTTCGAGCGTCCTCAACCGGTTGCAGGTAGGAAAATCTCTCGCTTCTTCTGAAATTTCAAGCCAACGCATTCATGCCTGACAGTGAAAGCAGGGTGTGTCAGGAACATGACAAATCCCATTTTACTCTGACCCACATCCCACATCGTTTCACGTGTTGAACGCCAAAGAGAAGACATGAATTTCTCTCCACGGCAGTTTACGTAATCCACCTCAAGGGTTACATAGAGTGGCGCGAAAAACCGGGACGCGTAAAATGACAAAAATTTTTCATACTTTATTGTGTGTATCAGCTAAAAGGAGATCATTGTGATGAAATGCACCATTAGCACTCCCGGCCAACATGTGGTCCTGACGCTCACCGTGGATCTCAGTGTGAATACCCCTAATTTGAGTCGAACAGATTTATTATTGGATCGCATCGTCCCCTCACCGATTTCCTTACTCATTTTAGATTTAGGATCCTTGTCGTTCGTCAATTCTATTGGGACCTGGACCATCTTCCAGATTGTGTTTAAAGCCAGGGAGCAAGCGAAGGGTGTCTATCTTTTCAATGTGCAACCCGCCGTCCGCCCATTGTTAAAAGAAGCCGGAATCTTTGATATGGCCACCGAAATTACCACTACCAGCGAATTAGGACATGTTCTCACAGGGAATGACCGACTGTCAGGATCGGGTGTGAACGCGACACACAGGATGAGTCCTCCGGAAGGACGCGTTGCTTCTGCCGGACGATCATCGGTGTAGAAAGACCATCCAGATTCAGGATGGATTGCCTGGGAGATCAATTGATCATACGGGTCCGGTTGGGAACGTATGTCGCGGAATGCCTCCCTGATTCATCATCACCCGTGCCGGTGTTAGGAGACGCAGGATTGAATATCGACACAATGGTGATGTTGACCCCGTGTATTTCCGACCTCCGAGTTTCAGCATGAGAGAGGATGAGGTCCGGCCCAAACGCTTTCATTGAAACCGTGGGGTAGAGTAAAATCCAAGTGCCATTTCCATGAGATGAAAGACAACACCTTCTAGTGGCTAAAAAAACATCTACTCCCAAGGCTGGATCGGAATCCTCCTCTTCCGCCTCACCGAAAAAATCTTCAACCGTCAAACAATCACGAAAGTCCTCAAACAGTCCCAAGGCTCCTTCTTCATCGTCTGCGCCTTCTCGAGGTTTCCAGGGGGTGGCTACCGACACCTCATCGAATGCGTTTCCCATCGTCGGGATCGGCGCCTCGGCCGGAGGGCTCGAGGTCTTGTCCCGGTTCTTTTCATCGCTTCCCGCCGATAGTGGAATGGGCTTTGTGGTGATCCAGCACCTGGCTCCAGATCGCGAAAGCCTCATGTCCGAATTGCTGGCACGGAAGACCTCGTTGCCGGTTCATGTCGCGGTAGATGAAACGCTAGTCGAACCCAACCATATTTATATCATTCCACCCAACACGCAATTGGGCATCGATGGTGGATATTTGCGAGTAAACCGGCCGTCACAAGTTCATGGGTTACGAACGCCTATCGATAAATTTTTCCAATCCCTGGCCGAAGATCAGGGGCCATTTGCCATCGGGATGATTCTGTCCGGCGCAGGATCGGACGGAGCCTTCGGCCTTCGATCGGTGAAGGAGCATGGCGGGTTAACGATTGCCCAATCGGCGGAAACGGCGCAATTTCCCGGGATGCCGAAGAGTGCTATTTTGACCGGATTGATCGATCATATTTTACCGGTTGAAGCCATCGCGGAGGTGCTGGTCCGGCATGCGAAATATTTTCACGGTTTACGGGACGGGAAGGGACTGGAAACCCTTCGTGCAGAAGCGCTGAATCATTTAGACGTGATTTGTGCATATCTGCACCGTCGGACCGGACACGATTTTCGTGGGTACAAACAGAATACCATGTGTCGACGAATTCAACGGCGCATGCAGCTTCTGCACATTGTCTCTCCCGCGAAATATGTCGAACGATTGCAAGAGGACCCTGAGGAAGTCGATGGGCTGTTTAAGGAACTCTTAATCGGTGTCACGCAATTTTTTCGAGATCCGGAAGCGTTTGCGTTTTTCTCCGCCACGATCGTTCCCAAGATCGTGAAATCCAAACAAAACGAGGAAGCGATCCGGATCTGGGTCCCGGGTTGTTCGACGGGAGAAGAAGCCTATTCGCTCGCGATCATTTTTTATGAATACCTCCATCGGGAACATCTCAACATCCCTATTCAAATCTTCGGGACGGATATCGATGAACCGGCATTGGAAGTTGCCCGCCGTGGACAATATCCGGAGAGCATTCGGGAAGGTATGCCGCCCGATCGACTCATCTTGTTTTTTGAACAGGACGGTTCCTTCTATCGGGTCGCCAAGGTGATTCGCGACGTATGTATTTTTTCCTTTCATAATCTCGTCGGCAATCCTCCGTTTTCTCGAATGGATGTCATTTCCTGCCGGAACCTGTTGATCTACATGGAACCCAATCTTCAGAATCAGATGTTTTCCGTGTTTCATTACTCCCTCAACCCGGAGGGCTATCTGTTTCTCGGCGCGTCGGAGCATGGGGAAGACCAATCCCGGTATTTTCGCTCCGTGAATAAACGCTTTCGGGTGTTTCAACCAAAAGAGATCTTGCGCCCTACGTTTCCCAACTTTCCGATACGGGGACCGCGCGGGAGCATCCCCGCGCCAAAAACTGCTCTTTTTCCCAAAATGCACGACCACTTCACCCAGACCTTCGAGCAATTGGTCAGAGAGGAGTATGGCCCCCCCGCAGTGGTCATCGACAAAGAGTGCCATGTGCAATATGTCTCCGGACGGACCGGGACCTATCTGCAGCTACCCTCCGGTTCCATCAACGTGAATCTGATCAAAATGGTGAAACCGGTTTTGCGTATACCATTGCGATCCGGCATTTCCAAGGCCGTGAAAACCGGGCAGGAAGTCGTCCAATCCAATGTTCAAATGCCTGTGAATCATGGCATTCAAACTGTGGATATCATTGTTCGTCCTCTTTTTCATGTCAAGCAATCGTCCGATCTGCTGATGGTGGTGTTCCGTGAGAACGGCATATCCCGAAAATCTTCCAAAGTCCCGAAGAAATCCTCGACGGGCGAGCGACAGACAATTCAGGAATTGGAGCAGGAAATTCAGACCACCAGAGAGCATTTGCAGACCGCCATGGAGGACCTGGAATTCTCCAATCAGGAATTGAAATCCTCCAATCAGGAATTGATGTCGGTGAACGAGGAGCTGCAATCCGCCAATGAAGAACTGCAAACATCCACCGAGGAATTGCAGTCGATTAATGAAGAATTGGAAACGGTCAATGCTCAACTGTCGGGGAAGGTGGAGGAACTGGATCACGCCAATACTGACATGGAAAACCTTTTTCGGACGACGGACATTGCCACCTTATTTCTCAGTGCCAATTTATGTATTCAGAAATATACTCCGGCTGCGCAAAAAATATTTCAGTTTTTGAGTACCGATCTCGGGCGGCCGATTACCCAATTGTCCGCATTTTGTGAAGATCCCACCCTTTTGGCGGATATTCAGGACGTGTTGCGCACCGCAAAACCCAAAGAACACAGCCGCCGGTTTTCCCAGAATCCTCAGACCTACTTTTCACGCATAACGCCCTACCACACCAGTGACGGGCAGATCCAGGGAGTCGTGCTGAGCTTTGTGGACATCACCCCGCTTCGCAAGGTGGAAGATCAAGTGTTTCATTTCTCTCAACAACTGAAGGTGATGGCGGAGTTTGCACAGTTGGCGCTTCAGGAAAGAGAGATTCTCAGAGTTATGGACGAATGTGTGAGACATCTGAGTCGGACCTTGTCGATCGAAATGGCCAAGGTCCTGGAATTATTGCCCGGCGAACACTCTCTCCGTCTTCGCGCCGGAATAGGGTGGAAAGAAGGCCTGGTCGGACATGCCGTCGTGAGTGCCGATCTCAATTCCCAGGCGGGTTATACGCTCCTAAGCGATAAGCCGGTGATTGTCAATGATCTCTCCCGGGAAAACAGGTTTTCCGGTCCCTCCTTATTGTTTGATCATCATGTGGTCAGTGGCATGAGTTGCATTATCCGGGATCAGGAAGGCAAGCCGCATGGAGTCCTTGGTGTGCATACGTCATCAAGGAGGGAATTCCAGGAGAAGGAGGTGGAGTTCCTACAGACCATGGCCGATATTCTGGCTTCTGCCATACACCGGAATCATATTGAAACCCAATTGCAATCTCTGACCAAAACGCTGGAATGTCGGGTGGAAGAACGGACGCAGGAACTCCTTCAGCATCAACAACGATGTCGTCAATTGTCATTAGACCTCATTCTCACCGAACATCGTGAACGGCGTCGCATTGCCACTGAATTGCATGATTATTTGGGTCAGTTGCTGGTGGTCGCGAAGATAAAGATCGGTCAATTGCAACAAGCCGATCTTTCCTATCAGCAGGGACCTCTCGTCAAGGAATTGGAAGAATCTCTGGATGATGCCCTGGATTACACGCGGGACCTCATTCCTCAAATCAGTCCGCCCATCTTATATGAATTCGGATTTATGGCAGCCATCCGATGGTTGGCCGAAAAAATGGTCCGGTATGAATTGCACGTCACGGTGACCTCTCATCTTGAGAATCAGGAAATGAACCTTTCCGAATCGGTCTCAATTATCCTGTATCAGGTCATCAGGGAATTATTGCTGAATGTGGTGAAACATGCCCAAACCCAGGAAGCCTCCGTTGTGATCAGTCAAGGCTCCTCGGGTTTCATTGAAATAGAGGTGTCGGATACCGGATCTGGTTTTGATCAGTCTTTGGCTGGTTACACGCTTTTCCAGTGTGAAAAATTCGGCCTGTTGAACGTTCAGGAACGCGTGGAAAGCCTTGGAGGAGAATGTGAAATTTTTTCGACGAGGGGAGAGGGTACACGAGTGCGGATCAAGGTGCCCGTTTCCCCTCAAGACGCAGACTTTGAGCCCATTCAGGCCCCCTCTCCTCCCATGGAGATGCCGGCTCAGATTCCAAGGAAAAAGGAGGCGAGCATTCGGGTCGTTCTTGCGGATGACCACCCCATTTTCCGTGAAGGATTGGGCACCATGTTGAATGCCTGTCCCGATATTCAGGTAGTCGGAGAAGCCGAAAACGGCGAACAGGCGATTGAGCTTGTTCAGACACTCTACCCGGATGTGGTTGTGATGGATATCAATATGCCGGTGATGAACGGAATAGAAGCCACCCGTCTCATCAAAGCCAGCCACCCGTCAATCTATATCATCGGGTTGTCCATGCATGGGGATCAGATCGTGACCAGGCGCTTTGCGGAGGCTGGAGGAGACAAATATGTGTCAAAAGGGGATTCCTTCGGTTCCTTCGCCGAAGTCATTCGATCCAGTCAAAAAAACCATGATGTCTCCTGAACGCCTCTTTTAAGGCGTAGAGTCTCCGGGCGAAGGACGAAGTAAGGAGAGGTCATCTCCCACCACCATCCTCATCTTTCAAGGTCATCCTCCGTCTCCCAGTTCTCCGGTTGTCATGCTGAGCTGAAAGCGAAGCATCTCGCGAAGCCACGGCCCGGTTGAGCTGGGCACAGATCCTTCGTCGGACTCAGGATGACAAGGCCGAGGGATTGGATACTGATCGACCCACACTATCGGTGTCATGCTGAGCTGAAGGCGAAGCATCTCGCCAAGGCACGGCCCGGTTGGGCCGGGCACAGTTCCTTTCCTTCTCAGGATAATCTTTTCCGTGGCAGACTGCTATTCACTTGGGCATCGAAGTTCAACTTGATTTTTTATTTGAGGCTTACGGAATTTTGTCCATGTTGTTTGCGTTCGCGTTTTGATTCACCGATGGTAAAATGGGGGGTAGATGGTCTCACAGGGGTGAATGCTCACTCTCATTGGCAACGCCTCCCAACGTATTCCTATGATCCAGTCATCACATCCCGACATTATTGTCATTGGCGCATCGGCGGGAGGAATCACCGCGCTTAAAAAGCTGGTCTCCTCTCTCCCCCAGGAATTGCAAGCTTCAATATTTGTCGTGCTCCATCTCGGATCCTATTCGGCTTCCACGCTTGATTCGATCTTATCTGCGGCCGGATCTGTGCCGGCCACATTTGCCAAGAATGGAGAGTTTATTTCCCATGGGAGAATGTATATTGCTCCGCCGGACTTTCATCTGCTGATTGATAAGGATGTGATGGTGCTTTCTAAGGGACCGAATGAAAATCTTTGGCGGCCTTCAATTGACACGTTATTTCGTTCGGCGGCGGTGTCCTATGGCGTGCGTGTGGTGGGTATCATTTTATCAGGATATCTGGACGATGGTGTTGCCGGGCTTCTGGCCATCCAGCGGTGCAGGGGAATGATTATGGTTCAGGATCTTGCTGAGGCTCTGTTTCCAGATCTGCCGAATAATGTGCTGGGTCATATGCACGTTGATTTTTGTTTGCCGGTGGCAGATCTCGCCAGTCAACTGATTCATCAGGTCAAGTCCCGGCTCGGCCGGGAATTCCCTCCTCCTGAAGATTTGATTGAGGAAAACGAATCTGTCGATGCCTATATGAGTCATCTTCCCTCCCGGCGACGCAAGGGGCAGGTGGCCGGCCTCAGTTGCCCCGAATGCGGAGGCACCCTTTGGCAACAGACCCAGGGCTCCTTGACCCGCTATCACTGCCACGTCGGACATGGATTTACCGAGCAGTCTTTGTTGGCGGGAAAATCGAATACCCTTGACCAGGCATTATGGACAGCCTTTCGGCTCATGGAGGAGCGTGTGGCTCTCCTGCAGAAATGTATTGCCAGAGCCGAACACACGGGTCTTCGTCACACTCTGAGCGTCTATCAACAAGAGCTGAAATCCCTTCTGCCTCAATTGCAACAATTTCGGGAAATGTTGAATCAGAAATCCTCTCTCCCGTTTGAGCTCTCATGGCCGGTTAACAAATCTGAATAAGAGATGCCTTCATTCAAGGGAATTCTTCTGATGGTTTCGGATCAGTCCCTCACCGGGCGTTAGAAACCTCACAATCCAATTGAAAGCTTTTCGGATTCCAAGATTGACGCGTTTGCGGGTTGAAACCATCGAGCGCATTGACGTGAAGCCGCTTCGGCGAAGGCAGGGAACGCCGGCCGACTTGTTCACCATCTGCCAGAGCGACGTTCACGGCTGTGGCGTGTTCAACTCGAGGTCGTCATGATTCATAAGTCTCAGTCGATTGGTCTCATGCCGGAGCGAGAGAATGGCGTTCAATGCCGTCAATCTTGAAGCGCGGCCCTGGCATGTCTTCTTATTCATGGCCCTGAAGTCATTCCATTGTCTTGATGCCCTCCTATATTCCCTTATTCAGAACCCGCATTTCCCATTCGACAATTTTCAAGGGATCTTCCCGTTGAGACCAAGGGTTTTGGGTAGTACTCGCAATTCGAATGAGAAACTACAGTCGGACTATCAACATAAATTCTCACCCAAGAACGAAGGAGGCGTTATGCAAACATTTACACTGGATGCCATGAGAACCGAGCACCCCGATGTTTTTCCTCAATTGATGAATCAAATGCACCAATCCCACTGTTCGCGATGTGGAGGAACCATGATCGAGGAAACGTATATGGATATTTTTTCCGATTATGAGGATTTTAAGTTTCAAGCCAAGCACTGTATTCAATGTGGTGACGTCATCGATCCTTTTATTTTGCTGAACCGGTTGCGAGGACATCAGGGCGGGATTCCTGCTGTGAACACCTTGACTCAGCCGCGTCATCGTGAAAATGGATTGGTGATGACCGGGGAACCATGATCATGCCTGCTCCGTGGATTCGACCACAATCATGACACCATAAGGAACTAATCCGATGAATGGCAAAAAATACAAGTTGTTCTGGATGTGCGGGATTCTCTTGAGTTTCGTCATGGAGGGACATGGCCTCACTGCGGAGATGCCGAAGGAGCCCGGTGAGGCGAAACTCGTCCATGAAGATGTGAATATCATCACGGGATTGTATATCCGGGAATATTCCTTAGAGGGAGACGGCGTCGTCGATTATAAAACGGCCCGCCAAATAATTTTTTATGAAAATAACAAATTCTGGAATACGGTCGTTGAAACTGTTGAATGGCCCTTGTTCTATTGGCTGGATGACAATCGGGATGGCGTCTTCGATCAGTTTGTCGACCAGCGTGTGGAAGGAAATGGGGCCTATATCATCCCGTATTTGCCGGTTTCGGAGAAGTAGTCAATGTATCAGTTAAAAAAAACGGCCTGTATCTTCAGCATGGTGGCATGGTGTATTTCCGGGGGATGGACCTTCTCCTTCCTACAGCCGGCTCTAGCCGAACAGACGCACTGGCAGAAGCAATCCGTGACCTTTTTGGGAACGACTCTTGACCTGAATAGTGAACCCATAGGCATTGTGGCTGAACTGGATATTGCATTCCGGGAACAGGAAGGTCAGGAAGCCCTGAATGTGACATTTTCAAGCGGACCGGGAAAGTTTTCACCGTTTACTCAAGTGGCTATTCAATCCGGAATCGTCTCCGCGGCTCGTATGGCTGGTCTGGATCCAAAGACCTGGAATGTCTTTCTCAAATTTCCGAGTCCCGGTGTGACCATCTATGGAGATAGTTTGACCGCAATGGTGAGTGTCGTGACTCTGGCTATGGCTAACGATAACTCCATTCTCCTGAACCGGGTCATGACCGGCAAAGTGACTCGTGATGGTCATATCGGGGCGGTGGGCGGAATTCCGTTAAAAATCCAGGCCGCTTATGCGGAACATATCTCAAGAGTGATTATTCCTGACGACCGGTTCCCTGAAGACAGCGAGTGGCAGACGCCATTTCTTATGCAGATTTCACCTGTCAATACCGTGTTGCAGGCCTATCAAATGCTGACGGGAACGTCCCTTCCGAGCGCCGAAAACGCCACGGGATTGGTAGTGCAGAATTTCAACAGGAAATAAGGAAGAGATCTAGGCGGATGATTGTTGTTGACAAAATTTTCTGACGATCGTGACTAAGTTTTCAGCCGGACCGCCCTTTGTGACAAATGCCGCCGCTCCTGCCTCTTGGAACCATCGGGCCACCTCCGGCGTATCGTAAACGGATAATCCGATAAATACCGTATCGGAAAGGAGTGGTTTTATTCTTTTGATGGCCTCCAGTCCGTCCATTTTTGGCATATGGAGATCCATTACCACGACGTCAGGGCGGAGGGATTCACAGAGGGTCATCGCATGCTCTCCGTCTTCTGCCTCTCCCACGACTTCAAAATTTAATTGAGAATTCAGGATATGGCAAAATCCCTCCCGGACCATTTTATGATCATCTGCGACCAGGATCCGAATCCGTTCAGAGCGGGAACCGGCAATTGGTTTTTGTATGTGCGAATGGACCAAAGTCCGGTTTTTTAGAGTCGGAGCGATTTCCTCCGCGGTTGTTGGTAGGGGAATGCGAAGGAGCACGTGTGTCCCTTTTTGGAGAGCGGAGGTGAGAACCATCTCTCCCCCGATGGCTTCCAATCGTTCACGGATACTGAAGAGCCCAAATTTGCTCGAGGATTCTTCATTTCTGTCTTCATACCCCTCCGGAAAACCTCGGCCGAAATCTTCCACCTCAATATGCATAAGGTTGTCGGCTTGAAGGGAAAGGGTGACGGTGGCTTCCTGCACGCCCGAGTGTTTGAGAACGTTAAACAACAGTTCCCGGACCGATTGAAACACGAGAACGGCCTGATCCTCCGGCAGCTTCGGAGGCTGCTCTATACCGGTGAGTTTGACGGTGAGGCCCTGTTTCCCCATTTCAGATCCCAACCAGACGAGTGCGGCATGGAGTCCGAATTCATAGAGACAGGTTGGACTGAGTTGGGTCACCAATGTGCGTGTATACGTTAAGGATTGGTCCAGGATACTATCCGCCTCTTGAAGCACGTGTTGACGGCTTTCCGTATCGGTGAGTGATTGACCTTGATTTAATTTGAGTCGGCAGACCACAAGGAGTTGTGCCAGATAATCATGAAGATCCGAAGCCAACCGGCGCCGTTCGCGTTGTTCGGTCAGTGTGAGGTCGGAGGCCATGGCCCGTAGGCGCTCCTGGTTGCGAGTGAGTTCAAGCGTTCGTTGGATCACGCGCTCTTCCAAGGTTCGATTCAATTCGGCTAATTTGTCACTGGTTTCTTTTTGGGCGCTTTTGTCTCGAACCACCTTGGCAAATCCGATAAGGTTGTCCCCGGGGTCGCGTATGGCCGTCACCGCCCCGCTGGCCCAAAATCGTGAGCCGTCAGCTCGAACCAGCCAATTGTCATCATCCCCTTTTTCTAAGGTTTCCGCCCTCCGCAATTCGGTTTCCGGACGACCATTACGTTGATCTTCAGGGGTAAAGAGCAGGGAAAAATGTTTATGTAATGCCGCGTCTTCCGTGTAGCCCAGAAGTCTCTCCGCTCCGGAATTCCAATGAGTAATGTTCCCATCCAGGTCAAGCAGGATAAAAGCCAGCCCGGTGGCTCCATCAACAAATAACCGGTACTTTCTTTCGCTGTCCCGTCGAATTCGGTCGATTTTTTCCCGTTCAATGGCATAGTGCAATATTCGGGAAAGTAACACGGCATTCATCGAAGATTTAGGGATATAATCCTGTGCCCCCAGTTTGATGGCCTCGAGCGCCAACGGTTCATCCTCATTCACCGTTAACACGACAAGGGGAATGGTTGAGCTCGCTGCCCGGATTCGTTCCAATGTTTCAAGGCCATTGGTTTCCGGCAGATTCAAATCAAGGAGGATGACGTCATACGGTGTGCTCTGAAGATTGGTCAGAGCCTCTTTCAGAGTCGAGGCGCGGGTAATATGAAAGGAGGACATGCCGGATACATCTCTCAGCCGCTCTCGCACTAATTCTGCGTCGGCAGGATTATCCTCCACCAACAGGATGGAATGCGTAGGGGAATGAAGATCGCTCATGACTCCGACACTTTTGGAGGGAGTTTCACCACGGCAAGCCAGAAATTTTCGAGTGAGTGAATCATTTTGATGAATCGTAAAATATCAATGGGTTTCACCAAATACGCATTGGCATGAAGTTCGTAACTACGCAAGACATCGGCTTCGTCATCTGAGGTGGTCAACACCACCACGGGAATGGTGCGAGTGAGCGGATCGGATTTGATTTCCTTCAAAATCTCTCTCCCGTCCTTTTTGGGAAGATTTAAGTCTAACAGAATCAGGTCCGGTCGGGGAGACTGTTGATAAGGTGCTGTCTGCCGGATGAAGGCCATGGCGTTGACCCCGTCTTGAACCACGTGAAGGGTATTCCGGAGACGAGCTTCCCGAAAGGCTTCCTGGGTGAGACGGATATCAGCCGGATTGTCTTCGATTAATAAAATTTCAACAGGATTCTGCATGAAACATCTCCGGTTTATTTAGGTAAGGTAAAAGAAAATTTGGCTCCTGCTCCCGATTCGGATTCGACCCAGATACGGCCTCCACGGCGTTCCACGATTTTTTTACATATGGCCAGACCGATGCCGGTTCCCACGTATTCTTCCCTCGTGTGCAATCTTTTAAACGGAAGAAAGATCCGCTCGAAATATTCCGGGCCGACGCCGATCCCGTTATCCTGGACGGAAAAGATCCATTCGTTGCCTCCTTCCTTGGCCGTGAGATGGATGTGTGGCCGGTTGGGGCCATGGAATTTCATGGCATTGGTAATCAGATTTTGGAGGAGGTGTTGAAAATGCGACCGATCGGTCAGGATGATCGGCAGAGGGTCATGTGTGATCGAAGCCTGTTGGTCCTCAAGGGCCATGCGGAGATGTTCGAGGATTTCATTGAGCACCTCCTCGGCGTTGACCGGAACGGGGTTCAGTTCCCGGGCCTGAATTCTTGAATATTTCAGGAGGTCTTGAATAAGGGTTTGCATGCGATTCGCTCCATCGGTCACGAATCCGATAAATTCTTTACCCCGGTCGTCTAATTGGTCCTTATAGCGTTCCGCCAGCAACTGCGTAAAGCCATGAATCGTGCGGAGGGGTTCTTGGAGATCATGGGAGGCAATATAGGCAAATTGTTCGAGATCTTCGTTTGATTGCTTCAACGAGGCTGCATGATGGGCTAAGGTCAGATTTTGTACAGCCAGGAGATTTTCCATCTCTTTTTGCCGGGAAATATTCCTGGCAATTTTTGAGGCGCCAATTGGGTTTCCCCATCGATCGATAATGGGAGAAATGGTCACCGACACCGGTATGTCCTGTCCGTCCTTCCGGCGTCGAACCGTTTCGAAATTTTGAATCTGCTTCCCACTCTGGAGTTTTTCCAGAATATCCTTTTCTTCGGCCATCCGGTCTGGTGGAAAAAGAAATGTCATGAACTGACCGATGCTCTCCTGTGACGAATATCCGAACATCTGTTCGGCGCCGTTGTTCCAACTGGTAACCTGCCCTTTGAGAGTCTGTCCGATAATGGCGTCATGGGTGGATTCCACGATAGAGGCTAACCGGAGCCTGACCTCCATCCCCTGACGATATTGATAGGTGAGCAGGGCGGTGGCCCAAATCATAAAAAGCGATAAGAGACGATTGGTTACGGCATTGCCCGCAATGGTGCTGCCCGAATACACCACGTTCACGCCGGGTGAATAGATTATTCCAATGATGGCGAAGACCGTGCAGACCCCGGCAACGATGAATGAGGATTTTGCATGGGGTAAATATGGCGTCAGCATAATGGCGCTCACATATAACATGCCAATCGCGACTCCTGTTTTGATGAAAAGGTCCAACACAAAAATTCCGCCAATGAGCGTGCTGATGACGACCAGCAGGATCATATCCAAATTTTTTGCGTGAGAACCGGATTTGAGTCGTTCTTGAATCGTCATCATACCTTTACATTTTTCTTTCTCAACTGAAGAACAGCATGCGCCTTCCCGCTTCTGTATGGATAGGAAGACCGTGGACTCCCAGTCTAATCTTGAATGATGCTGCGCTCTCGGATGCGATTACGCAGACGACGTTTGGGACATGCTTTGAAAAACGAAACTGAGAAAAGTATAGCTTCAACGAATCCATCTTGTCTAAGCGTGAAGGCCCGAAGATGTTCGCCCACCGAGTCATCCAGGGTGGTTGCTCACTCAAGCCAGGGTTTTTCTCAGGTCTTCCCGCCCAGACTATTTTGTATACCTAAGACAATCAGGGAAGAGAGGCTCTTGAACCCGATAGACCGATAACCAAATGAATTCAACCAAAAGGAGAACACAACCCATGAACACCAGTCTTGAACAGGGAACGGTCCATACAAAGGGATCGATGCAGAGTCGAATGTCCCATTGTTTGTTTGGTGATTGGCCGCGTCGAGAAATGCTCAAGTTGTCCCGGCCTGTCATAGACCGGCCGGTGTCCTTGCAGGACTCTAAGGAAAGTATGTGTACCGATATGAAGGCCCGTTAGCCGGGGAGAAGGAACTCAATTCATGTCTACGATTGTTTTAGTCATACTCATTCTTCTGCTAGTCGGGGCCTTGCCGGTCTGGCCGTACAGTTCATCGTGGGGCCCATACCCCAGTGGTGGGCTTGGTCTGGTGCTGGTGATCGTACTGATCCTGGCACTGACAGGAAGACTATAACACGCTCCGCAATCATTTTTGTTTGTCATGTCATAGGAAAGACTAGGAGTCTGTTATGCCCTATAAAAAAACCACATGGTTGGCCCTCGTATTCGGATCATTGGTGTTGGGTTCGATGGTAGGAATGCTATTGGCTTCTACCAATTCCACTGACAGGGAATTGTCAGCGACAAATTCAGATAAGCCGATATCGACTTCGGCATTACATATCGTCAATGAAGAGGGCCAGGTTCGCGCCATGCTGGGCCTGTGGGACGGTGATCATCCGGCCCTCCTCATGGGAGATGAGCACTGTGACCGTCGAGCTTTTCTTGCGGTGTATGGAAAGGAGCGAACCGGACTCACGCTCTATGGGGAGGATTGTAAGCGGCGGGTAGCATTGGAAGTTCAGGGTGATGACCTCCCTGTGTTCGTTTTGCGAGATCACCTGGATACTCCAAGGGTTCAGGTCCTGTTAAATAAGGACGGAAGTCCACTGATTCGGTTGTATGATGGAAAGGGGAAACCTCTGTGGGAAAAGCCCAACAGACTGAGATAACGATTATGAATGTGAGACCGTACTGTCACGATGTAGGCCATGAAAGAAGGAGACCAATGTCCACCAATTCCACCACATTCATCACCATGACCTCGAGAATGAGGCGAGTGTTTATCACGGGAATATTGTTGATCGCCGGCAGCGGTTTTGGGATGGCATTTGCTGCGGATCAGGAAATACCAGGCAATAAGGACAAGTTCAAAAATTGGAAAGCGGAGCCCGGCCCGGAACTGTTGGTTCCGCCGATTGGTCCCCCTGCTGTGGTCAAGGACTGGCAACGGGCCTATCCACAGTATCAACCCGTGGGAAAAGGCGACATCGAAGAGGCTCCGGACGCGAAGCCGGGGACACCCAACCCTCGGGCTATTCATACATTTGGCGGCCGGACCCCTAGTTCGTTTGTCTTTGATCTGAGCCCCAAGGACCCGCTTGAGAAGGTCATTGAGGGGGAAAGCGAACAACGATCGAAAATCAAGACACAACAGCGACAATTACTCGAGGAGCGGTATGATTTGTCTCCCCAATTTGTTGAAGGGGTGACGATGACCCGGGGGAAGCCTGTCCCCAAAGGACCCACCGCCCGATTACAGCAGGGTCTCACCTTTGATCAAATGGCGCAAATGTCGCCGGAAGACATCAAAGCCAAAGATCTCTTCCCCTACCTGCCGTTACCGCATCCGCTTCATTCAACCGGCGGCATGGTGTTTCCTTCGATGATGACAGACATTCATCCTGAGCGTGAACGGTTTGATGTCCTTCATGATGTGCCGGATCATTTTTTGCCGGAATTTCCCCCTCCTCTTTTTTTAACGAGCCGGCCGGATTTAGGAGATGTCTCCCAAGGTCAGGAAATCACCAACGAAAATTTTTACGCGTTGCTCGATGGCATTCTCTCGCCGGTGCAATTTGACGGGGTTCGATTATTGGTCGAAAAGATCCCCCAACAGCAATTTAATGCAACGGACGATCGGAAAACCCTTTCACCTAGCCGCGGGGTTTCGTGCTTTGATTGCCATGTGAATGGGCATACCAATGGCGCCATTCATTTGAATCCGGATACCCGGCCTCAATTCTCAAGGTTCCGGATTGAAACGCCAACCTTACGTGGTGTCAATATTCAGAATGTCTTCGGGTCCAAACGAGCCCTGACGTCCGTTGAGGATTTTACTGAATTTGAAAACCGGTCTGCCTATTTCGATCATGATTTGGCAACCGCCGAAAAAAAAGGTCGTCGTGATTTGACCCGAACCGAAGTCATGAAAATGGCCCAATTCCAGAAACTCGTGGATTTTCCCCCCGCGCCGAAATTGGACCTCTTTGGACGATTGGATCCTCAAAAAGCCAGCGAAGAGGAATTGCGCGGTGAAGCGCTATTTTTTGGTAAGGCCAAATGTGTGGCCTGTCATACGGCTCCGTATTTTACTGATAACCTGATGCATGACTTGCGGGTGGAACGGTTTTATCATGGCCGTGCGGAGGGATCTATCAAAACGTTCCCTCTTCGGGGAATAAAAGATTCCCCACCCTATCTGCATGACGGTCGCCTCTTGACTCTCGAAGACACGGTGGAGTTTTTTGCCTTAGTCACCGGAGTGCAGTTAACGCAAGAAGAAAAGGCTGCCCTTTCTACTTACCTTCGGACCTTGTGAAAACATGGTTTTCACGTGAAGCGTTGATGAGCCTGGTGGCGGATTCCCAGGAGAGGAGAAAGCACCATGAATAAACCGGCCCTTGCCGATTTAGATTTGAGCGTGTCGTTATGTTGCGTGGGCGTCATGCTTGTTAGAGTGTTTTTACTCGCTAAGCCGGTCTTGGGAAAGAATGTTCAGGACACATCTTCTGATGAAATTCAATCCAATGGCCACTCACAACAGCCGTCCGCTGCAGATTCCCCTCTCATTGGGGGAGGTGTCCGGACGCCATCCGACATTGGAGCTTCAGGTACCTCCTCTTCCACTCCTCCGGTTCGAACCGAATCACCCACCGACGAACCCCAGGTTCTTCCCGATGTCTCCCCTGTTCCCACGCATCCGTCGGTTCCGGAAAGGGCTCCGGTCAAGGAAAGTGCGCCGTTGGGCCAACCACATCACCTTCAAAAGACGCCTGAACCATGAAGGGTTTGTTGAAAAAAGCCGCCAGCGGCGTTCTCGCCATTTTCCCGTGCTCCCGTAGTCAGCGTACGCTCCGCGCGTACAAACGGCTGCGGCCTTGCTGGACGGACCCTTCGGGAAGACTCAGGACATGCTTTTTTGAACCGTCCCCAAGGCCTTTGATGAGTAATCTCATCCTGCGCAAATTTGCCCTTGAACATCCTTATTATTCAGCACTCCCATGAAACATTTTCCAGGAAGAAATGCTTTGGTTTGAGAAACGATGAGTGGGCTTCGGTCCACGTGCCTACCTTCTTGTATGGAGGGATGGTCATTCCCCTCATTCTAATCCAATGTGGGATCGATCCATAAATGAATGCGGACTTGTTTAGCTCCCGCTTCGTAGGCGTTTTCCACCGCATCAGCAATCTCCCCCCGATTTTCGACTCTTCCGGAGAGCGTGACGCTTCCATTTTGAGTTTCAACACGAATGGGAACTGTATTCACAAAAGGGCTCCAGTAGAGTTCGTCCTCAACCGCCTCTTTCAGTTCCTGGTCGGTCATCGTTCTCCATGGATGGTCGGTTGGGTCGCTGAGGCGGAGTTGATTGTTGACGTTCGTGGCACCCGAATCATAAGCGATTTTAATGATTTCAACGATGACATCTCTGTCTTCGACATATCCTGAGAGTGTCGTTTCGCCCTGTTCCACATGAACCCTGATCGCACCATTCCCGTATGGACTGACCGTTAAACGCCTTTGAATGCGGTTTTGTATCTCGTCCTCTGAATGCACATTCGTCCTGTCGTCGGATAGCGAATCATTTGCTCCAGGAGTAATGGCTTCGTCAAATCCCACTGCCGGGACAGACAGAATTTGGCCATTCGTCTGCATCACCATGACTGCGATGAAAAATGGACATATCATACCTATGAAACAACGTTTGAATAAGAAATGCATAGGCACCTCCAGTAGATTTCGAGGTGTTTGCCATGTTGGGAGATTTGAGGAGAAATGAGCTCATCTCATTCATTCCGGTAGGGTCGGATATCCGTATGCGGATAGAACAACTTCGCCCATAAAAAACCTATCACAATGCGGGAGAAAGAAAACTGTGCGAAACCCTTGATGCGGTTGATTCAAGATCAGGGAGGGGAGACATGGGCTCGTGAGGGAGATCCATGTCCTCCGGCCGTGGAAAAAGTCCAGGGGAAATCGTGCCCTGAAGCGCGATCATTGCCCCACGAAAACCGGATAACAAATATTCCTGCAGAGCCGGAGAGAACGACGACCGTATTCGCTAGCGATGTTTCCGATCATTGGATTAATCAGCAGGTTTTTCAGTGGTTTCCTGGGTGGCATGAATAAGCTGAACAGCTTTTTCGGGATCAGATTCCGCCGCAAATGTTTCCGCGGCAGTCAGGAGCATTTCGGATTTGACCATTTGACGGTTCGAATCCTGGTTTGTGTGAGATTTGAGGAGTTTGAGAATATGGGTGGCTTTTACCGCCTGATCAAGTTGATCGTCGTCAAGCAACCGATGGATTTCCTGAAGAATGCGTGTGTCAATTTCCGTATGGGAGAGTTCCTTTTTCGTTTCAGTGGAAGACGGGGTCTTTGTCGATTGGGAAATCCAGTGAATCGCCTCAGGAGAGAGCGTGCAACGATCATTGCGAATGGTTTCCAGAAGAAAACGCAACACATCCCACGCATGAATGGTCAGGTCTTTCACCCTTTTCATCCCGAGTGTGGATTGAAGGGCCGTGACCTCTTTTCTCATTTCATCGGATATGGTGAATTGGATATTCATGGATCACCTGCCACGTTTCTTTCTCCTTCTCGATGAATCTACTTCAAGATCTAGCAGGAAGTGACTGGGAAAAACCCTGGACTCAGCACTTTTTTTGCTCCATTCTAAAATTGTCGGTTCAAGGGTTTTTACTAGTTACGCCGTTTTTCATTCCCTCTTATATTGAGCCTCAACAAGATGATGCGAGTCAAAACCTGGTGCAACATTGTTTGGTATTATGGTGGGGGAATCTATGCGTATGAAGACCAGCCAAGATTATCCGGTTAAAGATTTCAAGCTCAAGGGATTGAACGGTATATCAGATAAGACGTTGGAGATGCATTTGAAGCTGTATGAAGGCTATGTGAAGGCTACCAATTCCCTCACCAGGCAAATCGGGGAGTTTTTGATTGATGGACAGGTGGATCAGGAGGAAATGCCGGCGTATTCTGAACTGACCCGACGGCTGGGTTTCGAATATAATGGCATGGTTCTCCATGAATTATATTTTGGAAATATGACCTCACAATCGTCCAAATCACCCCAGGGTCAGGATTCCCTGCTGAGGTCTCTTGAAGGCAGTTTTGGAAGTTTTGAGATCTGGAAAACCGACTTCTCAAGCGTGGGGAAAATGCGCGGGGTCGGCTGGGCTGTCTGCAATCTCAATCCGGAAAACGGCAGGCTCTCCAACCATTGGATCAGCCTTCATGAATTTGGCAATATAGCCGGATTTCGTCCTGTATTAGTGATGGATGTGTGGGAACATGCATATTTGCTGGATTTTCCACCGTCAGAACGGGGCGAATATATTGAATGTTTCCTTTCCCATGTGAATTGGGATGTTGTAACCAAACGCCTCGAGGGGTAATCATGAACCATTCCTTTAATAATGACTGGTATCTGCCCATTCTTGATTTTCGATGCCTCTCTCCCGCTCCGCAACCCACGCCAAATCCTAACCCAGACCCTTTTCCTAATCCTGAACCGCTTCCGACGCCTCCTCCGGAGCCCCCCTCTCCTCCTCCGACACGTCCACCTATACCCAAAATTCCATCATTTTCCTTTCCTCATTGAGATGGCAATTTTATGGTGGCCTGAATGTGTTCATTCACAGGTGACCCAGGGCTGAGATGTCAAGGCTCTGTGAGGCATCTTGAGGATATTGCGAAGGTGGGAGCAAGTAAATTAATCATTGTAGACTTATTTACATGATTCTTTCATAATACCCCTCCTAGGTTTATCCATTTTAACTATTTATCTTTCATTCTTCTTTTGGCATGAGCAAAGCTCGGGTACTCTTAGCTGAGGATCACGTCCTGGTTAGCGAGGGACTGACCAAACTACTGGAAACGGATTTCACCCTCGTTGGGACCGTTGTTGACGGTCATGCATTAGTTCAAGCCGTCAAGAAACATACACCCGATATTGCGATCATTGATATTTCATTGCCGCTATTGAATGGGTTGGAAGCTGCCCGACAAATAAAAAAATGCGAACCTCAAACAAAATTAATCTTTCTCACGATGCATGCCGAGGAACATTTTGTCCATGAAGCCTTCAAGGCCGGTGGAGTGGGGTATATTCTCAAACAATCTGCCACGGCAGAATTAGTGTTTGCCATTAATGAAGTGTATCAGGGACGCACCTATGTCTCTCCATCAATTGCACAAGGCCTCGTCAGTCAAGCACTGAACCCGTCTTCAAATGTGAAAAAAACTCCTCAGGCGGATTCTCAGGCATTGACCCAACGACAGGTGGAAATCCTTCAATTGGTTGCTGAAGGAAAATCCAATAAAGAAATTGCCGTCATTTTAAATCTTGCCGTCAAGACCGTGGAATTTCACAAGACGCGGGTTATGCAAGTCTTGGGACTTAAAACGGCCTCAGAACTTACGAAATATGCCATCGCAAATGGAATTATTTCCATTTAATGGGTTCTCAGCGCTGCACTTCTCACCTTATTCAAGGGGAGAAATTCCTAACTTGATCGCGTATTTCGTCAGATCGGCCTTGGAGTGAAGACCCAGGGCCTGGACTATTTGCATTTTATGGAACGCAACCGTGCTTTGAGATATCGTCAACACGTTGGCTATGTCCTTCGCAGAAAAACCTTGAGCCACAAGCCTTAACACCTCCTGCTGCCTGGGAGTCAATTTTCCCGAAAGTTCGGTGCCCGGCATCCCATCCATTTGGGCGAACACCGCATTCTGTACCTCCTCAGGAATGAGGGGAGAGAGGTACTTCTGTTTTTCCTGAACTTGCTGAATGGCTGATAATAATTCGTTTCCTGCTGTTTGCTTCGGGACATACCCTTCACCCCCGCTACGAAAGGCCTCCATGATGAACGTAGGTTCTAAATGCATGGAAACAAAAATAATTTTTACCGATGGACATATGGTTTTTAACATTCGAGCCACGTCATATCCGTTCTGGTCCGGCATGGTAATGTCCATGAGGAGAATGTCGGGTTTCGTTTGCCGGATTTGACTACTCAACTCGCTGGTGCTATGGGCCACGCCGACAATGTCATGATGAGGCTCAAGCAATCTTTGGCAACTTTCCAAGACCAGAATATGATCGTCAACAAGGAATAATCGTGCTCGCTTGGTTGTGTTCATACCGTAAAAAAGTCAGGTAAGTGACATTTCTCCCAGTTAGATTTCAGATAAACTGATGAACCCGAATGGCTTTGCTGAAAGAAAGTTCTACTTTAACACGTCCCGATCGTCTCTTCTCCATACCGTTTTTCCGTTAAGCAAAGTCCCTTCACTGTAGCCAGTATTGCACTAATCGCCAACTGGACAAAACCCTTGGGAAATTGCCTGGTTTTTTAAAATTAATGATTGTGGGATGGGGCTGGAGGATAGGTGATGGGTGTAAATTTTCGGATGAAAAAATCGTCGGAATGTTCGGTATCGTTACCTCCCTGAGGACTTTCCCAATGCTCGTCTGACATGCCAGAGTCGTCATTGGTCCAATTCGAAGTGGGAGAAATTTATGAATAGTCGTTCTCGATCGGTGGCCATGAAACAATCATGGAGGGAAGTTTCCCTCCACGATGTGCTTCATGAGGATAACATGCTTGCAAGTAGCGCCGGTAATCCCACACTGGTCAGAGCTAATCCTTTTCAATCTTTACGACATTTCCTGATTGAGCATCCACATAGACTTCTCTGGTGGTTTCATTTTCGTCAACTATTTTCACTTCAAAAACGGTCTTGCCCTCTTCTTGTTCTAATTCAGCATCTACAGCCTTGCCCTTGACCGTTTTCATGGCTGTTTCCACAGCCTCAACGAGTGTGATTTGTGTACCTTTCAATAATTCGGCTTTATCATCATCAAACAAGGCCAAAGCCGAACTCACCGGGAGGATACACGTGGCCATCATGAGACTGAGAAGTAGTCGACTGTTCATAGTGAACTCCTTTGTTGTGAAATTGGACGATCGTTTGTTCTCGCTGCCTTTACAGGTCGAGTATGGCCGATCCACACCCCTGGCGCATTAGACAAAAGGGGGCGATTCACCATGATCCTGTCTGACCAAGCCGCCTGGGGTGGTACGAGACATTCAGCCCATGATTACAGAAGTCGTGACTCCGCACTGAATGTTAAGCGACATCCTAACCGGAGCTTTGGAATATTCAAATCATTTCTCTTTTTCTCAGCAAGTGTGTACCAGAGAGCGGGGCAGGTGTTGGGTGAGTTGAGCGGACTCGTCCAGTAAGGCCGTAGCCGGTTTGGCGAGCCGGGGTAGAGAGGGAGATGTGTGCACGACCAAGCCACCAGAACGCCTCTGGCGGACGTTTTTAACATCCCATGAATTTTTGGAAAGGGAGATGAAATCTACCTAGGCGCACATTGGTATCGTGATGGTGATGGTTGTGCCCTTCTGAGGAGAGGAGATGATATCTAAGTGTCCCTTTAAGGCCTTAATGCGTTCGCGATAAAAAAAGAGGCCCAGATGCCCCGGTTCCTGTTCGTGTTGTTTGACTTCCGGATTAAACCCGACTCCGGCATCAGTCACCCGTATAAGAAGGTCTTGTTCCGAAGGACATTCCCAAGAAATCGATGCGTTTGCCACCCCTGCATGTTTTATGACGTTGAACAGCAATTCTCTCACCGTCTTATACACCACCACGCTAATATTCTCTGCAACCTTCACCGATGGGACGACTTCAGGACTTGACACAGCTAAACCAAATCGTCGCATATCCGCAATGAGGTATTGGAGTGCGGCCAGTAATCCCTGCTGGTGCAATATGGCGGGGTGTAAATCCGAGATCAGCGTTCGGGTAAATGTCAGTGATTGATCGATTATTCCGTCAACCTCCTGAATGAGCCTTGAATTTGCCGGAGTGATGGTGTTTTGGGCAATTTGGGCGAGCTTGAGCCTACAGGCGATGAGCATTTGGGCAAGATAATCATGTAATTCATTTGCCAAATGTTGGCGTTCACGTTGTTCGACAAGAGCCAATTCCACCAACATGGCCCGCAATTGTTCCTGATGGAACACCAGATCTTGTGTCCGTTCGGTAACCAGCTGATTTAAATATGAATTATTTTCAGACAACCGATTCCCGCTTTTTACTTCCTCCCGCATCTTAACCGTCATTTCATTTTGAATCTGCATGAATTCCACGAACGCCCGCTGGTTGAACTTTTCCGGTTCTTCTCCGATTAAAATGATCATACGGGAAGAGGTTTTCTGGACTAAGCAGTCGAATGTGTGAGGATTGTGAGACGAATCGATGAAATTGAGCTGGATCCGTTCGCGGGAATTGCCGTTTTCGATTTCAAGAACTTCCTGAAGACGTTGTTGGTCCGTTGTGGTGAGAAAATCCCAGATGGTTTTGGTATCAAATTCTGTTTTGGATAAATTGAGTTTTCCCAGCAGTACGTCGTTATAGACCTGAATCCGTCCGTCAGGACTGATGACACAATACACGATGGTATCCGTTTGATTAAGAAACGCTTCAAGCAGTAAGACTGAATCACCTAGAAAATCTTGAAGTTCACCTTGTTCTTCCCGGTGAGGAAGACGTTCCAGTTCAAGAATCTGAGTGACGGTCGGATCCAGCTTGAGGCCCTTTGGAAGCATGTCGTGGGAAAGGCGATGTTCGGGACTTTTATGCCAGGCGCGAAAGGTTTCACGATCGGTCCAGCGCGTCACCAGGTGAAAAATACTTGGATCTGTGGGAGGGGTATACACTTCCATCCCTAAAAATCCCGGGACGGCCTCTACCAACCTGGGTCGTTCTTGAAAAGCTTTGGCCACGTCCTGCTCCAACCCGTTTGCGACCTTAAATCGTGATATGACAAGCACCATTATTGTGGGTCCATCACGTCAAAAGGGTCGTTAAGGAGCGTAAATCGTGCGCAAACCCATCCGCCCCGATTTCCCGAAAGACATCGGGTAGTGACCGGAATGCCGATCCGCCAACCAGGATGCGAGGGGTATCCACTGGGAGAAACATGTTTCTGATGTCTGTGATCAAATCTCGCACAGTCGGAACTTTGAGAACCATCGTCGCGGAAATACCGACAAGGGTGGGTCGGAATTCCTTGATCATTTGAAGGATCGCCTGATGGGGAATATTGACACCTAAAAACCGGATATCCCATCCCTTCGTTTCGAGCAGGTCTGCCACCATGTGGGACCCCACCTGATGGAGTTCACCTTCCACACCGGTGATGATTCCTTTCCCCTGAAAAGGTTTTCCAGGTTTAACGCAGGAATAGAGGTTGGCCATCACATATTGGGTGATGGCAGTAGCCACGTGTTCTTGGGCGACCGAAATCCGATTGGATTCCCAGAGTCTGCCGATTTCATATAACGATTCTTGAAAAAGTTCTACATACACATCGGAGAGAGAATCGGTCATTGAAAACGCCTCGATCGCAATCGTTCTGGCCGCATGGCGATCTCCGGCCAAAAGAGCTTGAAGAAAGACTTCCTGATGCAGTGTTAGTGAAGAGCGGGGGTGGGAAACCGTGGGAGCTTCCGGTAGCGGGGACTCATGAGGGCCATCTATTAAATGGGTCCGCACGACCTTTTGTTCCAAATCGGTAAGATGCGGCTCCAATGCCTGCGAGATTTGATTCAAAAACTTCCGGAGTACACTTCGGGAAATATTCCTTGCCTCAAGCACATTGGTTGTCCAACGTACATATTGTCTAAACGTTTCCTCCGTTCCAAATTCAATGGCCGTTCTGAGAAAGGTCAGGTGGTAACGGGCGTCGGTGGCGCAGTGTGCCTTCCCTGATTCTCCATAGGCATCCGTCTCGGGATGTTGTTGAAAGAACTGTGTCGTAATGACTTCAATCACATCCCCTTCAAGGAACTTCAATTTTTCTGCAAGCCGGTGTCGGTCTTTACTGGTGACCTCTTTCATAAATATGGGAGAAAGACCATGGAAAGGGTAAAAGTCTCAGTACTTTACGAAATTAATGCAAATGCAAGAAAGTTTGAAAGAGTCGGGGGTGCAGGTTTACGAGCCATGTCAGAATAATTGATGCAACTTCATCAGTTTAGCTCCGCCGGACAACATGTTCAACCAGGAGTGGGGTGATCATTAAAACTTGAGGATTGTTTCGAACTGACCAGATAAGTTGGTTGGAGAATTGGGATGAGAAGTGAGGTGGGGATGGTCGGTCAGATTAAGCAAGTAAGCTTTAGAATCTCAAACTGAAAATCCGGCCTCACATTGCTGCCTACTTTTTAGTGGTTCCCATACGGGTAAAAAACCACAGTTCACCCCATTGCTCGGCATGGATATATACCCATTCCCGATGGAAAGTTTATCCAGTGAGGAAGATCAGAAATCCATTCATAATTGAATAGAGGTTCAATTGCAATGGTTGGTTGATTGGTCATAACTGAAAGGAGGAACCTATGCAAAGACAGAAATGGGTCAATTCATGTGTGTGTGTTGCGACGATGGTGTTCGTGGCGGCATCCGGTATGATTCCTAATCATATTCATGCCTCTGAACCGGACCAAACAGAAATAGCGCCTGTCGCGTCCGGGGTGGTGGAAGGCCGGGTGATTGAAGCAGAACAATTGACTCTTGTGATCGAAAAAGCCAATGGAGAAGTTGTTCGCGTTCCTATGCCGGGAAAAAGCGGGGAATCTTCATCCGAATTTGAAAAAGGAGATTATATCGAGGTAGCGATATCCCCGGAGGGAATTACGACCTCTGTCAGAAAGGTTGCTCAAACGAAGAACTGACCGTCATAATGAAGGAAATATTGCGAGATTAGGAATGTCGGAGGAAGGCTGCAGAGACAGTCAATCATGATCTTTCAATAAGCTCCGTTCTGTGCAGGAAAGCAAGGTTTTCTTTATGAATGCCGTTTGTGCCCATCCCCCATGTTCATGCCGGAATTCCGAGGGGGAGGAATACTGTTCCGAAGAATGCGCAAATGTGATTACCGCGCCGGTAGGAAAGTGTCGGTGTGGGCATGATAGTTGTGAAGGGTATTTGAAATATCGAGAAACCTCTTCATAAGCCTTTCAGGTTTGCCACGCGCCGGTGAGAGCTGGTAGCCAAGAACGGTTTCTGTTTACCCGGAAGAGTCACATGATTGGTGGGACTTGGTCAGAAGATCATGAGTATTCAGCGCCATCGTCGATGGAATACATGAACTCCCTCTAGAGCTTTCTCTTCTTCACTATGGTTTGCCGGGTCATCCCATAGCACCCGACTCACCCCAATAATCTGTGCGAGAGGTTGCCGATCAACGGTTAGTTCCCACCCCGTGTGTGGTGTGTTGTAGGCAACCTCCGTGCACTGTCATGCAACCCTAAATGGGTCTATTGAAAAAAGCCGCCAGCGGCGTTCTCCCCATTTTCCCGTGCTCACGTACGAAGCGTACAGTCCGCGCGTACAAACGGCTGCGGCCTTGCTGGACGGCCCCTTCGGGAAGACTCAGGGCATGCTTTTTTGAACCGACCCGGAGCCTTTGAGGAGTAATCTCATCCTGGGCAAATTTGCCCTTGACCATCCTTATTATTCAACACTCCCCGAAATCGAAAAGTTTCGAAAAGGGAGAGAAGGGATTGACCACAACCATGGCCTGCACGATTAGAGTGGTTTAGGACAAAAGGACGAGGTCACACAAAGAGGAAGAACGCTGAGAGAACGTGAGGAGACAATTTGGATATGTCAAGACTCACTTCTAATTCTATACCGAGGGGGTGAAAAGAGGCTGTGTTCGACCTGAGGGGAACAGGGCATTTGGAGCAATGTAAATCGGCCCCCCGGTTGAGTGGGAGAATGGTCGTTTTCTATTCGTGTGTACCACCATCGGCCTTCTGCATGATTGCCGGACGATGACAAGAGAAGGCCAAACTCTCCTTCGCGATCGTTTTTAGTCTGATGCCATTTTCCTTCCCACCGGCCATTGTCGAGTTTGGTTGTCAACAAACGTCCCCCCTGCCATGCATACTCGCCGTGACCTTTCGGATTTAAGGTTAAGCAGTACGCACCGTTTTCATCACGGTATTCCCATGTCCCGGCCAGATCCGATTTCTTGATTGAAGACGTATGGACATTGTGCCCCGGCGTATGCACTTGCGGTTCCGGAGGGGTCGATCGACAACCAAAAAATACAAACTGTAGGAAAAGAAAAATTGCTACCATTTTCCATTTGCGAAAATGGACCGTTTCCAAAGTCTTTATCATGATTCGAATTTCTGATTTCTTTAAGACCGATTGTGAACTCTATCCTCGCTAATCATCATCTTGGTGTATTTTGGGGGAGCGTGTTTTTAAGCTGTCTATGATTGATGACTCATGTTTTGCATATTATGACATGGTATTCATATGGCTTACATGGACAAAAGACCCTGGTAAATAAGGTAAATACCCGGAAAGAATTGAAGATTCCGTGACGGGAGGCGTGAATGGGAAGAGGGCGGGAGTAGTGAAAATTTATGGCATAGACAGCACCATAATCTCCAGGAATGTCACTCGTAATGTCTTATCAATTTAGGCACAACCCATCGTCTTCCCGGTTTTCTTGTCCGACCTTTCTAGATACGGTCCGCCCCTCCTTTTCCTTCCCGCCCCGATGGCCATGGGACGGATGTTTTTCATGATAAATTTCTTCGCGAAGGCGGTGGTTTTCCTTCACCACTTGAGAAAGTTCCTTGATCAGTTTTAGATTTTGTTCCTGAAGATATAAAATTTCCTGTTCTAATTGCTCGATAGTTAAAAAATTCATCATAGTTGTCTCCCTTTCGTGATCCTAACCTCCAAACTTTGAAACATAACGCCAACCTGATCTCTGTCCATGACACAAACGAGATACTTTTTCATCTTATCAGGTCATTCAGCAAAGGAGGAATGCTACCGAATGCGGATGTGGATCTCACCGACATGAGCCATCTTCAATCAGATGAAGCCGGAGTTCCGGAGGTCGGCGCGGAGGTTCCGGTCCACCATTGTGTTTGGGCGGGTTTTTCTTTTTTTATATGTTCCGTCATTCCACAAATTTCATTTTCACTCATTTTTCCG
>BQIW01000016.1 GCA_021604105.1 Nitrospirales bacterium | reverse complement strand
GACTCTTTCATGGCGCGGTCGATTTCGCGGCCGGCTTCCCGCTTTTTGATGGTTTCCCGCCGATCGTAGTTTTTCTTCCCACGCCCAAGGGCGAGTTCCAGCTTGACCCGTCCTCTGTCATTGAAATAGAGGCGAAGCGGGACGAGAGTGAGTCCTTTCTGTTGGACTTTTCCGGCCAACCGCTCGATCTCCTTCTTGTGCAGCAGCAAGGTTCTTGCGCGTAACGGCTCGTGATTCATTTGATTGCCATGACTGTAGGTGCCGATATGGCAGTTATGCAGAATGGCTTTGCCATTGATGATAGCGGCGTAACTTTCCTTCAGATTCAGGCGGCCCTCCCGTAAGGCTTTGACTTCGGTCCCGACCAGCACGATGCCGGCTTCGACCTTCTCTTCTATCATGTAGTCAAAGAAGGCCTTCCGGTTGGTGCTGAGGACTTTATGGGATGGGTCTGTTTTTTGTTTTGCCATGCCTGAATTTCCTTAGTGGACTGTTGAAAAAGGTCGCCAGCGGCGTTCTCATTGCTTCGAAAGGCTCAACGTACCTACCCGGTACGCCTCGCCCTCCTCGCGGCTTGCGGCCTTGCTGGACGACCTTTTTGAACAGCCCCTCTTTCTTCTATTGGCTACCTATCAAAGTCACCTGAAATAACGGATTATTAATTATTCATCACCCCTACAAGATGCCGGAAAAAGGATCTCCACCCGGGATCGAGATGACCAAATAATAAGGAAAAGCCTAAAACGGATGAATCAACCCGGACAGTGCGATACAATACCCGCACCATGAGCCCCTTTGAATCAATCCAGAGCCTTATTCAGGACTTTTCCAAAGGGAATCCACTCGGCCTCAAACTGTCTGAGGTTCAACTCCAACAGGAATGGGAACATCTTGTGGGTACGACGATGGCCAAACATTCCTATCCTGAGAGTATCCGCTTTAAAAAATTACATCTGGTGGCGGATAACTCAATTTGGCTTCAGCAGCTCATGTTTCTAAGACCGGCCATTTTGGAAGCCATTCATTCGATGATGCCGGAACTGGGCTTAACGGAGGTCGTCCTACGCATCGGTTCCATTCCACAAGCCCCGCCTCAACCGGATCCGATACCTCAAGACCCTCCTGAATTCGTTGGGGAACCCTCGCCCTTTGCCACCGGCTTAGCCAAACGCCTGAGTAATCCTGACCTCCAAGTCCTCCTCTCTCAGACTATCACTAAAGCCCTTGTTGAATCACCGTCCCCGACTAGGGAGCCGGGGAAGACGTCTGATCATGGGGACTTGCCTCCTCCCAGGTCTCCTCGAACACCCACTGCATCGTAAGCGTTCGATCTTTTGACCCGCTCCGGTTCCAGGGGCCGATCCATCCCGCCTGACCGTCCGCATCGGCACGATACCCGGCTCGTACAGCAGCTTCAAAATTTTTCCGAAAGGTTTTTTCCGAATCGTCATCGACCTCATTGGCGACATACCGATGAAGGTTATCCGGTTCCGTCCAGAATGGATCCGAAAAAATGATGATTTGTAACGTTTGGTACCGTCCGCGAGGATCATCCGGGGTTGTGGGGCGGATTTTCATGTCCGCGAAATCACGGGTGGCCCTACCGACATCGCCAAACCGCCTGACCAGGGTCTGTATTTCGGGATCACTGGTATAGGAAGGCACGTGGACGGCCACCAGCGATCCCTCCTGGGATCCGATACTATAGGGCGGAATGGTGCGGTCCGGACGGGAGAGAAACATGCCGAGGGAGATGACAAAAATCCCTCCAATCAAAATGCCTAATCCCATTTTGACGATGGGATCAAACTTTTTGCGTTTTGCCGGTTGTTCAGGGCCTTTGTGAGGGGAATCCACCCTACGACCTTCCCACAGGCAATCGCTTCTTCCTGCTTCCTCCTGCGAGCCCGGGAAGATGTAAGCGGGGGAGAGATTGAGGAAGAACACGCAGCTGCCCGGAAGTTGGGACGACCCTCCCTTGTACCCCCTCACCACACCTTCCGTCGCTTCTTTTCAAGGATGAGGATTGCCGTATTGTTGATGACCGATCATTTTCTCTGGTCATCTCGGAACACACCCACGGCTTCGGTTTGTTGTTCTGAGAGGGTCGCGTGAACTTATTCCGTTGAGGAGGCCGGTTCATCTGGCATCTCGCCATTGAGTTCATCCGGTTCGGGTAGATCGACTTCATCTGTCTCGGCGAGTTTGGCGACGCCCACCACCCGATCGTCATCGGGCAAGTGGATCAGTCGTACCCCTTGGGCATTGCGTCCGATTTCCCTGATATCTCCCATGCGGGTGCGAAGGATCATACCCTCTGCAGACATGAGCATGATTTCATCGGATTCCCAGACTTGATGGAAGGAAATGGCCGGCCCGTTTTTCTCCGTGACTTTGACGCTAATGACGCCTTTGCCGGCCCGTGATTGGAGCCGATATTCCTCTACCTGTGTGCGCTTACCATACCCGCGTTCGGTAACGGTCAGAATGGAGGATTGCGTTTCACTGGTAATCGTGACCATCCCGATGACTTCATTACTCTTGCCCAAGGTAATGCCCCTGACTCCGCGGGCCGTTCGCCCCACCGGACGGACATCTTCCTCACGAAAGCGAATCACGATACCCATTCGGGTGCCCAGGAGAATTTCTCTTGTGCCATCCGTGATATCCACGCCGATGAGCCGGTCCCCTTCCTCCAGGGTCAACGCAATAATGCCGCCCTGTCTGGGATGGCTGAATGCGGCCAGATCGGTTTTCTTGATATAGCCTTTTTGCGTGGCCATCACGACATACTGGTCTTCGGCAAACACCCGGACCGGCAGGGTGGCCGTGACCCGCTCGCCCTGGCTGATGGTTAACAAATTGACAATGGCTTTCCCTTTGCTGGACCGCCCGACATCGGGCAATTGGTACACTTTAAGCCAGTACACGCGACCGGCATCGGTGAAGAACAACAGGTAATCATGTGTTGAGGCTGTAAAGATTTGTTCAACAAAGTCCTCTTCTTTGATCCCCATGCCGACTTTCCCTTTTCCACCTCGGCGTTGAGCCCGGTAGATGGAAACGGCATTCCGCTTAATATATCCGGCATGTGTAATGGTCACGACGACTTCTTCCTCCGCGATGAGATCTTCCATTTGCAACTCAGCTTCGGCAGGAAGAATCTGCGTTCGTCGCTCATCGGAATATTGCTCTTTGATTTCAACTAGTTCCTGCTTGACGATTTGTCGCACCATCGCATCAGACGCTAAGACGGTGCGCAAATGTTCAATGCGGGAGACCAGTTCGTTATATTCCTGTGTGAGCTTGTCCTGTTCCAGTTGAGTCAGGCGCTGCAGCCGCATTTCCAAAATGGCCGTCGCTTGCACCTCGCTCAAGGAAAACCGGCTCATCAGGCCCTGGCGAGCGGTTTCCGGAGAAGACGCTCCACGGATAAGAGCGATAACCTCATCCAGGAACTCTAAAGCCCGCCTCAAGCCCTCTAAGATGTGGGCACGTTCTTCGGCTTTGCGAAGTTCGTACGCGGTCCGGCGAATCACCACTTCTTTGCGGTGTTCAAGGAACGCGGTCAAAATCTGTTTGAGGGTCAACACCTCCGGACGGTTCCCCACCAAGGCCAACATGATGACCCCGAAGGTCGTTTGCATCTGGGTGTGTTTATATAATTGGTTCAGCAGGACCGACGGATTTTCGTTTTTCTTCAGCTCGATCACCACGCGTAGTCCGTCCCGATCAGATTCGTCGCGAAGATCGGAAATCCCTTCCACCCGTTTTTCGTGGATGAGGTCGGCGATTTTTTCTATCAGTTTGGCTTTGTTCACCTGATACGGCAGTTCCGTTACGATGATACGCGCACGTTCGGTCCGTTCATCCACCTCGATTTCGGCCTTCGCACGAAGAGACAAGAGGCCGCGTCCCGTTTCATAGGCATCTTTGATCCCTTGCGTGCCATAGATAAATCCGGCGGTGGGAAAATCCGGCCCCGGAATGAACTCCATGAGCTCCTGAATGGTCACCTCGGGCCGTTCAACAAGGGCAATCAGCGCGGCGACGACTTCGCCTAAATTATGCGTGGGAATATTGGTGGCATACCCGACCGCGATTCCTCCTGCTCCATTCACTAACAGATTAGGAATACGACCGGGCAACACGATGGGCTCTTGGGAGGATTCATCGTACGTCGGAGTAAAGTTAACGGTCTCCCGGTCGATATCGATCAGCATTTCCTCGGCCAGCTTGGTTAAGCGGGCTTCGGTGTAGCGCATAGCTGCCGGTGGATCGCCATCAACCGACCCGTAGTTTCCCTGGCCATCCACCAGGGGATAGCGCATATTGAAATCCTGCGCCATACGAACCAACGTGTCGTAAATGGCGGAATCACCATGCGGGTGATAGTTACCCATGATTTCGCCGACAATTTTTGCGGATTTCCTGTAGGGCTTTCCGGCAGCCAGACCCATTTCATTCATCCCATACAGGATGCGCCGGTGAACCGGCTTGAGGCCGTCTCGCACGTCCGGCAATGCCCGTCCGACAATGACGCTCATGGCGTAGTCCAAATAGGACAAACGCATTTCATCTTCAATGGCGACTTGCGTTAGACGTGGCTCAACCGGCATTCATCACTCCTCGAAAGGGATCATCGCCCTTCATGTTCTGCACGTTGACTGGATTGGCTCTAGCTCAACATTCGGGGTCACACGATCAAAAGACGGCACCTGCTAGACATCCAAATTTCGAACTTCCAGGGCATGCTTTTGAATGAAGTTCCGGCGGGGTTCGACCTCATCACCCATCAAAATGGTAAAGATTTCATCCACTCCCGTCGTATCTTCTAAGGTCACCTGAAGGAGACTTCTGGTCTCTGGATTCATCGTGGTCTCCCACAGTTGTGTCGGATTCATCTCGCCCAATCCTTTGTAACGCTGGATGGACATGCCCTTCTTCCCGGTTTCTAAAAACTCTGTCACCAGATCCTGACTGGTAGTAAATTCCGATTCGATCTCTTTGCGTTTTAAGCGGTAGGGAGGGGGACCCAATCCCAACGCCGAAGGAGAGATTTTTTGTAATTCCCTGAAATCAGCAGATCCCACCATGTCGTGAGTCAGATTCAAAAATTTCTGACTGCCATTCCCTGCCACTCGACAGAGAATGTGGTGGGCCTGATGCTCTTCATCTGTCTGAATCGTCAGATCCACGGTCCCTTCTGGGAACGCCAGGTGAAACCGGCGGGTGGCCTCCTCGATCAATCTTTCCAAGTCACCACGGCTCTTTAACAAATCTTTGGTTAATTCCGGAAAATCCACCAACACGCGGAGCAAGGACGGTTCTATTTGCTTTTGCCCCTGGCGGGTTAAGAGCCCTTCAAAGGCCACCAGCTTATCTAATATCGGGATGAGTTCATCCCTGGTTACAAATGCGTTTTGCTCCGGAAGAAAGAGGTGAGTATCTTCTACGGCGAGATTCGACAAATAGGTATTCATTGCCGCTTCGTCTTTGAGATATTTTTCTCCTTTTCCTTTTTTGACTTTAAACAAGGGAGGCTGGGCAATGTAGATATAGCCACGCTCGATCAGTTCCGGCATTTGCCGGAAAAAGAAGGTCAGGAGAAGTGTCCGGATATGGCTGCCATCCACATCCGCATCGGTCATGATAATGATTTTGTGGTAACGGGCCCGATTGATATCAAAGGCGTCTTTATCTTCCTTGCCTTTTTCAGCATCCTCCCGTGGCCGACCAATTCCGGTTCCAATCGCCATGATGAGCGTTCGGATTTCTTCACTGACAAGCATTTTATCGAATCGAGCCTTTTCGACATTCAGGATTTTGCCCTTGAGAGGAAGGATCGCTTGTGAACGTCGATCACGCCCCTGCTTCGCGGATCCGCCTGCCGAATCCCCCTCCACGAGATAGAGTTCACTAAATTGGGGATCTTTTTCGGCGCAGTCAGCCAATTTCCCCGGCAGTGATCCACCATCCAATGCACCTTTTCTTCGGATTAGTTCTTTAGCTTTTCTTGCGGCTTCCCTGGCCCGCGCAGCATCCACAGATTTCCCGACGATTTTTTTGGCCACCGAGGGATTTTCTTCCAGATACGATCCCAAGGCTTCATTGACGGCCGACTCTACAATACCCTTGACCTCACTATTGCCTAATTTGGCCTTGGTCTGGCCCTCAAACTGGGGATTGCGGATTTTCACGCTCACCACGGCGGTTAATCCTTCCCGAACATCTTCTCCGCTCAACGATTCCGAATCTTTTTTAAACAAATCATTGGCGGTGGCGTAACTATTGATAGTGCGCGTCAAGGCCGACTTAAACCCGATGAGATGCGTGCCACCCTCCCGGGTATTTATATTATTGGCAAAGGAATACAGATTCTCTGAATATCCTTCGTTATATTGAAGGGCCAACTGGAGAATCATCTCTGGTTTTTCCACTTCCACGACAATGGGAGGATGAATGGGCGATTTGGCTTCATTCAAATGTTCCACGAAGGAGACAATGCCCCCTATGTAACAAAACACCTGTTCTTTTTCTTTGCCCGTCCTGTCATCCCGTAAACAAATTTCCAAGCCTTTATTGAGAAAGGCCAATTCTCGAAGTCGTTGAGCCAGAACATCAAAACTGAATTCGACGGTTTCAAAAATGAGGGGATCCGGCTTAAAAATGACTTTCGTTCCGCGTTTTTTGGTGATCCCTGCGACCGTTAATGGGGTCAGCGGCTTCCCACGTTCATACTGTTGTTCAAACACTTCCCCATTTTGCCAAATTTCTAATTCCAACCATTCCGAGAGGGCATTCACGACCGAGATGCCTACGCCATGTAACCCACCCGAGACTTTATAGGCACCCTCCTCAAATTTTCCGCCTGCATGAAGGACGGTTAATGCGACTTCGGCGGCCGATTTTTTCTGGGAGGAATGCATGCCGGTGGGTATTCCCCTTCCATTATCGGAAACCAGGACGCTTCCATCCACTTGGAGCACAACCTGTATTTCATTTCCATAGCCGGCCATGTGTTCATCCACACTATTATCAACAACCTCATACACCATATGGTGCAGACCATCGACACCTGTGCTGCCGATATACATGGCCGGTCGTTTTTGAACCGCTTGCAGTCCTTCCAGAACACGGATCTGATCGGCATCGTACCGAGTATCCGAATGTGGGCGGTCTGCAGAGTGAACAGATTCTTGGCTAGGGTTTTTTGCGGATTCCATACAATTTTAGGCTTTGACTGCGTGTGGATGAAGGGACGTCTGTTGGGTCAAATCCGTCAAACCTTCACGGGCATTACCACGGCTTTGAACGTGGGATTTCCCTGCTCCTGAATCAAACATGGGCTTAGGGGTGTTTCCATTTGAAGGGTCAGCGTTTCCGTTTCAATGACGGATAACACATCCAGGAAGTACCTGGCGTTAAATCCCGTAGAAAAATTATCTCCCACAAATTTAGCCGGGATGTCTTCATCCGCTTCCCCTAAATCCGGACTTTTTGAAGAAAGATGAATGTGATCGGGATTGATGGACAATTTCACGGCATGGGCTTTATCTTTCGAAAGGATGGCCACTCTTCGAAGGGCACCCTCCAAATCGGACTTGTTGACGGTAACTTTTTTGGGGCTTTCTTTCGGTACCACCTTCTGGTAGTCGGGATAGGTCCCTTCCATAATGCGGGAGGTTAACACCAATCCGCTTTTCCGAAAGATCAACATATTTTTCGTAAACCCAAGGAATGGTTGTTCGTCGTCTTCTTCCAAGAGTCTCCGGATTTCTATGGCAGCTTTTTTTGGAATAATGACCTTAATTTCTGCTGAGGGAATAGCTGTTTTCTCAGGAGTCACTTCCTGCTCAGCCCAGGCTAATCGATGGCCGTCGGTTCCCACCAAACGAAGCGTCACTGTGGCTCCGGAAGGAATCAGGGTGAGGAGGAGGCCGTTCAACACATATCGGGTATCTTTTTCCCCCACGGCAAAGACCGTCTTTTTCAGAAGCTGCAACAATCCTTGGGCGGGGAGCGCCATTAACCCTTCCCGTTCAATAGTTGGAAGGGCAGGGTAATCCTTACTGGGTAAGCCCACCACACGAAATTGGCTTTTTCCAGCCTTCACCGTCACCCAATTATTTTCCCCCACCAATAATTCAATATCGGAATGGCGAATTTCTTTCAAAATATCAAAAAGGGTTCGAGCGGAAAATGTGACCGACCCGGGTTCATGGACCGTGGCCTTATACAGCCCTCTCATGCCAATTTCCAAATCAGTGGCCACAATATCCAAACCTTCCGGCTTGGCCTCTAAAAGGATATTCGCCAGAATAGGCATGGTATTCCGCTTCTCCACCACTCCCTGTACGCGTTGGAGGGCGGTTAACAAGTCCTCCCTGGTTATTTGAATTTTCATAGGTGTCCTATCAGCGGTGATGTTATCCCTTGCCGATTTCTTCTTTCAAACTGTCGATTGTGGCTCGAAGAGTGGAATCCGTTTCCTGAGCCTTCTGCACCTGCTTACAAGCATGAATAATTGTTGTATGGTCTTTTCCCCCAAAATCTCTTCCTATTTCCGGAAAGGAGGAGTCTGTCATATCGCGGCTGAGGAACATGGCAATTTGGCGAGGATACACTAAGGTTTTTGTTCGTCGTTTCGACTTCAAGTCAGATATCTTGACATGGAACCGGTTGGCGACCGCTTCTTGTATATCCTCTGTCGTAATCACCTTCCGTTTTCCACCAAGAAGGTCACGGAGGATGTGTTTGGCCATGTCCGCAGTAATTTTTTGACCCGTGAGAGAGGCATAGGCGCCAAGACGAATCAGTGCCCCTTCAATTTCACGAATATTGCTTTTTAAATTCGCCGCCAACAACTGGATGACTTCCTCATTGATGGCGATGCCTTCTTCCTCCGATTTTTTTCGGAGGATGGCGATTCGAGTTTCAACATCAGGTGGTTGAAGGTCGGCAATCAGCCCCCACTCAAAGCGGGACCGAAGCCGTTCTTCCATTGAAGGCATTTCTTTAGGAAAACGATCACTCGATAACACGATCTGTTTTCCAGCTTCATAGAGAGAATTAAATGTGTGAAAAAATTCCTCTTGGGTCCGTTCTTTCCCTGCTAAAAATTGAATGTCGTCAATGAGCAGCATATCCACATTTCTATATCGCCTTCTCAATTCAATCATTTTGTCATAACGAATGGAGTTAATGACCTCATTTGTAAATTGCTCTGTCGTGACATACGCAATACGGAGATCGCCATGATCAGCAATATAATTCCCTATAGAGTTAAGAAGATGCGTTTTCCCCAACCCCACTCCGCCATAAATGAATAATGGGTTATAGGCTTTGGCAGGTGATTCTGCAACAGCGAGACACGCAGCATGGGCAAATTGATTACTCCCTCCCACGACAAAGTTTTTAAAAGTATATTTTGGGTTGGGAAGAGGTTGACGTCTCACTCTTTGAAGTTGAGCGGGCCCACGGGTTTCTCGAACTTCAGTTTTGAGCTGGGGCGATGGTTCTCCATCTCCATCCTGCTCTTTCATGACAAAAATAATCTCTACCGGATTCACCCCTTCGACATGAAGGAAGGCCTCTTTAAGTAAATCTCGATAGTTTCTGCCTAACCATTCCCCAAAAAATCTATTTGGAACACGGATATGTACTTGATCTTTCGTAAGACTCTCTAAAACCAGTGGTTGAAACCACGTCTCAATTGTGTCATCTCCTACACGAGGGCTGACAAAATTCAACACGTCCACCCAAACTTTATCATTGTTAATATTAGGTAAATTCAATTTATTCACAATATTATTCACAGATGTTAATAGTAACCGCCACAACCATAAGTCTACCCTATCTTATTAGGCACTCTCTGATTCCTATCAACACCCTCTACCATAAACTTCATGCCATTTATCCACAACTTCCACCATAATAAATTTAAACCTCAAAACACTTTCTCTATCCAAATTCAAAGGTGTTTAGAATTTAAAAAGTCGTTATCCCCACTATTCGCTACCCCTACTACCACTACTCCTACTATTTCTTTGTCTTCTTTTATAATAAAGAAGAAGAGGGATAGTTATATCACCAAAGCCAAATCCGCCAAAAATATTTTTTCCAAAACCCCCTGATAGGAAATTGGCTCATATGATCTGGAATCTTCTCCTCCTTCATTGCATAACACATAAACCCTGGAGGCCGGAACATGCTGTAAATCCAGTCCATTTTGAAGAACCAAAACAGTTGGATCTATTTCCGATGCAGCAGAATCTGTTTCCGGAATGAACGTTTTCCAGTCGTAGTGGTTTTTCGTACAGATATATAAAATGTTTCTCATTGGCGGCACCGTTAAAAGGTTAAAACGCGATCAGCATGAGAAACGAGTGAAGCTATTTGAGATGGAGATGATTCTTGAATGGTAAATTCCTGATCAAGAGCAAAGGTTTCCCCGCTTCCTATAGGGACTACAATCGGCAATTCTAAATTTTTGATAGCCGGGAGATATTTTTCCAGAATTTCGCCATCAGGAAGGTCATCGGCCTCATCAGAAATTAACTGTCTAGCATTTTCTAAAAGAATAATCTTTATCGGATTGGGACCTGTAGATAATCCCAATGCAATTCGCATAGCTTCAGAGGCCCGATGAGTGCGGGTGGGGTCTTCTCGAATAAGGATAACCAGATTTTTTGGCATCCCTTATTGATACCTTGAATTAATACGTAAAATACTGGATTTGTTAATGAAATTTATGGAGGATAGTTTTTGAATAAAAAAATATCGTTTCCTATTGAAAAATAAGAAAAAAACCCTAACATCAGGTAGGAAAAATGTCAAGAAAAAACCCAAGATATCTTGTCCAACTTTTTATGAGGCTAAAGATTGAATTTTTTGAGAAATTTCTTTTAGCTTCACGGATTCCTGGGCTTTGGTCGTCATGTTTCGGATGATGGCCGTTTCTGAGCGGGCTTCATCGTCCCCAAGAATAATGGCATAACCGGCTCCAAGTTTATCCGCGGACCGTAGGAGAGATTTTAAATTGACACTTTTATAGTCTGTGTCTGCCCGTATGCCTAGCTCTCTTAGTTCGTTGAGAAGATTGAAAGCTATGGGTTTGGCTTCCTTTCCAAACCCGGCCACAAAAAATAAAGGAATTTTTGGGGAGGCTATTTGTTCAGGAAGAAGGAGGGCTACTCTTTCTAGTCCAACGGCAAATCCGATAGCAGGGGTGGACGGTCCCTGGAGTAAGGCGACTAATCCGTCATAGCGGCCTCCAGCCCCAATGGTGCTCTGAGCTCCCAAATGTGGAGAAGTGATTTCAAAGGTCGTGCGGGAATAATAATCCAGGCCTCTCACCAAACGGTAGTTCAAGGAATACGGGATGTTTATGGAAGTGAGTCCATCGAGGACGCTTTGAAAATGAGCGGCCGATTCGGGGGAGAGGTGGTCGAAAAGAGTGGGGGCGTCCCTTGTCGCTTCCTGACAAATCGGGACCTTACAGTCGAGAATCCGTAAGGGATTCGTTGTGTACCGACGCTGGCAGTTACCGCAAATCATTTCTAATCTAGAAGAAATGAACTGTTTGAGTTCCCGAATATAGTTTTCACGATCTTGAATATTGCCAATCGAATTCATGTGCAAAGTGAGATCTTTAAGTCCCAGCGAACAAAAAAACCTCCATAAAAGGGCAATGACTTCGACATCCATAAAGGGATCTTCGGTCCCGAACGCTTCAACTCCAAATTGGTGAAATTGCCGGTACCGACCTGCTTGCGGTCGTTCATGACGGAACATCGGGCCAAGATAATACAGTTTTCGTGTAGATGGGGATTCCAGAAGATGGTGCTCCAACACAGCTCGCACCACCCCCGCCGTACCCTCAGGACGTAATGTCAGAGAACTCCCATCACGATCAGGAAAGGTATACATTTCTTTCTCTACAATATCGGTTTCTCCTCCAATACTCCTGGCATAGAGTTCAGTGGACTCGAATATCGGAATACGTATTTCAGAAAATCCGGATTGGGCAGCAAGGGTATGGGCCAATGTTTCCATATAGCGCCATTGCGGGGTTTGTTGAGGCAAAATGTCCTTAAGACCCTTAATGGAGCGTAACACGGTAAGCCTTATTCTGTTGAAGATATATTGGAAAAAGAGAATTCGACTATATCTTCCCGCCAGAATCCAGTCAACGAATCAATGGGGTCGTGTGTCACCTAAGGAGGGAGACAATTCGTTTGACTCTTGCTCTTTTCACCCATAAAATGGCGTGTTCATAAGAAATTGGCTAAAAGGAGAACAATGCCGTGTCAATGACCTACCGACAGCCCTCTAATTTAAAAAGAAAACGAGATCATGGCTTCAGAAAGCGCATGAGCACTAAAAATGGGAGAAAGGTTCTTGCCCGTCGACGAAAGAAGGGCAGGTATCGCTTAACAGTTTCTGATGAGTAAGGGGAGGGCTTCCCGTTTTTTTTAAAGAAAAAATACGAATATGATGGAGTGAAGGCCAATGGGTCTGTTGTGCGGAACCCATTTTTTACCCTCCTTGTTAGTCGTGTACCCAATCATGATCCGTCTCGGATAGGAATCGTCGTCGGTCGACGAGTGGGCAAAGCCGTCACGAGAAATCGGCTGAAACGGATCTTTCGTGAACTCGTCAGAGAATCGCAATCTGGCATGGCCGGTGGTTTTCATTGCATCGTGTACCCCAAAATCATGGTTTTAAGGGTGAAGTATCAGAAAATTGGGGAAACTTGGAGGGGTACATTAGCCCAGGTTGGTCTTCTTTAATTAGCAATGATAGCTTCGGTATTGAAAAAAATTATTTCAGTCTACCAATATGGGGTTTCCCCGTTCATGGGAACCTGTTGCCGTTTTGAACCGACATGTTCTCATTACGGCCTTGAGGCTATCCATAAACATGGCGCGATGAAAGGTGTGTTCTTAATGGCTGGTCGAATCCTCAAGTGTCATCCATTCCATCCTGGGGGGCTGGATCCGGTTCCCTGAACACTAAAAATTTTGCCTCCGTTTGATTGTTAATTACCACCAGCTTTATGGGACTCACGAGTTAGAAAAATGGAAAAGCGCGTCGTCCTTTTCCTTGTTCTTTCCCTAGGGATTATCTTTGGGTATGACCTGCTCCTGAAGGAGTTGGGATATTCTCCATTCTCTACCAGTCCGATCATCGACCAAGAGGTTACAACCACTTTGCCGGAAAAAGGTGCGGATGTTGAGTCCACCACCACTTCTTCTTTATCTGAACCCTCTACGATATCCTCCTCTATTCCTTCTGCTGAGCCATTGTTTACTGAAGAGGTTGTGGTTGTTGAGACCCCGCTTTTTCGTGCTGATATTTCCGGCCAGGGAGGAGTCATAACCTCCTGGGAGTTAAAAAAATATCTCACTCAGGCAGAGGAGAATGTTCCCGTCCAATTGGTATATCCCAACGGCCAGTTTCCCAAGCCACTCACTGTTCAGATCAAAGGCAATGAGGCGGAGACTCAGCGTCTTCGTCAAGGGAACTTTCAAATCAAAAAAAATTTTAACGAATTGGATGAAGCTCATCCTACGGGTAAAGTGCTTTTAACCTATTCGTCTTCTGAACCCGAGCTGTGGGTCCAAAAAGAACTCACCTTTCATTACGATTCTTATTTGGTTGACATCATCATTCGCACGCGGGGGATATCAGAGGGTATTGATGTGCTTTTGGGCACCAATTTCGGTGTGGTGGAATGGGGTCAAGGATTCATTGGATTACTGGGATCTGCCTGGATGGTCGGGGAGGAAATGGAAAAAGTGTCTCCGGATGCGGATGCGCCGATCCTGCGTCGCGATGGTTCTGTCAGGTGGCTGGCCCTTCAGGATAAATACTTTATGAGTGTTTTTATCCCGGAAAATGCGAACGGCCTGTTTTCCAAGCTTGAAACCGAAATGGTCGTCTCAGCGGGCATGTCTCTTCCTGGGGGATCCGGGGAACAAGTCCATAAGACCAAATTGTACGCCGGCCCCAAAAAATACGATGTTCTTAAATCATTTGAGATCGGGTTGGAAGATACCATCGATTTTGGATGGTTTATTTATGGCAGTTGGAGCATTGTGAAAGCCGTAGCAAAGCCGCTGTTTTCAGTTTTACGGTTCATTAATGACTATACCCATAATTATGGTGTGGCCATTATTTTACTGACCTTAGGGATCAAATTGTTATTCGTACCTTTGCAATACAAAAGCTACAAGTCGATGCAGGGGATGCAAACCATTCAACCCAAGGTTCTGGCACTACAGGAAAAATTTAAAGATAACAAGGAAAAACTCAATCAGGAACTGATGAAGCTCTATAAAGAGCATAAAGTCAATCCAGTCGGTGGATGTCTCCCCATGGTATTGCAGATGCCGGTGTTTGTTGCTCTCTTTAATATTTTGTATATGACGATCGATCTCCGCCAGGCCCCGTTTATGCTGTGGGTTACAGACCTTTCTGCCCAAGATCCGTATTATGTACTGCCTGTGCTGATGGGGATTTCTATGGTCGTTCAACAAAAAATCATGCCCACCACAATGGACCCCACCCAGGCGAAAATGATGATGATTCTTCCTGTCGGGTTGACCTTTTTGTTTGTAACCTTTCCCGCAGGTTTGGTGTTATATTGGGTAACGAATAATGTGCTGACTGTGACTCAGCAGTTTGTGACCGACAGGTATATTTTGAAAAAACCGAGAGGTGGATCTACGGATCAATCTCCCAAAGGGAGCGAACCTGCGTTGGAATCCGGGAAAAAGAAACGTTCGTCCTCTCCCTCGGGCTCTTCCTCTAAATCCTAATCCTGCCTCTGTCTATGGTTATGGGCTCTTTAGACGACACCATCTGTGCCGTAGCCACCCCCATGGGCGAAGGGGGAGTGGGGATCGTTCGAGTCAGTGGAACTCACGCCCTTCCTGTCGCCTCAAGTATCCTTCGATTACGTTCGGGTAAACCTCTTGAACAGATTAAGCCCTACCAGTTGTACCTAGGCCAATTTGTTTGGAACCCTCGTCAATCTGAGAAAAATGTGGGAAGAGAGATTTCCTCGGCATTGGATGAGGTGCTGGTTGTAATGATGCGAGCCCCACGGTCCTATACGGGAGAAGATGTCGTTGAAGTGCATGCCCATGGAGGACCGGTTATTGTGAACGCCATTTGCGAAGCCTTAACGCATGCTGGGGCCAGGTTGGCTGAACCTGGGGAGTTTACGAAGCGGAGTTTTTTGAACGGTCGGATGGATTTAACACAAGCGGAAGGGGTCTTAGATACCATACGCGCTAATTCTCTTCAGAGCTTAAGGATGGCCCAGGAGCATCTACAGGGTCGGCTATCTATGGTCATCCAACATCAACGGGACCGTCTTGTGAAACTTGTTGCCCATTTGGAAGCGGGAATGGATTTTGTGGATGATGATATCCAGTTTATTGATCAGAGCGAGCTCAAGCATAATACACAGGAGATCTTGGAAGAAATCCAGCAATTATTGGAGTCCGCCGAAGAGGGCCGAATGATTCGAGAAGGCATTCGCACGGTCATTCTTGGGCGACCCAATGTCGGAAAGTCCAGTTTGTTAAATGGCATACTGGGAACCAATCGAGCTATTGTATCTCATATTCCTGGGACCACGCGTGATGTACTCGAAGAGGCTATTTTGGTTGAAGGAGTCATGATACGCCTCTTTGATACTGCCGGATTACGAGAGACAACGGATGAATTAGAAAATGAAGGAATGAATCGCGCCACTCGCGCCATTGAAGAAGCTGACGTGTTGATTATGGCATTTGATCGCAGCTCAGTGCTTAATGAAAAAGACTTATTTTTTATCGAAAAATATACTGAAAAACCCTGTGTTATGGTGCTCAATAAAATCGATTTACCGGCCAAATTTTCTCTGAAAGAACTGCAAGATATTGTCAGCCAACCTAAAAACGAATCTGAAGATAGTGCTGTGGGAGAGAAGAAGTATGTCGAAGTCTCCGCATTAAACGGTGAAGGCCTCGATAATTTAAAAAAAGCCATCAAAAACCTGGCTGTTGGTCGCCAATATGAAGGTGGAGATTCTGTTCTTGTTTCACGGTTGAGGCATAAGACATTACTTCACAATGCAGGAGAGGCCCTGAAAAACGCTATATTGGCCATAGATGACAGGCTTTCAGCCGAATGTATTGCATTAGAATTACGGATGGCACTGAATGCTCTTGGAGAAATTGTCGGTGCAATTACGAATGAGGACATTTTGGATCAAATTTTTCGTGAGTTTTGCATTGGCAAGTAACAGCCATTTCTACAACATTTTCAATGTTATTTCAGAATACAACCAATGAGTAGGGAGTGTGACATTGTCGTCGTCGGAGGAGGCCATGCTGGGTGTGAGGCTTCCCTTGCGGCCGCCAGGATGGGATGTCGGGTGGTGATGCTGACCATTGATTCCAAAAAAATCGCCACGATGCCATGTAATCCCGCTGTAGGTGGGATTGGGAAGGGCCATCTCGTCAAGGAAATTGATGCTCTCGGTGGAGAAATAGGATGGAACACCGACCAATCCGGCATTCAGTTCCGCGTGCTTAATATGCGGAAAGGACCGGCCGTGCGTGCCACGCGAGTCCAATGTGACAAACAGCTTTATGCCAATCGAATGCAGGAGACGGTAAGCAGACAAGAAAATTTATCAATTATTCAAGGCACAGTTAATCGGATACTCACGCAGGGCGGTGCCGTCATTGGCGTCACGACCAATAGCGGCGAAACGATTTTCACGAAAGCGGTTGTCCTGACATCCGGGACCTTTTTGAAAGGGCTTATGCATATAGGATTGAATCATCTTCCCGGCGGGAGGGCCGGTGAGCCATCCGCAGAGAATCTATCAGATTGCATGAGAGACTTTGGATTTGAAATTGGACGATTAAAAACAGGAACCCCTCCAAGGATAGATAGAGATTCAATAGATTTCAGCGTCATGACTCCACAGCCTGGGGATTCGGTTCCTCGACCATTTTCTATTCGAACCACTCACATTCCCAACCCACAAATTCACTGCCATATTACCTATACGAATGATGAAACTCATCGAATTATAAGGGGAAATCTTGATAGATCTCCGATGTACTGTGGAATTATTGAGTCTACAGGGCCACGCTATTGCCCCTCGATTGAAGATAAAGTGGTTCGATTTTCTGACAAAAACAGGCATCAGATTTTCATGGAACCTGAAACCCTTGATTCACGCTCATTCTATCCTAATGGGATTTCGACCAGCTTGCCGGTGGACGTACAGCAGGCCTTTGTTCGAACGATACCGGGTCTTGAACGGTCGGTTTTTCTTAGACCAGGCTATGCGATTGAGTATGATTACTTCCCGCCACGACAACTTCATGAAACATTGGAAACGAAACTCGTCAAAGGCCTTTTTCATGCCGGGCAAATAAATGGGACATCTGGCTATGAAGAAGCTGCGGCACAAGGAATTATGGCGGGTATTAACGCTGCTCTTCAGGTGAAGGGTGAGCGTCCGCTTATTTTAGATAGGTCACAGGCGTATATTGGTGTGTTAATTGATGATTTAATCACAAAAGATGCACGTGAACCCTATAGAATGTTTACCTCAAGAGCCGAGTATCGTTTGCTTCTCAGAGAGGATAATGCTGACTTCCGTTTAACGGAACACGGATATCGTATCGGGCTTGTGCCTGAGAGAACATTTAATACCTTTCAGGAAAAAAAGGGAAAGATCGAGCGGGAAATACAGAGACTTCATTCCACTGCTCCACGATCATCAGGTTTGGTCCTTGAGGACTTGATTCCAATGAATAGCTTTGCCCCCAATTCCTCGCTCGCCCAACTTCTTCGACGGCCTGAAGTTTCCTATCATCATTTGGCTCAATTTTTAAATGGAACAAAAGAGAATAATCCTGACGTGGTCGAAGCCATTGAAATATCCATCAAGTATGAGGGGTATATTAAGCGACAGGAACAACTTATCGGACAATTTAAAAAGCTTGAGCACCGTCATGTTCCCGATAACTTTAACTATGATGATATCAAGGGGTTTTCCCGTGAAGTTGTTGAAAAACTCAAGAAAGTGCGCCCTTCATCCATTGGGCAGGCTTCACGAATTTCTGGAATGACTCCTGCCGCTATGTCACTTCTTCTTGTTGCCGTGGAAAAACATAAAAAGGCCAGCTAGTTTTTATTGGCTTATCTTCAGCCAGGCCCTGGCTTTGATTCTTCAGCTTTTAATTTTAAAAAGTCCCATAGAAATTATTTTTATGTTTCAAGGAAAATGAGATGTTCCACGTGGAACAAAGCGATCCATCTTTTAATTTCATTGAATATTTCATGCAAGGAGCTCAGAAGCTTGGGCTTTCATTCCCTGAAGAAATACTTTGGAAATTTGGCCTGTATTATGATGAATTGCGTAGTTGGGACCGTTCTATTAATCTGACCGGTCTTCGCACAGACAGGGAGCGGACCGTTTTGCTGTTTGTCGATTCGTTGGCAGGACATCTGGCCCTTGGAAATAATCCTGATGTCAGAATTGTTGATATTGGAACAGGTGGCGGTTTTCCTGGGATACCACTAAAGTTGGCTTTGCCGGCTCTTGATGTTGTATTAATGGAACCCAGATCCAATAAAACAGCTTTCCTCCATAATATTATCGGGAAGCTTGGTTTACCCAAAATTTCTGTTGTTCCACGTCGGTTGGAAGACTTTGATTCTTTATCGGCGCATGAAGAACCGTGTGATGTTGGCATTTGTAAAGGGGTTAATGTAGACCACATCCTGCCGCATCTTGACCGTATTTTAAAAAAAAATGGAAGACTAGTTGTATTTCGATCGAAAAATATTGACAATCAATCTCGACTCAATGGAATGGTAGTGCATGAAGAATTATCCTATGAGTTGCCGTTTGGGTATGGAAGTCGTGTCTTGTCGGTATTGAAATATGAATCATAGACAGGCAATTGTCCTGTTCCACGTGGAACGATTGCAACTGTTGTTTATTTGATTATGTTAAAACAGACCATTGCTATTGCCAATCAAAAAGGCGGAGTTGGAAAAACCACGACGTCAATCAACCTTGGCGCGGCTTTGGCAATATCTGGAAAATCTGTTTTATTGATAGATTTGGACCCTCAGGCCAATGCAACCAGTGGGTTGTCAATTGAACCTCAAGGCGCAACTATTTATGAATGTTTAATGGATAGGCGCTTGGACGAAGGCGTAATTTTACCTACTAATATAAACGGATTTAGTGTGGTGGCCTCAAAGGGTGATTTGGTCGGGGCGGAAATCGAACTGTCCAATCTCTCGGATCGTCAAACTATTCTGAAAACTGTGTTAGACGGAATGGGAGACTTCGAATTTATCATCATTGATTGTCCACCTGCCTTCGGCCTCTTGACCATCAATGCTCTTGTTGCAGCCTCTGACCTGATCATTCCCGTGCAGTGCGAGTATTATGCCATGGAAGGATTGGGTCGTTTATTGGGAAATGTCGAAAGGATTCGGGAATCATTTAATCCGGAGCTAGCTATTCAAGGCATTGTGTTGACGATGTATGATTCAAGAATTAATCTTTCGCGGCAGGTGCAAGATGAAATTCGAGGATTTTTTGCAGATAAAGTCTTTCAGACTGTTATCCCAAGAAATGTGGCGTTAGCTGAAGCGCCGAGCCATGGGAAGGCGGTGTTATCCTATAATTCCGCGTCTAGTGGAGCCAAGGCCTATCTTGACCTCGCCAAGGAGATTTTGAGGAATGGAAAAGAAAGCGTTAGGTAAAGGGCTTCAGGCCCTACTTCCTGAAAAAAAGACTCTTGTCTGGAAAGTGGAGCAGGATGGTCAGGCGGTCTCCATGATACCACTGGACCAGATCCTCCCGAACCGCTATCAGCCCAGAACGACATTTTTGGAAGCGGAATTAGATGAGTTAGCGCAATCCGTCAAAGAGCATGGCGTACTGCAGCCGATTGTGGTCAGGAGAAAAGGCGATGGTATGTTCGAACTCATTGCCGGAGAACGCCGGTTTCGAGCGGCAAAAATTGCCGGTCTGCAGAGCATTCCTGTCCTGGTAAGGAATTCCAACGATGAGAAGGCTTTGGCGATAGCCTTGGTAGAAAATATTCAACGTGAGAATCTCAATCCTATGGAGGAAGCCAAGGCCTATTCCCGATTAATGGGGGAATTCGGCTTAACTCAGGATCTGGTTTCACGCTCTGTGGGAAAGGATCGTTCCTCCATCGCGAATATTGTAAGGCTGCTCACGCTGCCAAAGGATGTCCAGGAACAAATTGAGACCGGGGTCATCAGTTTAGGTCATGCGAAGGTATTGGCAGGCCTGCCAACTCCCGCAGCCCAATTGCAGCTCGCCCAAAAAATTGTTTCCGAGCAACTCTCCGTTCGCCAAATTGAGCAGATGATTACTGTGCAGAGGAAAGGTAAAAGCGCCAAATCAAAAAAAGAGGAACCCAATAGATTTCGTAACCTGGAAGAGCAATTTCGAAAACGATTGGGTACGAAAGTCCAGGTGAAAGCGGGAGCCAGGGGCGGGCAGGTCGTCATCCATTATTTTTCCGATGACGAACTGGATCGGATTGCTTCGCTAGTTATGGAATAGAATTTGAATAATAACAAGATGGATGGCTTATATAAGCATAGGCTCTCCTTAAGCTGTCAAAGTATCATGATGGTGGCAAATGGTCGAGCAAATATTACAGGGTATCGGGTTCGGTATGAAGGAATTGGAGCGCACAGTCATCGAGGAGGGAGAGGCTCATGTTTTTCAAAAAAAACGATGAAAACAGTCAGGATACAACAGAAATGAGTCAAGGTCAGGAAAAAGAATCAGCCGTGGTGGACAGTCCGGTGGCTTCAGCCAGCCAGCAGCAATCAGGTGATATCATCGCCTTTGTAGGTGAAGAGGTGACCTTTAAAGGAACCATTCGGTATCAAGGCACGGTTCGAGTGGATGGCCGCCTGGAGGGAGAAATATATACCGACGGAAATTTAATTATTGGGCAAAAAGCGGTCATCGCTGCCAAAATTCATGCTGGAACCATTATGTGTCAGGGACAATTGACGGGGGATGTCGAAGCCAGGCACCGCGTTAAATTGTTATCCCCAGCTGTCTTTGAAGGGACCATTACCTCCCCCCTTCTTTCGATGGATGAGGGGGTAGTGTTTAATGGGACCTGCAATATGCCCCAAAAAATGGAGCGGAAAGGCAAGGAGACCAAACTTGTGGTTTCGGTAGAAGAAGCTGTGAAGGTGAAATAAAGCAAAATTCTGCAAAAAATAGGCGGCCAGTTCCTAGTTGGACACGGAGATCCTAGCGTGCAACTTGAGGGCACTTTACTGGATGAGAGGAGGAGCGCTGTATGTGGGGTGAAAAAGAAAAGAAAAAGGAATTAGGGTTTGGGCAGGAATTTTATACATTTTTGGGGAAAGGTGTAGATTTTAAGGGGAAAGCTCAATTTGAAGGCACGGTGCGGGTGGACGGAAACTTTGAAGGTGAAATCACGATTGATGATACCCTCATCATTGGTGAAAGTGCCGTGATCAAAGGCACCATCACAGGTGGAACCATTGTGAACAGTGGACGGATTGAAGGTGTGATTACCGCAAAATCAAAAATCCAACTCCTCAAGCCGGCGGTTCTCATTGGTGATGTCCATGCCCCCATTTTTGCCATGGAAGAAGGTGTGTATTTCCAAGGGGAGTGCGATATGGGTTCCGCCCCAAAATTAGAAGTGCCTATGGACAATAAAATCCTCTCCAATGGACAAGGCAAGACGATTCCTAAGGTTGAGCAGAAAATAGAAAAAAAATTAGAAACGGAGCCATTGAGCCGCTAATGGCGGTCGCGGAACCCAAAAAAGTTGTTTTAGGAATGAGCGGAGGTGTGGATAGCTCCGTGGCTGCCAAGCTCCTGAAAGAGCAGGGCCACGAAGTTATCGGGGTCACATTGAAGGTCTGGGAGGAAGAAGATGAGACCACCGTTTCCAAGCGTTGGGAGGAGCGAGGATGCTGTAAAGTGGGAATGGCCAGGCATGTGGCCCAGTTGTTAGGGATCTCTCACCAGGTCATTGATACCCGCGAACGCTTTCAGAAGGGAGTCATTGAGGACTTCATTGGGGGATATATTGAGGGAACGACGCCTAATCCCTGCGTTCGGTGTAATGAACGAGTGAAATTTGGAGGTCTCTTCCATGTGGCCGATGAACTGGGAGCTGACTATGTTGCGACCGGCCACTATGCCAATATCAGGCATGATAAAGGAGGGACCCCCTTCCTGGTTCGTGGGCAGGATACTAAAAAGGACCAATCATATTTTCTCTATCGAATACCACCCGTGTGGCTCTCAAGAATGTTGTTTCCTTTAGGGGACATGGAAAAACCTGACGTCTGGAGGGAAGCGGAGGCCATGGGCCTGCCTGTAGACGAACTCAAAGAAAGCCAGGAGATTTGCTTTGTGACGCAGGGTGATTACCGACAATTCCTCAAGCAGCATGCGCCGCAGGCTTCAAGTCCTGGTACGTTTGTGGATGGAAAGGGGAGAGAGCTTGGCCAGCATCAAGGCGTCGCATTCTATACCCCTGGCCAACGAAAAGGATTGGGGATTTCCGGAGGAAGCCGTTTGTATGTTCAGCGCGTGCTTCCTGAAATGAACATGGTGGTCCTGGGTCCTGCCGAGGATTTAGATTCCAGGGAATGCCTGATTTCAGACTTGAATATTTTCTCCCCGGAGTCATTGCAGCATGCAAGCCGAATTGATGTGAAATTTCGGTATAGTTCCCCACCAGTCTCGGCTACTCACCAATGGGCAGGTTCCACCTCAATGACCATAATGTTTGATGAGCCGGTTCGGGCGTTGAGCCCTGGCCAGTCAGCGGTGTTTTATCTTGGGGATCGTGTTTTGGGAGGTGGGATCATTCAAGGGACAACTACAAAGAACAATATTCCTATTTGCGAGGAAACCGATTCGACTGCACGCCCCCAGCGATGATTGGGAATCAGAAAAAAATCCCTTTACATCCGCTCTTTCCGGTTGACAGACTGCATCACTCATGCTAGTTTCACCCGCTTAACACACGCCCAATTCCGTTCAACACGTGGCTGCCTGGAATCTCTGTAAACTGTGAATAAAAGCACCATTGGGCGCCGGTATGCATCGGCGCTTTTCCAACTGCTCGATAAGTCGAGTATTGAGCTCACACGAAATGCCTTAAGCGCCTTGCAACAAGGCTTGGAGACAACTCCTGCCTTGAAGCATGTCCTCGCTTCACCAGTCTTTAATTTTGAGGAAAAACAGGCTGTCCTGAATGAATTGAGTCAACGGATGGATGCCCCTCCGGTCATGCGGGATTTCCTCACTCAGCTATTGAAAAAGAATCGAGCCATCTTGCTCCCTGAAATTTCAGAGGCTTTTGCGGAGTTGGCCGCTCAACAACAGGGAGTTCAGCAAGTCTGGGTGGGCTCGGCCAAACCATTACCTGCGAACGAGAAAGAACAGATTAAGCAAGACTTGTCTCAAACGCTGCACCATGGAGTCGAAGTGGCTTTTGAGGTGGATCCCCAACTTATTGCGGGATTGAAAATAAAAATTGGCAGCCGGGTATTTGATAATACGGTGTCTGGTCGACTAGCCGGTATGCATGATCAGCTGACGAAGGGATAATCCATGCAGATCAAAGCGGAAGAAATCAGCTCCATCATTAAGGAAAAAATCAAAGGATTTGAGCAGCGGGTTGATGTCAAAGAAATGGGCTACGTCATCCAGGTGGGTGATAATATTGCCAAAGTCTATGGTTTGGAGGGGGCGATGGCAGGAGAGTTGTTGGAATTTCCTGGCGGAGTATACGGGGTGGCTTTGAACCTGGAAGAAGATAGTGTCGGAGCGGTGCTTCTGGGCGAGGATGTGGGAATTCGTGAAGGAGATCCTGTGAAACGAACCGGACGAATTGCCGAGGTCCCGGTTGGGGAAGCACTGGTTGGTCGTGTTGTGGATGCCATCGGGAAGCCCATTGATGGAAAGGGTTCAATCAATACCGCGGAGACTCGGCTTATCGAAGCCAAGGCACCCGGTGTGGTTGATCGGCAATCAGTGGGAGAACCGCTTCAAACTGGGCTCAAGGCCATTGACGCCATGATTCCGGTTGGGCGAGGCCAACGGGAGTTAATTATTGGAGACCGTCAGACTGGAAAAACGGCTATTGCGGTTGACACCATTATCAATCAAAAAGGCCTGGGTGTGTTTTGTTTTTACGTGGCCATCGGGCAGAAACGATCGACGGTGGCTCGAGTAGTGAAAACCCTGGAAGATCATGGAGCTATGGAGTACACCACTGTGGTGTCCGCCACGGCGAGCGACTCAGCGTCGCTGCAATTTTTTGCTCCATATGCCGGTGTGACCATGGCCGAATATTTTCGTGACAATGGAAAGCATGCGCTTATCGTGTATGACGATTTGTCCAAACATGCGACCGCGTATCGACAGCTTTCTCTTCTTCTTCGACGTCCACCAGGACGTGAAGCCTATCCGGGGGATGTGTTCTTTTTGCATTCGCGCTTATTGGAGCGTGCGGCGAAGATGAGTGATGAAAAAGGTGCCGGCAGTTTGACGGCATTGCCGATTATCGAAACGCAGGCAGGTGACGTCTCCGCCTATATTCCCACGAATGTGATTTCTATTACTGATGGACAGATCTATCTGGCAGCCGACCTGTTCTATTCCGGTATCCGGCCTGCCATCAACGTTGGATTATCGGTCTCCCGCGTGGGTGGTTCCGCCCAGATTAAAACCATGAAACAGGTTGCCGGGACGCTCAGGCTTGATTTGGCACAATATCGTGAAATGGCGGCCTTTGCGCAATTTGGAAGTGAATTGGACAAAGCCACGCAAGCTCAATTGAACAGGGGTGCGCGTATGGTGGAATTGCTTAAACAGGATCAATATAAACCTCTGCCAGTCGCAGATCAGGTATTGTCAATTTTTGCGGGGGTGAATGGGTTTCTTGATAATGTTCCCGTGAATAAAATCAGGGAATTTGAGCAAGGCTTGTTGACCTATATTAAAGAGAAGCATTCGACTATTCGGGAAGAGGTCGTGGCCAAAAAGAAGATTGATGATGAATTTGGGGATAAATTAAAAAGCATCATTTCAGAATTTAAACAGTCCAAAGGCTATGACAAAGCCGCGTAAGGTATTTTGCTATGGCAAGTTTTCAAAATCTTCAGGGAAAAATAGCGGAGGTATCCGGCCTTATTCGAGGCGGCTGCCACCACTGAATAGGCAGCACGAATGATGGCCATGGGTGGGCCACAGGGAATGCCTAAGAATTAATCAAAGGTGACCTTATTTTATAACAAAACTCCCAAGATTGCGATTTTCAACGAATTGGTGGATATCGCGTGGGAGGCGCAGAGGCCCTGAAATAAATCGAAGGTTGATTCTGGCCGGGCACGGGGCACCGTGTGCCGTTCACCAATCTTTTTCAACCAAGGAGTCTATGGTGGGTACGGATGTCGGAAATGGAAAAGTCATTCAAGTCATTGGACCGGTGGTAGACGTGGAGTTTCCTCCAGGGAAACTTCCTAATATTTTTAATGCCCTAACGATCACCCAAAGCTCGGAAGATCAAAATGGACAGTCGAACATCCAGGTCACGTTGGAAGTGGCTCAGCACCTTGGGGAAAACAGGGTAAGGGCGGTGGCTATGTCTTCGACCGATGGATTGGTCCGTGGTTTGGAGGTAAGAGATACCGGCGCCGCAATTTCTGTTCCCGTAGGAAGGGAAACTCTTGGACGGGTCGTCAGCGTTTTGGGTGAGCCCGTCGATGGCTTCGGCCCTGTCAAAACAGAAAAACGATGGTCCATTCATCGTCCGGCCCCTGCGTTAGAAGAGCAGGAAACCAAAACAGAAATATTGGAAACCGGAATTAAAGTTATCGACCTGTTGGAGCCCTACGCCAAAGGGGGAAAAGTCGGGTTATTCGGTGGTGCCGGGGTAGGTAAAACGGTCATCATCATGGAACTTATCAACAACATCGCTCTCCACCATGGGGGGTTTTCAGTTTTTGCCGGAGTCGGTGAGCGGACCCGTGAGGGCAATGATCTCTGGCATGAAATGCAGGATTCCAAGGTCATTGATCCCCAGGATTTTTCAAAATCGAAAGCGGCCTTAGTGTATGGTCAAATGAATGAGCCACCAGGAGCTCGACTTCGTGTGGGCCTCACCGGCCTGACCATTGCCGAATATTTCCGTGATGAGGAACAGCAGGACGTTCTGCTTTTTATCGACAACATCTTCCGATTTACTCAAGCCGGATCCGAGGTATCCGCCTTGCTTGGTCGAATGCCATCAGCCGTGGGCTATCAACCGACGCTAGGGACGGAGATGGGGACATTGCAGGAACGGATTACGTCGACCAAAAAGGGATCCATCACTTCGGTTCAAGCGATATATGTGCCGGCTGATGACTTGACCGACCCTGCCCCGGCAACGGCCTTTGCCCATTTGGATGCCACCACCGTGTTGTCTCGGCAGTTGGCCGAGTTGGGCATCTACCCTGCGGTCGATCCATTGGATTCCACCTCTAGAATTTTAGATCCCCATATTTTGGGTGATGAGCATTACCAGGTAGTGCAACGGGTACAAGGCACTTTGCAACGGTATAAGGATCTCCAAGATATCATTGCCATCTTAGGTATGGACGAATTATCTGAAGACGACAAACAAACGGTGGCCAGGGCCAGAAAACTCCAACGGTTCCTCTCCCAGCCCTTCCATGTGGCAGAAGCCTTTACTGGGTCCCCAGGGAAATATGTTAAGCTCGTGGACACTGTTCGAAGCTTCAAGGAAATCGTGGATGGTAAATACGATGATCTTCCCGAGCAGGCCTTTTATATGGTTGGGCCAATCGAAGAGGCTATCGAAAAAGCAGAAAAACTCGGATACAAACGATAATGGCAGATGTGACGGCATCATCAGGAAAAATTCTTTTGGAGGTGGTCTCCCCCGATCACCTTTTACTCAGTAAGGAAGTCGACTACGTGTCGGCTCCTGGAAGTGAGGGAGATTTCGGCGTCCTGCCAGGCCACTGTCATTTTCTAACCACTCTGCGAATTGGCGAACTTCAATACCGTATCGGTGAACAGACCGAATACATGGCTGTTCTCTGGGGATTTGCTGAAGTGACACCGAGTAAGGTAACGATTCTGGCGGAAATCGCCGAGAAGGCTGAAGACATTAATGTGGAACGGGCTGAGGATGCCGTTCGGAAAGCGGAAGAACGTCTGGAGCGTGGTGGGCTACCCTCAGAAGTCGAGGAAGCTCGCGTCAGTCTGGAAAAGGCCCGTCTCCGGCAAAAAATAGCCGGTCGCCACCACCAACAGGCTGGTTCTCATCTAAAGTAATTGGGCCCCCGTTTTTTTGCCTGTCATGCCGCATGTCGCTACGCGGACTGAGTTCATCGTTACCGCAGGCGAGTCTCCTAAACGCCTTGATCATTTTCTGGCCAACCGCGAACCCTACTTTTCTCGAACAGCCCTCCAACGATTAATTGAAGACGGCCATATTACGGTCGGTGGGCAGGTTGTGAAACCAAGCCACAAGGTCAGGCCTGGTGACTATGTTGTTCTGGTCGTTCCACGTCCAGAGCCCGTGGCAATCAATCCTGAACCCATTCCCCTTGTCATCCTGTATGAAGATGAATTCCTGTTGGTTCTCAACAAACCGGCAGGCCTTGTGGTTCATCCGGCCCCCGGTCATTGGACTGGGACCTTAGTTAATGGGCTCCTGCATCACATGCAAAGCGGAGAAGGGCATCTTTCAACTATTGGAGGAAAGGAGCGCCCTGGGTTGGTGCACCGACTGGACAAGGAAACGACGGGCATTTTAGTCGTGGCGAAAAATGATCAGGCTCATCGGATATTGGCAGGACAATTCAAAGCCCATTCCATTATTCGAGTCTATGAGGCGTTTGTGTGGGAAGGACCGAAGACACGGGAAGGCAGGATTGAGTTGTCGATCGGACGAGATACCAAAGATCGAAAAACCTTTTCTTCACGCACAACCAATCCCCGGGAGTCGCTGACCAGTTACCGGGTAAAGGAGCGATTTGGGGCAGTGGCCGCACATATGGAGTTATTCCCTGGCACAGGACGCACGCATCAGCTACGAGTTCACCTTAAGGCTATCGGGTGTCCGATCTTGGGTGACCAAACGTATGGAGGGAAAAAAGTTATGGATGTTGGGGGAATTGGCATTCCCCGTGTAATGTTACATGCCAAAGTTCTTGGTTTCGTACATCCTGTTTCTCACAAAATGGTAACATTTTCAGCGGAGTTGCCCGAAGATATGATGACCGTATTGAATGCCTTGAAGGGCAAGGAGAACGAATGATTGTCTTGACAAGAAGGCAAGCGATTGGAGTAGATTTCAAGATATGAATAAAGAGGCAAATTTTGAACCTGGGCAGGTTGTTGACACATTAGGAGAACTGATTGCCAGTCTGGCGGCGTTTGCCGCGAAGGTGCCGGCCAAGTCCATGCTGGCATTGAGTGGGGGAATTCGTCCAACACCGGAGGCAGTCGATGCCTATGAAACCACGGTCTATCGATTTCGTGATCGAGTGGGAGTCACATACAAAACTCTCCCACCATTATTTGTCGAATCTTTGGAAGCTTTTGAGGCGGGAAAAGTATTTGATGCCGTGCCTCCCCTATTGCAATGCGTTGAACAGTTGGTGGAATTGCACAATCAGGAAACTATTAAATTCACTCCACCTCAACAACAACGTCTGCGTGACTATCATCGCCGCTTAGAAAAACTTGTCCCGGAAGCCACCCAATCCGAAATCGATCTTCCTACCCCTGAATCGTACTAATCCTTGCATCATAACTGCGCAGGATACCCAAAGCTTACCCAGAGGAGTTTCGCCGGGGAATAGTCGCAGAGAAATTTCCTGCGGGATAAATCGGAATGGTGCCTCCGTTTCTTTGGGGTAACTTCATCCTTTCCTCATACTCCCAATTTTTGGACGGAGCATTATTTCCAAGAATATGAGTGAATTTGGTGCATCGGTCTACTGGGATTACAAAATGCGGGAGCGCTTAGTTTTTATGTCATTAGGTGATTCCTAAGTGGATTTGGGAAAGAGTCGAGTCGAGCAATGATTTTTTATCGCAGAAGGATGGTCGATAGGATCTTTCTAGGAGGAGTATTAATTCAAGTTTGGAGGAGCAAGAAACTGAAGGCTTGTTCGGAGGATAAGCTGGTTCCCGCTGGAAGAAGGGGGGGAAATTACTCGCCAATTCCTTCCTTTATCTCGTAACCCTTCTCCAATCAATGTCAGGTGGTAATACGCATCCGTATCAAACACCCTGGCCAGGCTCAGATTGCAAAGGAAGGTCTTACACCCTAAGTGGTAAGAACGAAAGACCAACAAACTCAATTCTTTGGCAACTTGTGTATTCAACTGTCCCCGCACATGAAACATGATGGTATCAGATGCCAATTGTTCGGTACGTATCATTTGATTCCTGACGTTCAGAAATAGGAAAAAGTATCTTGCTCAAGTCCATTTCAACCCAATAGAAGTTTCCGTGCCTATTCCCCAGAGGGGTGGGCTCAGGAGATAAAAACTACGAACTGATCACATGCCTTAATAGGGAATATGAAGACGAGGGAGCACCCCAGGGAAGCCTGGCTAAATGAGAGATTGGTTGACGGGGACCTTGGTGGGATGTATAAAGTCAATTCTCATGCGTCCGTAGCTCAATTGGATAGAGCATCGGCCTTCGGAGCCGAGGGTTGGGGGTTCAAGTCCCTCCGGGCGCACCATTCACACTTCCCCAGTTGCCTTGATGATGGTAACATCCCCACTCATCACTCGCAGGGTGTTACGCGTATACGAAATAATTTGAGCTAAACTTGCACCAGGAAATGTCGATTATTTTTTCGTATTAGTTCCCTCCTGCTGATGCATGGCATCTCTTTAATTGGGGCAAACATAAAAGTATTGATGCCCATTCACAAAATATCCAAGTTGAAATCCAATTCCCGGATTCCAGGAAATGAGTTGGTCGAAAAGCCGCTAGGGTTAACAGATTCAGAGTTTGTGTCGTAGGGTGTGCCCACTTTGTGTTGGAAATGATCATCATGGGCAGTGAGTTATCTCCTCTTTTCTCATGAATACCTCCTGGGTTGCGTTCCTTGAACGCCCCGCTTTCCATATTCCGCTTCTTCTAGTCATTGGTTTTCTGGCGTTTAGTTCCAATGCCACCATATCTCTGTTCGGGGAAACCGAGGGTTTGTACGCCATTGTCACCCACACCATGATGGCGGCAGAGGATTATGTGCATCTTTGGTTGCGGGGAGAGCCGTATTTTAATAAACCGCCCCTTTTCTTTTGGCTTCAGGCGGGATTTATTCATAGCTTGGGATGGAGTGAGGCGGCGTTACGATTGCCGTCGATTGTATCCAGTTTAGGAACGATGATAACGACCTATTTTTTGGGCCGCTTATTGTTTTCAGAAATAGCGGGATTTTGGGGCGCCCTGGTATGTGCGACCTGTTATGCGGGCTTGTGGTTTGGTCCCTTGGCCATTATCGATCCTGTGTTGACTTTTTGTATGACCTTGGGAATGTATGCCTGGGCTCGTGCATATTTTCAGGAATCGTCACAGTGGTGGTATCTAGTTGCTTTTGTGGCGTTGGCATTGGGCTCAATGGTTAAAACCTTACATGCCTTGGCCTTGCCGGTTCTGGTGATGGGGATTTTCTTATGGATGCGCCGTGACCGGCAAGTGTTTCGGGAACCATATTTGTGGGTTGGAGTCGTCTTGAGTGGCTTGTTACTGACCGGCTACTACCTGTTACTTGGACCCGAATTCAGGCAGCACTTTTTCTTCGAAGAAAATCTTAAACGGATGATCACCGTATCGGGGGATCAAAAGCATTCTGCATGGGAGGCCTATTGGGGAAAACGTCCAATTATTTGGTATGGCCTGGTGATCTGGTTCGATCTTTTCCCATGGTCGGCCTTATTTCCAGTTGGCCTGTTTCTTATTTGGAAACGTCGTCCCTGGCTTGAGTCGCCGAAAGAATTGTGGGTCTTTCTCTGGGTAGTGGTGTACTTTGTGGCGATGAGTTTAGCGCCAGAAAAGCATGAACGGTATCTTATGCCTCTCCTGCCGGCATTCGGCTTGTTGGTAGGCTATGTCTATCATCGATTGCTGTATAAATTACCCGTCTCGGAAGGAATGGGTATGTTGAGGGGCTTATTGGCATGTTTGGGTGGTATTTTTGTGATATCGGTATTCCTTGGACCCATTCTGTTGCAAAACAAATGGCATGTTCCTTTGGACGTCATTCCTTTGACCCTTCGTGTGGGATTAGGCATGCTAGGCTTGATCATGATTGGATTGGCCATTAAGAATTATCTGCGAATAGGTCTGGCGGGTGTGGGAGTGTTGGGCCTGGCCCTTATGGTGACGGTGACAGGATTTATTATTCCTGGTATCCAAGCGGAGGGTTCTCCTAGGTTGGCCTTTGACGAAAATCAACGCCGTTTGAATAATCAAACAGATCCCATATCGGTGTTTCAGTCTTGGGATTGGCGGGAGGATGAAGATGAATTTTATTGGGACTATCTCCACGGGCGTTCACGAATCGTGGGAAAGGGTCTTACAGATTCCTTGGCGCTTGAGGAACTGAAAAGGGACGTTCAACAATCATCACGTTTGGTGATGATGACGAAAGACCAGTATCAAGAGGTCATTTCCGATGATCCGGATTTGAGTGCCATTGTGTTGTTTGAGTTCTACCGTTCAAAAAAGAACATTGTGCTTCTTTCCCTCGATTGGAGAGCACAGCTGGCGGATTCTTTGGAAGCCCAACAACAATGAAAGCAAAAAGATTGCCAACGGCTGAATTTATCGTAGAATTAAGTATTTGGCCCTTCCTGAAGTGATTCAGGTCAATGAATGGAAGAAATAGTACTAGATCGTCGTCATCACAGAAGCTATATTCCCTTCCATAGTTTTGCCGACCCATTAAAGAAGTGGAAATTATGAACTATTATCATCGATTCGGTCTCTGTCTCCTCCTGATTGTGTGTATGTGGTCTTCGCTGGTGGAAGCCAGGGTGCAGATCGCAACGATCCCCTATAACCATGGAGAAGTGGCTTTGGAAGGATTCGTGGCCTGGGATGATGAGATAAAAGGTCAGCGTCCGGGAATTTTGGTGGTGCACGAATGGTGGGGCCTAAATGATTATGCACGAACTCGTGCCAAACAATTGGCGATTTTGGGATATGTGGCGGTGGCGGTGGATATGTATGGAAAGGGCAAAGTGACCACTCATCCCGATGAGGCCAGGCAGTGGATGCAACACACTACAGCTAGTTTAGGGATGTGGCAGGCCAGGGCGAGAGAGGGGTTACGACTTCTTCAGGCTAACCCCCTGGTAGACCAAACCCGTTTAGCAGCCATTGGGTATTGTTTTGGAGGGGCGACGGTTATGCAAATGGTGTATGATGAAGCACCGGTCAAAGGAGTCGTGAGTTTCCACGGGTCGCTCCCTCTTCCGTCCGCATCTCCTTCCATTAAGAATTCCGTCAAAATTCTCATTGCCCATGGAGAGGCCGATCCGTTTCTGAGCCAAGACCACATTTCGAAATTTAAACGTGCTTTAGACGAGGCTGGATTAGATTGGCACATGGTGACTTTTGGAGGAGCCCAACATGGATTCACCAACCCTTCAGCCAATCAATATGGGATGAATGGTGTGCAATATCAGGAACAAGCTGATCGACGGTCATGGGAGCACATGAAATTGTTTTTTGATGAACTGTTTCGGTAAGGAGAAAAGTAGAGTATGAGGTTTTCTATCGGTATAATGGGGAACAGTCAATAATTGTTGGTAAATTCCTTCTTCATTTTCACCGAAAATCAGGGTTTAGAGAGTTTCTGTGTGAGCAGGCCACCTAATCTGGAAAGGCCAGCTCTTAATATAAGGGAAATATGACAAAGCCAACCGGCAAAATGACTTCAATTCTTGGCGTTTCTGCCTATTACCACGATAGCGCCGCTTGTCTCATACAGGATGGCAATATTGTGGCGGCTGCTCAAGAAGAACGGTTCACACGAAAGAAGCATGATGCCGGATTTCCGAGCCATGCGGTGGAGTATTGCCTGCGGCAAGGCGGGGTTGGCATGCGCGATGTTGATTACCTGGTGTTCTATGACAAACCTTTTGTCAAATTTGAACGTTTGTTGGAAACGTATTTGTCCTTTGCCCCGAAGGGACTTGGATCGTTTTTGACTGCCATTCCTGTGTGGATCAAAGAAAAGTTGTTCTTGCGAAATTTACTAGAAAAGGCTTTTCGTCAGGTTGGCGGTCTCGAAAAAAAAGAGAACCTGCCACCTTTGCTTTTTGGGGAGCACCATGAATCACATGCAGCTGCCGCCTTTTTCCCTTCTCCTTATGAGGAAGGGGTGGTCCTCTGTATGGACGGGGTGGGCGAATGGGCGACCACTTCCGCCTGGATCGGTCGGGGAAACCAATTAACACCTCTGTGGGAAATTCCCTTCCCTCATTCCATCGGGCTGCTGTATTCCGCCTTCACCTACTATACCGGGTTTAAGGTCAATTCCGGGGAATATAAAGTGATGGGGCTCGCTCCTTATGGAGAGCCAAAGTATGTGAAAACAATATTGGACAATGTCGTGGATGTGAAGCCGGATGGCACCTTCCGGCTCAATATGGATTATTTTGATTACTGTACCGGATTACGGATGACCAATAACAAGTTCGACGTCATATTTGGTGGTCCTCCGCGTCAGGCGGAAAGTACCCTCACCCAGCGGGAAATGGATCTGGCCCGGTCTGTACAAGAAGTCACCGAGATGGTCATGCTCCGTCTGGCAAACAGCCTCCATCGGGAAACGGGCCTTTCCAATCTTTGCCTTTCCGGAGGGGTGGCCTTGAATTGCGTCGGAAACGGGAGAGTGCTGCGGGAAGGACCATTCAGCGGTCTGTGGATTCAGCCGGCGGCAGGCGATGCGGGAAGCGCGCTGGGAGCGGCGTTAAATGTGCATTACAGCTATCTGAATCAGCCTCGGGTATGCCAGGGCCCTAGCGATTCGATGCGGGGCAGTTATTTGGGGCCACGCTTTTCCAACGAGGACATTACATTCAGGCTTCAACAGCTTGAGGCGAGGTATGAGCACGTGGAGGATTCTGACCTGTATCGTCGAGTGGCGGAGTATTTGGCTGAGGGTAAGGTCATTGGATGGTTGCAGGGGCACATGGAATTCGGTCCTCGGGCATTAGGAGGACGAAGTATCTTGGGAGACCCTCGCAGCGAAAAAATGCAATCGGTCATGAATTTAAAAATTAAATATCGGGAATCCTTCCGTCCCTTTGCTCCATCGGTTTTAAGAGAACGAGTCTCCGAATATTTTGAGATGGATACCGATAGTCCTTACATGTTGCTGGTGGCCCCGGTTGCCGAGAAGCGACGACTGGCGGTACAACCGGATCAACAAAAACTTTGGGGAATTGATCTGCTCAATGTTCCAAAATCAGATATTCCAGCAGTGACTCATGTGGATTATTCCGCCAGGGTTCAGACGGTGTCACCGGACACCAATCCTCGATACTATCAATTGTTGCAAGAATTTGAAAAACAAACCGGGTGTGCGGTGTTGATCAATACCTCGTTTAATGTTCGAGGCGAACCAATTGTCTGCACGCCAGAAGATGCCTACCGGTGTTTTATGCGGACTGAGATGGACGTTCTTGTGCTGGAAAATTGTCTCGTCTTGAAGGAACATCAAAAGCCGGTGCCGAAAGATGAAACGTGGATGAAAGAATTTGAATTGGATTAAGTGTGAAAGAGTGACGGTATGACATCAACGATTCACCACCCAACCGCTAAGGATCTTCGCTCGTTCGGCCTGTTAATGGGCGGAGTCTTTTTTATAGTAGCGGTATGGCCATTGGTCATTCATGGAGAAAGTATTCGAGTGTGGGCGAGTCTTATCGCCGGGGCCTTTGGAGCAATGGGAATGATTTTTCCAAAAGGTCTTAAGCCCTTGCATCGAGTATGGATGAAGATCGGGGAAAAATTAGGGTGGATTAATTCCCGGATAATTTTAAGCCTAATGTTTTTTGGGATGTTTACTCCCATGGCGTTTGTCATGGGAATATTAGGTAAACGGCCATTACAGCTTGGTTATGACCCAAAGGCAAAGAGTTATCGTATTCCCAAAAAGGCCAGGTCCACGGACCATGTGCTGAAACCTTTCTAAAGGAGAAACAACAGATGACAGGTTTTCTTGGGGAATTGTGGGACTTTATGCGGGAACGAAAAAAGTTCTGGCTCGCCCCCATCATCATCATGCTCTTATTACTCGGCGGTCTAATAATCCTGAGTGAGGGATCAGCTGTTGCCCCCTTCGTTTATACCTTGTTCTGAAACGAAGGAGAGGGTGGAGGCTATGAGGAAATTTGATTGAGTGGCCGGGGCTTGATAGGGAAAAGGAGGGAGCTTTAAGCCCCCTCCTTTTCAGACCCCCTGGTGTTCCCGATTGTTCGGGGACGGTTTGCTGACTTATCCCCTACTTGCTGGAATCACTGTTTGTGTTCATGGACTTTGAACCCCCAGGCGGCACAATATTTGGGCGTTCTTCCTTCCCAGGGTTCATGGCATGTGCATCATGAAATCCGGATGCTTGTTGGAGTGATTCATCCCGACTGGGTTGAGTTTGTCCAGGGTCATTAGCTACCGATTGCCCCGTCACGGGAGACTTCGCGTCTCCCATGGGATACCCTGGATGGTTTGGCAGCATTCCCGGATTTCCCAGGGCTAATGTACTTCCTAATAACACACTTCCTATTACGTTAATCGCGCATAATTTACGGTTCATGATCATCCCCTCCTTTTTTTCAATATGATCGGGAATCAAGGGGTACGGAACGAGAACCTAGTCCAGAAATTTTTGTTGGAAACTTCTTTGGTTGTCTTCCACTTACCGTCCCTCCTGTTTTAATTGTGGGATTTATCGAATTCGTTGGGAACAGACAGTTGGGCCAAAGATGAGGTTCGGTCCTTCACCTATCCATGCCATGCCTTCTTAAGGCTTGATAATGTAAACAGGAATTAACTTAAGACCAATGATGGAAAAGGTCCCCCTTCTTTTCATCTTTTGTGATGCCAGGAAGGAAGCTGTCCCGATTCACATCCTTGCGGGACTTAATCTCAGCTAAATCTTGCTGAACTTCTCTAGAGGAGGATGAGGAGGATTTCTAGATCGTGTACAATACAGCATAACATCACCGCATTGATTGATGGGAAATTAAAACTATACCTATATGCTAGAACCGGATAATGGCAATGGGCAAGTGGTGCAAAATGGGGCAAAACTGTTAAGTAAGGCAAATAAAACCTATCCTGGGAATGGGGGTTTATTACAAAATTTTCATGAAAGCCCAAAAAAGACAAATGACCAATTGAAAGGAATGGCGGGAAAAAAGATCGAATTCATAGGAATAATACATTTTCCGGAAGAGATACACAGCCTCACCAGGTTATAAAAAAGAAAAATATGATGGTTGTCGGCAAGCAGTGGGCGAAAGTTCTGTCGGGCCTATGCTTGTTTATGAGTGCTTCGTGGGGGTGGAGAAGTTTCAAGCGATATTCAATCTCAATTTAAGGATTTGGGCCGTATTTACTCCCCCAACCGGCGTGCGTAACTTCAGGAATTCAAATTGTATGGGAGGATCCCACGCCTATTCCCTCATAAGATTATGCTGACGGCTGTAGAAAGAGGGAGCATGTGCATTTATTTAATTCAGGGGCCATTCATCCGCATGATTCATTTGAAGTAACGGGTATTCTCCCTGGACAATATCCCTATCATTGCACTCCTCACCCCATTATGCGGAGTATATGGGTGAAGTTGGCATCCCTCTGGTGTTTTCATCCATCGGACTCTCAAGAGGTAATTGAAAGGTAAATGATCTGGGGTATATTGGAAGGGCATCTTTTTCCCGCAACCCCCCTTGACTCTCAAAAATGGTAAATTATTATAAAAATGAGGCTCTTAGAACATGCAGGTTGAGAAGTTGAGGTTTCCCCAATGCCATCGAAGAAGGGGAATGAGTAATTTTTTGACTACAGGAACCCACCGGGTTCAAATCAAGACAAATGTCTGGATCTGAACACGAGCAGATAGCAAGGCTTCGAGCCTTTCTGAATCAACAGGTTATTGGACAAGAGGGTCTTACCCTCAGGTTGTTGATTGCCTTGATGGCTGATGGACACCTCCTTGTTGAAGGTGCGCCAGGTTTAGCCAAAACTACCGCAATTAAAGCGTTGGCCTCTGGGATTGAAGCTGATTTTCACCGGATTCAGTTTACCCCGGATTTACTCCCCGCTGATATTACCGGAACTGATATCTATCGTCCGCACGACGGCTCCTTTCGCTTTCAACCAGGACCGATTTTTCACAATCTTGTCTTGGCCGATGAAATTAATCGGGCCCCCGCTAAGGTGCAGGCCGCCTTATTAGAGGCCATGGGAGAACATCAGGTGACGATCGGGCGAACCAGTTATCCTTTGCCGGAATTGTTTTTAGTCATGGCCACCCAAAACCCCATTGAGCAGGAAGGCACGTATCCGTTGCCTGAGGCGCAATTGGATCGTTTCCTACTCTATGTCCGGGTGCAATATCCCGATGTGGAAGGAGAACGAAAAATTGTCGAACTTGTTCGTCGACAAGCCAGAGCGATTCCTGGTGAAATCGCGACAGCTCCCACGCCCGTTCCTCAAAAGGTGATTGTGGCGGCTCGACGACAAATGTGGGATATATATGTTGCGCCTACACTGGAAGAATATATCGTCCAATTAGTCATGGCCACACGTGAGCCTGGACCTTATAGCTCCACGCTGAAGAGATGGATTCGGTTTGGAGCCAGCCCACGGGCAACCATTGGAATGGAGCGTTGTGCCAGAGCACATGCCTGGTTGGAAGGACGCGATTACGTCTCCCCTGAAGACATACAAGCCGTGGCCCATGATGTCTTGCGCCACCGGATCTTACTGACCTTTGAAGCGGAAGCGGAGGGGATCAGGACAGATCAGGTGATCTCAGAAATTTTGAATCATGTGGCCGTTCCGTAAACAGACAGCACCAACCGAAATCCGGCCGAACCGTCCTACGGGATCTCAGGGAGTAGAAGTTCGGCTTGCGGATCTCATCAATATGCGTCACCAGACAGGGGTATTGGGAATCAAGACCAGGAAGCGGGTTCATACCCTTTTGGCTGGCGGAGAGCGATCCCCGTTTAAAGGCAGAGGCATGGATTTTGAGGAATCTCGCCGGTATCAACCGGGCGATGATGTCCGACTCATGGATTGGCGGGTGATGGCCAGAACTCATGAACCCTACCTCAAGATCTTTCGGGAAGAACGGGAGCGACCCGTCTTCATCGTAGTGGATAATAGAAAGGGAATGCGATTCGGGACGAAGGTGGCCTTTAAGTCAGTCATTGCCGCCCATGCGGCGGCATTATTGGGATGGGCCTCGCAAGAACGAGGAGATCGGGTTGGGGGGGTGGTTTTTTCAGATGTGGATCATGTGGAACTCCGACCCAGGGGAGGAAGAGCCGGAGTGCTCCACCTTCTCAATATCCTGGCTCAAGATCGTTCCCACAGGTCACAGATGATTGAACGCCAGAGTCCCATTACCTCACCTCTTCAGTTGGCATTAAATCGAGTCCAGGCAACCGCGAAGCCCGGAAGCCTCATTTTTCTCTTGAGTGATTTTCGCAATTGGGACCAGAAGGCCAAACAGACCCTCATCCGATTGGGTGGGCACCAGGATGTGGTCGCGATCTTCCTGTATGACCAATTGGAACAGAAGCCCCCACCTGCCGGCCAATATCCTGTGACGGATGGTACACGCATGGGAATTTTGAATACAGGATCTGCAAACACAATCCAATCCTATTCAGCGTACTTTAGGGAACGTTATGAAGATGTCCGGACTCTGTGCCTGACCCGTGGAATCGGATTCATTCCATTGGGAACCCACGACGATATTCTTTTCCAATTGCGTGGTGGGTTACAGGATCTCGGGCATCGCCGAAGCGCACAGCACAGTATGGCATGACGGGAATGGGCTAACATGCCGAAATCAAGTTCTCCCTTACAAGAGCTTCGGGATGTGCATCTGCCAGACCCGGTTTCTCTGTGGCCTCCGGCTCCTGGTTGGTGGATCACTTTCGGGTTGGTCATGATGGGAGTCATGGTGTTCCTCTGGATTTTGAGGAATCGACGTCGGAAACAGTCCTGTCGACTTGCGATGAATGAACTGACTGCGATTAAACAGCATTATGATACCCATCGAGATGATCAATGGCTGGTTCAACGGCTTTCAGCCATGATCCGCCGCTATGCCATAGCTACTTTCCCTCGATCCGAGGTCGCAGGGTTAGTAGGAATCTCCTGGCTGAAGTTTTTAGACCGGTCGGGTCGAACCAACCAATTCACTGAAGGGGTTGGCCATCTGTTAAGTTCAGGGCCCTACCAGCAGCAGGCAACCGTATCGGCTGCTGAACTGGTGACCTTGGTCGAACACTGGATTCGGCAGGTGTCTCCACCCACAGGGAAAGACACGGCATGATCACGTTGGCCTGGCCGTGGGTGTTGGCACTTGTTCTGTGTCCCTGGCTGGTGCGTCGTTGGGCTACCCCTGTCTCCAATTCATCCGGCCTGGCTATGAAGTTGCCGCATTTTGAAGACATTATGGCCCTTCAGTCCAACCAGTTGATTGGGGCGACTCGTTCAAGGCACTCAACACTGTTTTGGGTTGGAATGCTCATTTGGGCCGCTCTCCTCCTTGCGGCTGCCCGTCCACAGTGGAGTGGCGAACCCGTTGGATTACCAACCAGTGGACGTGATCTGATGCTGGCCGTCGATGTCTCCGGCAGCATGAAGATTCCGGATTTTTCAGTAAAAGGACAGGAAGTCAACCGTTTAGAGGTGGTGAAAACCGCAGCCGGGGAGTTCATCGCTGGTCGAACCGGCGATCGTATAGGGCTGATTATATTCGGTTCCCAAGCCTACGTGCAGACACCTTTGACATTTGATCGAGACACAGTCAAGTCCATGTTAACGGAAACTGAAATTGGCTTGGCGGGAAAGGAAACCGCCATTGGCGATGCGATCGGCCTTGCCGTGAAACGGCTCAAAGAGCAACCAGCGGGAAGCCGGGTTTTAGTGCTATTAACTGATGGGGCCAATACTGCGGGAGAAGTGTCGCCTACACAAGCGGCGGCCTTGGCTGAGGAACAAGGTATTCGAATTTATGCCATCGGAGTTGGCGCGGATCAAATGGAGATTGAATCATTTTTCGGCACACAGACGGTGAATCCTTCTCGTGATTTGGATGAAGATACCCTTCGCCATCTCGCGCAACGTACGGGAGGGTTGTACCTGCGTGCCAAGGACACCGAGGGACTCATGAGGGTGTATAAAGAATTAGATCGTCTGGAGCCGGCGGCCACTGAATCGGAACTGTTTCGACCGACGATCGAATTATATATATGGCCATTAGGATTTGCGTTGGTTCTCTCCTGTTTAATGGCCATGTCTTTCATCTGGAAAAGGGAATGGGGTCTCCGGTCGAGTTGGAAGGCGGAAGCGATCACTGCACAAGCAGGGGCCGGACGATAAGATGGAAATGTTTCATTTTCTACGACCGGAATGGCTATGGGGATTACTTCCCTTATTCGGACTCTTTCTACTAATAGCCAGGAAGGGGGCAACGGGTCAGATATGGGAGTCTGTATGTGATGCCCATCTCCTCCCCCATTTGTTGGTGGGAACCGAGGGAGCGACGCGGCGCCTACCTCTCGTGCTTCTCGGATCTGGTTGGATTGTGGCGGTCTGTGCACTGGCCGGGCCGGTCTGGTCTCAATTACCCCAGCCCGTGTTCCGGGCGGAATCGGCGTTGGTGATGGTCCTGGATTTATCCCGTTCAATGGATGTGCAGGATGTGGCTCCTTCACGGTTGACGCGAGCCAAACATAAGATTCTAGACATGCTTAAGGCGCGGAAAGAAGGACAAACGGCTCTTGTGGTCTATGCCGGTGAATCATTCGTCGTCTCGCCGTTAACCAATGATGCCAACACCATCGTGACCCTTGTGCAATCTCTCGAGACGGAACTCATGCCGGTCCAGGGTAGTCGTACTGATCTCGCTTTGCAGAAGGCCCATGAACTCCTGCAGCAGGTCGGACAGGCAAGCGGAGATGTGCTATTGCTAACGGACGGCGAGGGAGATCCTGCCACATTGAAGGTGGTAGACAAGTTACGCAGTCTGGGGGTGCGTGTGTCTGTACTTGGTGTTGGGACCGTCGATGGGGCTCCTATTCCGGAGACAGGGGGATTCCTCAAAGATCAGGACGGAGCGGTGGTGATTCCCAAGTTAGATATTCCTTCCCTTCAAGCCCTCGCTCAAGCGGGTGGTGGTTATTATGCCACGGTGACGGCTGACGACCAGGATATCAATCGGGTCTTTCCTTCCGTTGTGCCCAGGAGGGGGCTATCCTCTTCAACATCTGAACACCGAACAACCGATCTGTGGCGAGAGGAAGGACCCTGGCTCGTCCTGCTACTTTTGGTTTTGGCGTTACCCGCATTTCGACCGGGATGGTTAGGAATGCTGCTGGCCTTCCTGCTTATTCCTCAGGTAAGCGAGGCTTTTTCCTGGGACAATCTCTGGGTTCGTCCCGATCAACAGGGTATTCAGGCATTAGAGCGTGACGCTCCGGAAGAAGCGGCAGCCTTGTTTCAAGACCCAGGCTGGCAGGGCATAGCCCATTATCGTGCAGGGAAATATCAGGAAGCAGAAGAAGCCTTTTCCATAGTGGATACACCGGAGGGTCATTACAATCGAGGCAATGCCTTGGCTAATCTCGGTCGCTATGAAGAAGCCCTGGCCTCGTATCAAACAGCCCTCACTCAGCAGCCTGATCATGCGGACGCTCAACATAATCTAGAAATCATCAAACAACTCATGGATAAATCATCATCTGCGGAACAGGAAGGAGAGTCACCCCAACAATCGGATGGCTCCTCCCCCAAACAGGGCAATAATGGGAATCAGATGGGAGGTGAAGAAGAAAAATCAGAGAATTCTTCAGACCCGACCCATACACAATCCGATTCGAAAACAGGTGACTCTCAAAAAGAGAACCCTGAAAAAGACGGGTCAGAGTCGGGTTCTGCCCTGACCGCTAATCAGTCGAATAAAGATCAGAAATCTTCTGAAGAAAATATGGAAGGAGAGGCGCAAGGGCCGGATCCTTTGAAAGCCGAACAATCAAAAAAGCCGCGGTCCGCACCAACTACAACGGAGGAAAAGCCGGAAGATCAGGCGGAACATTCAGAGGTATCTTCTGCGGGGAGCGCGGCCCACTCACCGGAAAAACAGAAGTCTGAACAGGTCCTCCAGCAATGGCTTCGTCGCATCCCTGATGATCCGGGGGGATTGTTACGCCGAAAATTTCTTTTGGAGCATCAACGGCGTGTAGAGACTGGAGGGTCCACCATTTCTCAAGGAAAGCGCTGGTGAGAATTTTGAGATGGATAGGGGTGATGGTGGTCTGCCTTGTATTTGTGGGGCATGACCATCCTGTCTCGGCCCAATCAGTCAGGGCCTACGTGGATCGGAATCCGGTCATGGCAGATGAGACCTTTCAGCTCATCGTGGAGGCGGATCAGGCGTCCTCGGGTGAATCCCCCGAGTGGCATATCTTAGACGCAGACTTCGATGTATTGGGTACGACCCAAAGTCAACAAACTTCGATCATCAATATGCGAACCACTTCATTGGTCCGATGGATTGCGACGCTTGCGCCAAAGCGAACAGGAGCCGTGACCATTCCTCCTATCCATGTGGGCGCTCATCAAACCGGCCCCATTCAACTGGAGGTCAATGAGCCGGATCACACGAGAGAGCCTAATGAGAGACAGGATATTTTTCTCGAAGCAGATGTGGACTCACAGGTTCCCTATCTACAGGGGCAAGTCCTTCTGACGCTGCGGTTAGCCAGCGCCATTGCCGTGCAGGAAGGCCGTTTAGATGAACCCGAAATGGATTGGGGAATTGTTGAACGCGTGGGAAAGGACGTCTCGTACGAGTCGACCCGAAAGGGGCGACGATATCATATCACCGAACGACGTTATGTCATCACACCACAACAAAGCGGGAGGCAGGTGATTCCTCCGATCCTTTTTTCCGGAACGGTTCAGGAAGGTCGAACCCGTGGAACGCTCTTTGAGGAATTATTTGGCAATCGGCCCGGAGGTCTGGGACGTGATCCTTTCAAAGCCTCACGTCCGATTCACAGGCGAAGTCCAAAAATTGCTATCAACGTTAAAGATTTTCCATCAGATCTGAATGGGCGATTTTGGTTGCCGGCCAAAAGTCTCACCCTCACGGAAGTATGGTCGGGTGATACCGAAAATCTTCAGATAGGGGATTCTCCAACTCGAACGATCGTGATGCGTGCGACAGGTCAGCGCGGAGAACAATTGCCTGAAGTGACCGTGCCCCCACAACCCATTGTGAAGATCTATCCCGACAAGGCAAAAACCCAGACAGATTTTGACGGGAAATGGATTGTGGGGTCCAGGGAGGAAAAATATGTGTTCGTGCCCACGCAGCCGGGTACAGTGACGTTGCCCGCGATTCATGTTCCCTGGTGGAACATTGGGACTGACCGGTGGGAAGAAGCCACTCTCCCTGCTAAGGTTTTAACGGTTCTCGGTCCGCCTCAACCTGCATCCTCAGCACAGAATCCCACGTCGGCTTCGTCCCAGTCTGTTGCTCCAATGGAGCGTGACCGTCAGCTGATAGACCCCCAAAGTCCGCCCACCTTCGGCACCTCTGATAGTGCCAAGCCGTTACCATGGGCGTGGATTACAGGGGGGTGTTTCACGTTGTGGTTGGTGACCCTGGTGGCCTGGTGGAGGGAGCGCCAAAAACGGAATGGACGAGGTCTAAATAGGGCAGAAAGGAATGATGGGAAATTTGAATCGGAGCGAAATGCCATTCAAGGGGTGAAGGCTGCGTGTTTTGAACAGTCAGCGGAAAAAACCCGAGCCGCACTATTACAATGGGCTTCCCTCAAGGAAAAAGGGCGTCCCTGTCAAAGCCTGAAATCAGTGGAACGTTTATTGAGTCAGCCGGTTCCTGATCCGGCAGAAATTTCTGCCGCCATTTGGAACCTTGATCGGACCTTGTACACGACCACGGCAGAAAAACAGAACTGGGACGGGCGGCAGTTTTGGGAGACAGTCAAGCCGGCCATAACAGCCAAGCCACCGAAATCTCACAAAGATGTCAAAGAGTTGCCCCCCTTGTATTTCCATTAAATTTAGCGGGGGTTGAGAAAATAAGATCTCGAGGGCACACAGGTGTAACAGATCACTTCATGAAATTATTGAGATAAAGAGGGTAGCATGGAAATCATGGTTAAAATTGAAAACTTGCGAAAAACATTTGGGCCGATTATCGCAGTGGATGGTGTGTCGTTTACCGTAGGAAAAGGAGAGGTGCTCGGGTTCTTAGGGCCGAATGGAGCGGGTAAATCTACAACTATGAAAATGATCACAGGTTTTCTCACGCCGACCAGCGGCGCCGTACATATTTGCGGGCATAATATTGACGTTCAACCCATCGATGCCAAAAAGCGTATCGGCTATCTGCCAGAGGGGGCTCCGGCCTATCAGGATATGACTCCAGCCTCGTTTCTTACGTTTATTGGGGAAATGCGAGGATATCGTGGGGCGACGCTTAAGCGAACGGTTTCGGAAACGGTCGAGAAGGTGAATTTGCAATCGGTGTTGAATCAATCGATTGAAACCTTGTCGAAAGGGTTTAAGCGCCGTGTGGGACTGGCTCAGGCGATTCTTCATGACCCGGAAATTTTGATTTTAGATGAGCCGACCGATGGATTGGATCCCAATCAAAAGCATGAGGTTCGAACCCTGATTCGAGCCATGGCGAAGGAGAAGGCCATCATTCTCTCGACCCATATCTTGGAAGAAGTACATGCACTCTGTACGCGCGCAATGATCATTGCGAAGGGGAAAGTGGTGTTTGATGGCACACCAGCGGAATTGGAAGGAAAATCTCCTACGCACCATACGGTCCTTGGCACGATAGCCGGCGTGGATCCCATGGTCTTACATCATCACCTGATGACGGTGAAAGGGGTCAAAAAGATTGAAGAGTTGGGCCGGAACGGTGACTTGGTGCAATTTCGTATTTATCCGGATGACGGAGAGTGGATCCTCCCGGATATTGGACATTGCGCGCGAGAACAGGGATGGGAAGTGAGGGAACTCTATCCCGACCGGGGGCAATTGGATGAGGTATTTCGTTTGTTGACGACTCCCAATCAGACGATTTCGTAATAGGGCCTGGTTTTAGCAGGATGCAATCTATAAGGCGGGTGGGATGCTTCAGCTGACAATCCTCAAACCAAGAAGAACCCATCTTTATGTGACTCAGATGGACCAATGCCCTGACAAGAGGTAGCTGAAAGACATTATCGAGAGTGAAGGAGGAATTGTGGGACGTATTCGAGTGATTTTTCAACGGGAATTGGCCGGGTATTTTGCCACGCCGATCGCGGCGGTGTTCATTGTTATATTTTTGTTACTCAGTGGAGCCTTCACGTTTTATCTGGGAAATTACTTTGCGCGCGGCCAGGCAGACCTGGTGCCGTTTTTTGATTTTCATCCGTGGCTCTATCTTGTGTTAATCCCTGCGTTGGCAATGCGCTTATGGGCGGAAGAACGTCGTTCCGGGACGATTGAACTGCTGCTGACTCTGCCAGTCACCATGTGGGAGGCCGTGGCAGGGAAATTTCTGGCCGCATGGTGTTTCACGGGAATCGCCTTGGCTCTGACCTTTCCCATGTGGCTCACGGTGAATGTATTGGGGGATCCTGATAATGGCGTCATCCTTGCCAGCTACCTCGGTAGTCTGCTGATGGCCGGGGGATTTTTAGCCATCGGCTCCTGCATCTCCGCTCTCACCAAAAATCAGGTGATTGCCTTTGTGGTCAGCGTTGTCATTTCCTTGGGGTTTATCTTGAGTGGATTCCCACTCGTTCTGGAGCTATTTAGCGGTTGGGCGCCACAATTTCTGCTGAGTGCCATTAGCTCATTCAGCTTTTTGACGCATTTCCAATCGATCAGCAAAGGTGTTTTGGATTTGCGCGATATTCTGTTTTTTCTCTCGCTGATTGCCTTTTGGTTGTTTGCGACGGCTACGGTCATTGATATCAAAAAGGCCGAGTCGTAAGGGGACGGTTTGAAGGATAAGGTGTGAAACTTTGCAAGTGAGGAGTGATGATGAATAAAAAAGTACTCACGGGAAGCGGCCTCATCATGGCAGCCGTTTTATTCGGCGTCTTCAACATGGTGAGTAATGCCGCGTTCAGTTCTGCCCGATTTGATTTGACAGAACATGAGCTGTATACCCTGTCTGAAGGCACCAAGAATGTTCTTAAGAGTTTGAAGGAACCCATTACACTGCGGTTTTACCTCTCCAAATCCCTGGCAACCGGCTTGCCGGGCATTAAAAGTTACGCAACACGCGTTCAAGAGATGTTGGAAGAATATGCCCAAGTCGCGGGAGACCAACTGTACCTGGAAGTGATAGACCCTGAACCGTTTTCAGAAGAAGAAGACCGAGCTGTCGCGTTTGGTCTGCAGGGTATCCCGCTTGATGGTGGTAGCACCCAATTTTATTTTGGATTAGCCGGGACCAGTTCGACTGATGAGTTGGAAGTGATTCCATTTTTTCAACCAGAGCGGGAAGAGTTTTTGGAGTATGACTTGACGAAGATGGTTCATACGTTGGCCAATCCCAAGAAAAAAGTTCTTGGCCTGCTGAGTTCCCTGCCCATTGATGGGGGTGGGGGCATGCCGTTTATGGCACAGCAGGGAGGAAGCCAACCCTGGCTCATTCTCTCTCATATCGAACAAATGTTCGAAGTGAAAAAAATTGAAACGGCGGCGGCCTCTATCCCTGAGGAGATTAGTGTTTTAATGATTGTGCATCCTAAGTCCCTGAGTGAGGCCACGCTCTATGCCATCGATCAATATGTTTTGAGAGGCGGGCATGCCATGATTTTTGTGGATCCTCTTGCGGAAGCCGATACTGGAGGAGGAAACCCCATGAACCCGATGGGAGGCGGCGGCCCCCGGAATTCGGATATGCCTACGTTATTGGCCGCCTGGGGTCTTGAGTTGGTGAACGGGCAGGTGTTGGGAGATTTGCCGTTGGCCAAAAAGGTGCAAGTCCAACAGCAAAACCGTCTGCAGGTGGTAGATTATCCTGTCTGGATTGATTTCCGCCAGGAACATTTCAGCGACGAGGACATTGTCACGGCTCAGGTGCCGTCGATCACGGTGGCATCAGCAGGCATCATTCGAAAGAAGGGGGAGACGGGGACCACGGTCGAGCCGCTCATCCAATCGGATGAAGCCGCCATGCAGATTGAGGCCTCACGCTTATCAGTCATGCCTGATGTCAGCGGCTTACTCAATAGTTATCAGCCTGAAGGGGAAAAATTTATGGTCGCCGCCAGGGTAACAGGAACCGTGAAAACGGCTTTTCCTGATGGGAAGCCTAAAGGGGATGCGAATACGAGTGAGAATCCGGATATGCCTTCAGAAGCCGAGACCCAGACCCAAGATCACCTTACAGAATCGAAAGGTCCCATCAATGTGATTGTGGTGGCCGATACGGATATCTTGCAGGATCGGTTTTGGGTTCAAGTCCAAAACTTTTTTGGACAACGGATAGGCATTCCCAATGCCGGCAATGGCACGTTTGTGACAAACGCCTTGGATAATCTGACGGGAAGCAATGATCTCATTAGTGTGAGAAGCCGGGCGGGATATTCCCGGCCATTCACGCTTTTGCGAATGTTGCAACAGGAAGCGGAGCAGCGCTTCCGGCAAAAGGAGCAAGTGCTCCAGGAACAGCTTAAGGCGACGGAACGTAAAATTCAGGAATTGCAGAGTCAAAAGCCTGAGGGAAATGCCATGATCCTCAGTGTTGAACAGCAGGAGGCCATGGGACAATTTCGAAAGGAATTGATCCAGGTTCGCAAAGAACTGCGGGGTGTTCAGCATGAGCTTGGCAAAAACATTGAGAGTGTGGAGCGTTGGGTAAAATTTATCAATATCGGGCTCGTGCCGTTGCTGATCGGTATTGTCGGGGTATGGATCAGTTCAACAGGGATCAGAAAGAAGGGGTTCCCAAAAGCCAAGTAACCCATGTATCGATCAACCAGAAACTCATTCGACTATTCAATAATATTAAAGGAAGCGTATGAAAGCCAAAACTCTAGGCATCTTAGCCGCCGTAACTTTAGCTGGGATTGTTCTAGCCATTTTCGTGAATCAAAAGCCGGCCTCTCAGTTTCCACAGAGTGGTGAGCTATTGCTCCCGGATTTATTGTCGGTTGTCAATGATGTGAACGAAATAGTTGTGGAGACCAAGGATCAGACCGTGACACTGTTGCGTGGGGAGCATACCTGGCAGGTTAAGGAGAAGGCGGGGTATCGCGCTGATGTAGAAAAGGTGAAACAGACTCTCATCGGGTTGGCGGAGTTGCGGATACTGGAACCCAAAACGAAAAATCCGGAGTTATACGATCGATTGGGGTTACAGGACACAGAGCAAGAAGGTTCACTATCGACAACTGTGACACTAAAAACCCCGAGTAATCCTGAGGCGGCCTTGGTGATTCTGGGGAATCAACGTTCTGCCAAGGGAAATCCACGGATGAGTGAAATCTATGCGCGAAAACCGGGAGATCCCCAAACCTGGTTAACAATAGGGAATTTGCCGTTGGAAAAAGTGGCGGGAGAGTGGCTCGATAAGGAAATAACGGCGCTGACGACTAAGCGCGTGCATCGGGTGACGGTCAGGCATCCCGGCGGGGAAACTCTTCTTGTCTCAAAAGATAAGCCTGAGGATCTGGATTTTCAGCTGGATTCGATCCCTGCAGGCTCCAAAGTGGCTTCCCAGTTTAATGTGAATAACGTGGTGGGGACTCTCGTGCAGCTCTCATTAGAAGATGTGAAAGAAACGCAAGAGGTGAATTTTCAGGACCGCTCTGGGGTGACGGCAGTTTTGGAAACCTTTGATGGACTCAGGCTTCATGTACAAACGGCCAAACAGGTAGACAAAGTTTTTGGAAATTTTTCTGCGGAATTTGATCAAAAACTGATTCAACCTGTGGATGCCACCCCTTCCCCAGAAAAAGAGGAAACAGGTCCAGCGCAGAATTCTGCCAAAGACGAAAAAGCCCATGAATCTCCGGAAGCGAATAACACGGCAGATATTCAAGAAGAGCTTTCCTCCAAAAACTCAATATTAAAACAACCGGAGGAGGTTCAGCGGGAAGTTGAGGCGTTCAATCGGCGTGTGGGAGGCTGGGCATACGAATTGCCAACGTTCCGGGTAGAGAACTTTTCAAAAGCCAAGAAAGACCTTCTTGAAATAATTCCCTAAGCGTAAGCATTCAGGGTTGTTTATAAAATTAAGAGAAGTGGAATTGTCTATGGGGCATTTTTTTAAGAGTTCGCCGACTTATCCGAATCCTTTAAGGGATGAGCTGTCAAGACATCCAGTAATTCCTGATAAACCTGCATCAGGCGGGAATCTTCAAGCCGGTAGGCAAACGACAACAGAATCAAGCCTCCTGCCAGCACCAATATGCCCAATGCGGTCATTCCGATCACCCAAAATACTCCTCCGACTGTGCTGATCCCTCCATCAAGAATAAATAGAACGACAAAGGTGAGAGTGCCTCCAATGACAAAAAGTAACCACATGAGGGTGAGAATAGCTGACGACCAGGGAATACGTTTGGACAAATGCAGCAGGAGTTGGCTGCCATCTGAATTGACAGCGATTGTCCCCTTTAATGGCCATGCGGTGCGAAAACGCAGGGAAAAGAGTTGGTAGTATGGGCGGATCACGATGACCTTTCGGTCTGCGACCCAGCGGGCAATTCCATGAGGCAAGGGAAGAGCGCCAGTTTGAAAGGCTGGGGCAATCGAGGAAACTGATTGAGAGTCCAGGGCATTTTTCCTGTGAGCCAATGGACAGCCATAGTGGCAGGCCCAACTTTTCAAGGTGGTAAATTGATACCAATCGCCAATGATCAGACCAAGAAACAGGAAGATGGCAATAATTCCGGCAAATGTCATAAGTCGGTGAAGATACCATAGTGTCTTCTTCTGCTTCACTCCTGTTTTTGCATTGACTTCTCAGCTGCCCCTCCTCTACTATCGACTCGCGGGGTGGAGCAGCCTGGTAGCTCGTTGGGCTCATAACCCAAAGGTCGAGGGTTCAAATCCCTCCCCCGCAACCACATCGATTTCCCATCAAAGAACTCTCATAGTTCCATTATGTTCTCCTACAGATTTTCGTGCTTTGAAACCAAAAAATGTGTTGCCCATGAACCGGAGGCCCGTAATTTTTCTTGTCCGATAAGTACCCATTCTCAAGGAATAGTTGCGTATTTCCCTTGGGTTTACGTTCTGGAAACCGATAAATATTTTGTGGGGGTGAAACAACTCCATTGAGGACTCGTCGTTTTTTTGATGAACTCCCAATTGAAGTTGAAAGGTATTTCCTCAACTTCTGACATTCATGTACCCAAGGGAAGGAGTTGACAGCCATAATAATAATTTCATTTCGGCTTGGTTGATCATGCCCTCCGCGAATTTTCAGGGTAATTGCCTAAAATTTCATATTTACATGCCTGCGAGGTGCTCTCCCGGAGGCAATGTCGTTTGGCGGGCGGATTATGTTTAATTTATGAACAAGATTTCTCGACATGATAAAGAGCAGGAAGTCAGTGGTGGGTCGAGTTCCTCCTTTTTGAAAATAACTATTTCAATTGTTGTTCCTGTCTACAACGGGGGTGAAGCCTTTCGTCAATGCCTGATAAGCCTGGCCGCTTTACAGCCTCCTCCTCTGGAAATAATCGTCGTTGCCGATGGTGAATCCGATGGATCCTGGCAAGTGGCGAAACAGTTTGGTGCTCAGGTCATTCGACTTCCTATTACTTCAGGAGGACCGGCATACCCCCGAAACATTGGGGCACTTCAGGCCAAAGGCGAATACCTCTTCTTTGTCGATGCCGATGTGTGTGTGCATCCCGATACCCTGGGACGGGTGGCAGAAACGTTTCACAATAATCCCGACCTCACTGCGTTGATCGGGTCGTACGATGACACTCCTGGCGAACCAAATTTCTTGTCCCAATACAAAAATCTCTTTCACCACTACGTCCATCAAAAAGCCCAAAGGGAGGCTTCGACGTTTTGGGGTGCTTGTGGGGCCATCCGCCGTGATATTTTCCTGGAAATAGGCGGGTTTGATGAAACGTATCGTCGTCCTTCTATTGAAGACATTGAGTTGGGCTATCGATTGAAAAAGACCGGTCACCAGATTCAGTTGTGTAAAGATATCCATGTGAAACATTTGAAACGATGGGATATCTGTTCCATGCTCAAAGCAGATTTTTTTTACCGCGCAATCCCTTGGACAGAATTAATTCTTCGGGATCGCAGGTTCACCAATGACTTAAATATCCGGCATTCCGAGCGCCTTTGTGTCGTGTTGACGTATGGGCTCGTGGGAGCCTTGCTGGGAGCGATCTGGTGGGGTCCATTGCTGGCGGTGGCGGCCTTGATCATGGTTTCGCTACTAATCATCAATGCGCCCCTCTATCGATTCTTTCAGAAAAAACGTGGGGTCCGGTTTGCCCTGCAGAGTATTCCCTGGCATTGGCTGTATTATTTGTATAGTGGTTTGGCGTTTGCCATAGGCCTGGCACGCCATGTTTTGTATGGGGGAAACCGGAAGGAGTCGATAATGCCGGCTCTTGTCCCTGAATCCTTCGATATTAAGAGACCGTCAGGGAGGCAGTAGTGGCATCTCATCCTGTCGTGGTTATTGGCGCCGGTCCTGCAGGCCTTACGGCGGCCTATGAACTTGGGAAAAACAGCTCTTCCTCTCTTATCCTTGAGGCCGGGAAACAGGTCGGAGGCATATCACAAACGGTCAACTATCGAGACTTTCGTTTTGATATCGGTGGACACCGATTTTTTTCGAAAATGCCGATGGTGACAGAGTTGTGGAATGAAATTCTCGGTGACAATTTTCTCCTTCGACCTCGTATAAGCCGAATCCATTACAACCAACATTTTTTCGACTATCCGCTTAAGGCCACTAATGCCTTGGCCGGGCTGGGGGTCGTGGAGGCTCTTCTGGTCTGTTTCAGTTATGCCAAGGTGAAGGTGTTTCCTAATGGCCAGGAGGAAAATTTTGAGCAATGGGTGATTAATCGTTTTGGATATCGCCTGTACCAGATATTCTTTAAAACCTACACGGAAAAAGTCTGGGGGATTTCCTGTACTGAGATATCAGCCGATTGGGCTGCGCAACGAATCAAAAATCTCTCGTTGAAAGAAGCGGTTCGAAATGCCCTATTTGGTCAAAGGGGTGGGAAGAAGGGTGAAATCGTGACCTCGCTCATTGAGCAGTTTCATTATCCTCGCTTAGGTCCGGGAATGATGTGGGAACGGTGCGAGGAATTGGTGGCTGGTTTTGGATCTCAGACATTAAAAGGCATGAAAGTCGAGCGTATCAGACACCGCCATGGGCGTGTAGATTGTGTTTCCGCGCGAGCCTCATCAGGGGAGCATTTGGAATTTGAAGGCAGCGATTTTGTGTCCACCATGCCTCTGCGCGAGTTAATCGAGGCCATGGATCCTCAACCCCCCGAGAAGGTTGTAGAGGCCGCGCTTGGCCTGCGGTATCGGGATTATTTAACCGTGGTCCTGGTGGTTAACCGCGAAGACGTATTCCCTGATAACTGGATCTATATCCATTCACCTGAAGTTAAAATGGGACGAATACAGAATTATAAAAATTGGAGCCCGTATATGGTGCCGGATCCCTCACGAACTTCGCTGGGCCTTGAGTATTTCCTCTGGGACAAAGACGATGAGTGGACATGGTCGAATGAGCGGTTGATTGAATTCGGCACACGGGAATGCGCCCAACTCGGGCTCATTAATCCTCGCGAAGTTGAAGACGGGACTGTGGTTCGTATGGAAAAAGCCTATCCGGTATACGATCATCACTATCAGGATTACGTCCAGACGATTCGACAATATCTGGAAACATTTTCAAATTTTCAGACCATTGGACGAAATGGTCTGCATCGCTATAACAATCAGGATCATTCCATGGTGACGGGGGTGTATGCCGCGAGAAATATCATGGGTGAATCCCAGCATGATGTATGGGCGGTGAATACCGAAAAAGCCTACCATGAGGAAAACCGTACGACTTCCGGCAATGGCGGCGATCGAATGGTGCCTGTGCGGGTTCAAGTGAGCGGAGATGAACTCCCCAAAGAAAATGAGGAAGAGTTAATCGAGATCGTGTTTGCCAAGCTGGATCCCGTCGCCATGGGTGTGGCTGTCGGTACCATCAGTGGTCTTCTCATTTTGATTGGGACGGTGATTTTGGTCCTCAAAGGAGGACCGGTAGTGGGGCCCAACTTGTCTCTGCTTGGGAATTTCCTATTTGGTTTTCAAGTGACGTGGGGTGGTTCACTGATAGGTTTCCTAGAGGGAGGAGTCGGGGGATTTGCCATAGGATACTCAGGAGCCTCACTCCGAAACTGGAGCATGAAGGCCTATGCGAAATTTATCCGATGGCGGGAGGAAGTGAATCGTCGTCGCAATCTTCTAGATTAGCTATTACCAAGAGGCATTGTCCTGGAGGGAAAATATGGAAACGGATTCCAAGGGTGATGAAGAACTTAGCCGGGTTGTGGCCAAAATTCAGGGAGGGGTATTGGCAGTGGTGTGTGGCCTGATGGGTGGATTAGGCCTTTTTATTATGACGGTTTGGCTTCTTCTCGAAGGGGGGCCAAAGGTTGGCTCTCATCTTCAGTTACTTTCCAACTTTTTCATCGGGTATTCAGTTACGTGGAAAGGGAGTCTGGTCGGGCTTTTTTACGGAGCCCTGACCGGTGGGATTCTAGGTTGGGCTATCGGGTTTATCTATAACAGAGTAGTGGGAATCCGATATCGATAAGCGGCATTCCACCAGCATTTTTTTCAAGGGGCTGAAAATTTTTGTCATTCTATACTGTCTGGGCGTCACTGTCTGGGTCGGGGCTTGCGAGGAAAATACGTGTAGACCAGACCTAAAGGCTTTACATTCCCATTAATCAAACATGAAAGACCCATCGTGATAATCGAAGGGAAGAGGTACTGGGATTCCATTGCGGACGAATGGATAATGACCCGCCCGGATCAGCTTTGGCGACAACACAGCGATTCAATCAACCAATCTCTTCTCTTCCGATGGCTCCCCAAACAACCAGTAGGTCGATTGCTAAAGACGGACATGTTTGACGAATTGGTGGGAGAGGGCCTCACGCCTTTCTTGCAGGCCAGAGCTCATAGCATCATAGGGATGGATCTGTCCTTCGGGAATGCGCACTTGGGCTTTCGGGGCCAGACGAGTGTGAGTGGAGCCTGTGCGGATGTTCGCGACCTTCCGTTTGGAAACGAATCGTTTGAGGTGGTGGTGTCGAATTCCACCCTGGACCATTTTCAAACCTTGGATGAGATCATCGTGAGTCTACGGGAATTGCACCGGGTGCTTCGCCAAGGCGGTCAGCTCATTCTAACACTGGATAATCCTGCCAATCCGATTATTGCGGCTCGTAACGTTCTTCCGTTCAAATTCTTAAACCGGTTGGGTATCCTTCCTTACTATGTTGGTGCCACCTGCGGTCCCTGGAGGTTACAGAAATGGCTGCGGGAGATAGGCTTCGACGTGAGGGATGTCACGGCGGTGCTCCATTGTCCACGGGTTCTTGCCGTGCTCGCTGCCAAAATTCTGTGCTCCTGCGCGAACAGTGCAGTACAGCAACGGTTTTTGCGTTGGATGCAGGTATTCGAAAACATGTCGCACTGGCCTACGCGATACCTGACCGGGAATTTTATTGCTGTTAGAGCTGAAAAGAGATAGAGCCGGCTTGCTGTGGCCCCACGGGAATGAAAGATTGTTTCAATATGATGCTTGGAAGTTGCGACGTATGCACGAATGTGGCTGGTCAGCCGGGTATTCCTATTGTCCACACCTTTTGTTTAATGAAAAAGGATATCAGAAAAGACACGCAGCTCTGGAACGAATGATGTTGTTGGACGGATGGAAAACCGTTCGGTTGATTCGCCAAGCTCTGGGTTCCAGTCACTGGAGGTCTGAGGATCTACGGCAGGTACAGGAGAAGCGGCTTCGAGGTCTCCTCATGCATGCGTATCAGAACGTTCCCCTCTATCGAGGGCTTTACAAGGACGCAGGGTATCATCCTGATGAATTCCGTTCGTTGGATGATATAGACAAAATCCCTATCCTTCAAAAGGATCGTCTCAAGCGGGCAAGTCCGGAAGAAGTCGTTGCACAGGGGATTGATCCCCACGGATGTGGAGTTGTTGAAACGAGCGGTTCAACAGGAACTCCGTTGCGTATCTATCTTGGAGCCTTAGATCAGCAGTGGCAGCGTGTGGTTGCCTGGCGCATTCTTTTCGAACATGGTTTCCGCTGGACTGACCGAACGTTTGAAATTCGCATGACTTTTGGTCGGCAGTTTTTCGTCCAACGACTTGGTATCGCTCCTAAAGAGTGGTGCTCGATCCTGGACCCACCAGAGTTCTGGGCACAACGCATAGTTGAGACGCGGCCGGACGTGATCGTTGCAGGGGCGGGTACGCTGTATGCCTTGGCGGAAACTGTCAAAACGCGTGGGCTCAATCTGCCCTCGCCCCGATTCATCGTCTCCGATAGTGAAACCCTCTCGCCGGCCACTCGCCAACTGGTTCGGGGTGCGCTCGGAAGGGATCCTGTCGATGTGTACGGGTTGGTTGAGCTTTCGAATTTCGCATGGGAGTGTGAGCGTCGTTCCGGATTTCACGTAAGCGCTGATAGCCACATTGTGGAGGTTGCTGCGGCTTCAGGGGAGCCTGGCCCAATTATCACCACAGCATTAGGCATGTGGACCATGCCGATGATTCGCTATGAGACAGGAGATCTGGCCGAGGTTGATACCACACGATGTCCCTGTGGGCGCACTCTTCCCCTTCTCAGACGAATCTACGGGCGCAGGGTAGATTCAGTGGCTTTGCCAGACGGCAGGCGAATCTTCTGGCCATTTTTTCACGAAGTCCTGGGACGCTATGACGAGTTAGGCCAGTGGAGAATTTTGCAAAATGAGATAAACGAGATCCACCTCCAAATCGTTGTATCCAATAACGCTCAGGGTCTTCTTTTGAGGATTGAATCGGATCTTCAAGCGGTCTTGCCTGGTGAAATCCATCTGCGGGTTGAGCGAGTCGAGACGATCCCGTTAAGCCCAGGAGAGAAGACCAGGATGATCATCTCGAAGGTCGGAACTGCAAATGAGCAGCACCCTGTCTCCGGAAGGGAAGGGCTCTAGATGGAAATTCTGCGAACATGGAAGTGCCTAATGGATCTGAGGTCGAACGTCACACGCTCTCCCGCAAATCTCCGATCGTTGCAAGATCATTTGTTCCGCGACGCTATCATCCATGCCTACAGCAACGTCCCCTTTTACCGTCGTGTTTGGGACGAAGCGGGTGTAGATGTCCAAGCCATTCGAGGCATTCAAGATCTGGATCGAATTCCAATTATCACCGCTCCCCTGGTGCGAGAATCGGCGAAACGAGGTGAATTGCTGGCGCGGGGAGTGGACTCCTCATCCTGCACCTACCTTGAGACCAGCGGCTCATCAGGTGCAGCATTACGGATTTGGAAACGGCCGCTCGAGGAACGGGTGCGAAGAGCCGTGGGACTGCGGATATGGTTTGAACACGGATTTCGTTGGCGCCATCACACGGTGCAATTTCAGATAAAGCCGGGTCCCTCGCACGTACTGCAGCGCTTCGGTATTTCTCGGAAGACGTGGATCTCGACGGAACGATCCATCAAGGACCAGTTGGCACAATTGCTGGAGGCAAAGGCTGATGTGGTGGTTGGCACGGCGACAGCCCTTCGCCGCATTGCGCGTGCGAGCGAAGCGGCTCAGGCCGCACTTAAACGGCCACGTGTGGTGTTTTGCGCAGGAGAGTTGGTGGATGCCGAAACCCGTCAATTGGTCACGCGAGTCTTCGGCCGTGAACCGGTCGGGCTGTATGGCCAGACCGAGGTCGGGTATATCGCCTGGCAATGCGAGCAGCGTGGGACGTTCCATGTAAATGCGGATACACATTTTGTTGAAGTATTGCGGGGTGGGATACCGGCCCATCCGGGCGAATTAGGGACAATCGTGGTGACAGATTTGCGCGCCCGGACCATGCCCCTCATACGGTACAACACGGCTGATCTGGCCATAGCTGCATCAGGTGGATGTTCCTGCGGTCGGCAACTGCCTTTGATGGGTTCAATTGAAGGGCGAGAACGAGCCTCAATTTTGCTCGGAGACGGGTGTCTCCTTACGACCCGAAAGATACTTGATCACTTCGCGGGAACACTTCGCCTCGGAGAATACCGCCTTTACCAAGAAAGCCTAAAGAAGTTTCGGCTCGAGCTCACCTGCCACGCCCTCGTCGGCCATCCAAAGATCAAGAACGTAGAGTCCGATCCGCATGTCCATTTTACTGTTCTGGGGCATCTCCGAAAGCTCCTTGGTGACATTGATCTGTCGATCAGGGTTGTTAAGCCGTGGCCGAGTGATGGCACTGGCAAGACCCATGCAATCTTCTCGGGAGTCAATCTCACGGAGTGTTCTCTCAATGACACCACGGGAACGGCGTCTTGAAGCGCGACATTCCCATGGTTTTGTGGAAACCACGACAAAGCGTGGTTGAACCTTGCGAATGTGGTTGCGGCCAGTCGAAACAAAAACAGTGGGCACAGATAGGATGAATCATTTAAAAAACATGATGATAGAGTGGGTCATCTCATGCCTTTCCGGCAGGGCACATACCTTGGTTCCGCGATATGGTTTTTTCGCGTGGGCGTGCCTGGGGTTACGAGGGATCCCGGTTGTGTTGCTGCGGGGGCCCACTCTTCCATCCGGGCAAATTGGGACACTATTGGTGGCGGGCCATGATCCCTGGGTTTCCTATTTGCCGAACAGGTTTTTCATTGGGGAGCCCCAACGTGAGCTGGTCGGAAATGTGTCGTTACGGGACCTGCCGGCTCTGTTAGATCGCCTGCGTGAAGCAGCCGATCTGACTATCGTTCGTGCAGATCGATTGTCAGCGGAAAAATTCTTCGGAAGGGACTATCTCGCGGTTCCTGAATGGATTGATATGCGGCTCGCTGTTCCTGGGGATCTCGATGAGTTGGTGCGTAGTAACCGAAGTATCCGCGAGGATATGCGTCTGGTTCGCAAACATCAGTTGCAGCCATTGGTCACCGAAGGGGAGGAGCGATTTGACGAGTTCTATGATTCCATGTACGTCCCTTTCTCGAGAGACCGTCATGGAGCCATGGCCATCATCAAAGGCCGGCAGGAATTACGTCGGTTTATCCGAAAAGGGGGAATCCTCTGGATTATGGGAGACAACCAGCCATTTGCCGGTGTTCTCTATGAACGAAAACAGGACACATTTAACCTTTTGGCCATAGGCATGGCTTCGGGTGAACTCCCGCTGAAAAAAAGAGGCATTATGGCCGCGCTCTACTATTACAGCATCCAGCATGCCCGCCAGTTGGGGTTAGCTGAGGTAAATTTTAGAGCCGCTCGGTCTTCCCTGCATGACGGATTGCTTCGCTATAAACGCAAATGGGGAAATGCTTTATTTGATAATCCTAATTCGTATTTTGATCTGTTGATCCGTTGGAAGAGCGTAAACGGTGTCGTGAAGGATTTCTTCTCTCACACAGGTCTTATCTTTCGGGACGGAGGACGCTTGTCGGCCATCCATGCTGACGAATCACAGAGTCGCCGATCTCTCTGGATTGAAGGGCTGCATCGGCTCTATCTCCTGACTGAATCCGGTCGCCAACCGATGATAGATGAGGGAGTTTTCGTTAAGCCTAACCGGAGCCACGTTCGATTCTCATCGACCCTTTCATGATGCTTGAGGAAGCATCAAGGGCCCTATCAACATTCCCCCACTTTGGGCCGATGATCCGTAAGGGAACCCATTGTGGCGAGATACAAGGTTCGAAACATTCTTTGCCTAGTCGATTGTTTCTGACTATAGGAATGCGCTGTATTCAGTCGTTGATTTGAAAGCCATCAACTAGGACACTGACCAAACGCATTTCACCGAGGGTTGGCTAAGAGATACGCGACACACAAGAGTAGGAGTACCTATGTGCGGATTGTGCGGCGTGGTGTATTCCGATCCTAAGAGGCCGGTCGATCGGGATATGCTTCATCATATGACAAACATGATGTCCCATCGTGGACCGGGTGGGGCTGGGTACTTTGTTGACCCGGGTATCGGTCTCGGCTTCCGTCGACTGAGCATCATAGACTTGGAAACCGGCGATCAGCCCATTTCCAACGAGGATAACTCTGTCACCGTTGAATGTAATGGAGAAATCTACAACTACAAGGAATTGCGTCAAGATCTAGAGGCTGCAGATCATCGTTTCAGGACACATTCGGATGCCGAAGTCCTTGTCCATTTATACGAGGATTATGGGGTGCGTTGTGTGGATTTTCTGAGAGGTATGTTCGGCTTCGCTATCTGGGATTCCCGTCATCGTCGTCTCATGTTGGCCCGAGATCGGTTAGGTATCAAACCCCTCAGCTATGCCATCAAACCCGGTGCTCTGTTTTTTGGATCGGAGTTGAAGTCCATCCTTGCAAGCGGGTGTATTGACCGTCAGGTTGATGCCGGTGCTATGAAGGAGTTGTTTGCGGTCGGATTTGTTCAAGCGCCGAAGACCCTCTTGTGTTCAATACGGCGGCCCCCACCCGCGCATTATCTTCTCCATGAAAACGAGAAGATCACGATCCAGCGTTATTGGGATCACTCCTTTCCATCAAGGGGTGAGGAAGGCTTTCAACGAAGCGCTCAGGAATGGGCCGAGACGGTACGAGATAAACTTGAAGAGTCCGTCCGCCTCCACCTCCGAAGCGATGTGCCACTAGGTTGTTATTTGAGCAGTGGAATCGATTCAAGTGCTATGGCGGGATTGATGAGCCGAGAAATCTCGGATCCTATCCACACTTTTTCTGCGGCGTTTGAAGATCCGTTGTTTAATGAGATAGGTCCGAAAAGGATTTTCACAGATTTCTCGGGCTACAATCTTCGCCATCACATCACAACCTGCAGAACCGCCGATTTTGATCTGTTGCCGGAAATGATTTGGCATCGCGAAGATCCCAATATCTCATCTGAGGGCATCCCCCATATGTTGCTCGCCAGAATGGCGGCTCAGCAGGTGAAAGTCGTCTTGACCGGTGAGGGCTCGGATGAACCATTCCTCAATCTTCCACTCAGTGTGCGTCAACTCATCGCAAACATCCCGTTCCTGAGGAAAAAATATTCTCGTTCAAGTCGGGCATTCGCCGCCCACGCCACGATGGACCTGTCTCGATACACCCAAATAATCGATAATGCCTCCCACCGAAGTTACGATGATCTTTTTTCCGATCACCTTAGCAACATCCATAGTTCTTTCAACGATTCAGAACCGCATTTCTTTCTTCCGAAGGATTTTGAAGGAAGGAATCGTTTTGCTCAATTACAGTATTTGGATATTAATGTGCGCCTTTCGGACTTCATTACAAGAACCCTGGATGCTGCCTCCATGGCTTATGGCCTGGAGGCACGCGTGCCATTCCTCGATCATGAATTTGTCGAATTATGCAGCCAGATTCCATCCGACTTGAAAATGCGAGGGCTTCAGGAAAAGCATATTCTTCGACGGGCCCTGGAAGGTGTCTTGCCCGCGGAAATTCTGAAAAGAAGGAAGAGGGGGCTTTCCGCCCCATTCTGGCCATGGCAGGGTCTTTTGCCGGAATTTGTCGCAGACGCTCTGTCCGAAAGCAGGCTCCACACCAAAGGGTATTTCAATCCTCATTCTGTTCGACACATGCTTCAGCAACATCAAAACGGCAAGGCGAATTTTGGAAGAGAATTAATCGGGGTCCTCAATATTCAATTATGGGATGACCTATTTGTCCAAGGGTGCCGTCCGTCGTGAGATGCACGAGTGTGTTGGCCTCCAATCCTGTGT